>CAZQUB010000029.1:0-14959 GCA_964596225.1 uncultured Acidimicrobiaceae bacterium
ACGGCGGCCGTAACTATAACGGTCCTAAGGTAGCGAAATTCCTTGTCGGGTAAGACAAGGCACCAATCTGTCGGATTGGTGTAGAACTTGCCCTGTATGGAGGTGACTCCATACGCACACCCGCTCATAACGGCGAAGCCCTACTCGCAGCAATGCGACGGGTAATGCCGTGGGAAGTCCTCTGCCCAGCAATGGGCATGACCCCGTAACGACTGAGCCCTTCGGGGCGAGGCGTCGGTGCTGTCACACCCTCTCGATAGCGTGAGAGCGTGACAAATCTATCGCCGGCGCAATACGCGGGCTCTCGCACAGCAGCCAACTTTCCTGCGTACCTGTCTGGGTACTTCGACGGCGAAGGATGCTTCACCGTATCGATCTCCCCTCGAGCGAAGCTCAAAGTGGGGTGGGAGGTACGGCCGAGCGCATCCGTCAGCCAGAACGAGGACCGCAGCCAGGTATTGCACCTGGTCGAGTCATACTTCGGATGCGGAGCGATACGCTCCGATCCGTCTGACAAGACCGTCAAGTGGGAGGTACGTAGTCTTCCTCTGCTGCTCGAGAGGGTGATACCTCACTTCGAGCGTTGGCCGATGCTCTCGGCCAAGCAGAGGGACTTCGAGTCCTTCGCCGCGATCTGCGGACGAATGGAGTACGGCTCACACCTCACGAGCGCAGGATTGGCGGAGATCGTCGAGATCGCAGCAGGAATGAACCCAAGCGGCAAGCGGCGGTTCGACCCGCTGGCGATCATCGGCGAGCTGACGAGATGAAGGCATAGTCTGTGCCCCTGGAAACAGGGGAAAGCACATGAAGTTCCGACCTGCACGAATGGCGTAACGACTTGGGCACTGTCTCAACCAGAGACTCGGCGAAATTGCAGTGTGAGTAAAGATGCTCACTACCCGCGACAGGACGGAAAGACCCCGGGACCTTTACTGCAGCTTGACATTGGAGTTTGTTATGTGATGTGTAGCATAGGTGGGAGACTATGAAGTGAGGGCGCTAGCCCTTGTGGAGTCACCATTGAAATACCACCCTTCTCATAATGGGCTTCTAACCTCGATCCGTTATCCGGATCAGGGACAGTGTCTGGCGGGCAGTTTCACTGGGGTGGTGGCCTCCAAAAGTGTAACGGAGGCGCCCAAAGGTTCCCTCAGCCTGGTCGGCAATCAGGCGGCGAGTGCAAGGGCACAAGGGAGCTTGACTGCGACACTCACCAGTGGAGCAGGTACGAAAGTAGGGCCTAGTGATCCCTCGGCGGCACGTGGATGCGCCGAGGCCAACGGCTAAAAGGTACCCCGGGGATAACAGGCTCATCCCGCCCAAGAGTCCATATCGACGGCGGGGCTTGGCACCTCGATGTCGGCTCGTCTCATCCTGGGGCTGAAGCAGGTCCCAAGGGTCGGGCTGTTCGCCCGTTAAAGAGGCACGCGAGCTGGGTTTAGAACGTCGTGAGACAGTTCGGTCCCTATCCGTCGCGGGCGCAGGAGATTTGAGGAGATCTGTCCCTAGTACGAGAGGACCGGGATGGACGTACCTCTGGTGTGCCAGTTGTCCTGCCAAGGGCACGGCTGGTTTGCTACGTACGGCACGGATAAGCGCTGAAGGCATCTAAGCGCGAAGCCGCCTCCAAGATGAGATCTCCCACCGGACAACCGGGTAAGACCCCTGGTCAGAACACCAGGTCGATAGGCCAGAAGTGGAAGCACAGCAATGTGTGGAGCTGACTGGTACTAATAGGTCGAGGGCTTGAATTTGAATATCGCGACGATCGTGCTCGCTATGGAGTGCTCGAGGAGCACTAACAGCGTTTCGGTGGCCATAGCGGCAGGGATCCACCCGTTCCCATTCCGAACACGGAAGTTAAGCCTGCCAGCGCCGATGGTACTTGGGCCGTGGGGCCCCGGGAGAGTAGGTCGCCGCCGGACAACCAGTAGATTGAGGCCGTCCTTCGGGGCGGCCTCAATCGCGTCCGATGGAGAAGAGAGGATCCGGTGGCAGGAGAACGATCCGATCGCGGCCGTGACCGTGACCGTCGACGCGGGGGTACACCCCGGCGGGGCTCACAGCCGCGCCGCGACGACCCCGGCCGTTCCTCCAGTTTCGACCGGGGCGGCTCCGGTCGTGGCGGCACCCGAGGTGGAGCCACGGGACGGTCGAGTGCCGGCGGCAGGTCGGGTTCGGATCGCGGAGGTACCGGCGGCTCCGGCCGTGGCGGCACCCGAGGTGGAGCCGCGGAACACTCGGGTACCGGGAAGGGTCGCCGCGACCCCAAGGCCACGGGAAGGGGGGATCCACGCTCCTCCGAGCGTTCCTCCAAGGCCCGCCGCGACCTGAAGGGCGCCGCCGCCGCCCTGCCCCATTGGGTCGTTGAAGAGCTGACCAGGGTCACCCCGGCACCGAGAATCACCGCCGCCCTGGAAGCACTGGGCGAGGCGTCCGAGGCGTTCGTCGACGGTCGCCACCACGCCGCGATGCGCAAGGCGGAGCGCGCCAAGGAACTCGCCCCGCGCGACGCCACGGTGCGAGAGATCCTCGGGCTGGCCGCCTACCGGATCGGCGACTGGGCCAAGGCGCTGCGTGAGCTGCGCACCTACCGCCGCATCACCGGCGAGACGACCCACCTCCCGGTCGAGATGGACGTGCTGCGGGCCCTGGGACGGACCGACGACGTCGCCGCCGCCTGGACGACGCTGCAGGACCTCGGCGGTACCCCGGCCGTCCTGAAGGAAGGAACCGTCGTCTACGCCTCGTTCCTCATCGATCAAGGCGACGTCGCCGCGGCGAGACGCCTCACCCGGCCGACCCGGCTCACCCACAAGCCCTTCTCCGAGGACCTCAAGCTCTGGTACGTGGCCGCCCGGGCCGCCGCCCTCGAGGGCGACGCCGCCAACGCTCGTGACCTGCGCAACCGCATCCTGGAGCACGACCCCGCCTTCCCCGGCATCGACGAGCTCGAGGCGCTGATCGTGGCCGCCGGCTGACACGCCCGGCTCACGGCGCAGCTTCCTGTCGCAGCGCCCCGATACGTTGCAGAGACCCGCACTTCCCACCGCACTGGAGGTGCAACACCCATGGACTGCAACCTCGTCGTCCTCTCCGGCAAGCTCGCCGCCGCACCCGAACTCCGCGTCTTCGACTCCGGCTCCCGCCTCGTCCGCTACCTGGTGACCGTCCGCAGTGACGCCCCCCGCCGCCGGGTCGACGTCGTCCCGGTCACGCTGTGGGACCCATCCGACGAGATCGCCGACAACCTGCCCGAATCCGGCTGTGAGACGTGGGTCACCGGCATGGTGCAGCGCCGCTTCTGGCAGGCGAAGGACGGCCGCCACAGCCGCCTCGAAGTCGTGGCGTACTCGGTGGACCCCAAGCCGTCCGAGCTGGCGGAGGCCGACATCTGAGCCCTCCAGCTACAGCCTGCCGGTGCCGGGGTGTTGGAGGGCGCCTGCCCGCACCCCTAGATTGCGCCGATGCGCCGGGTCAGCATCGCCTCCAGCTCCCAGATCGCCGCCGACGCGGGGGCCGCCATCGCCGATCAGGGCGGCAACGCCTTCGATGCCGCCGTCGCCGGTGTGATCGCCTCGATGTGCACCGAGCCCGGCATCATCGCCCCCGGCTCCGGCGGCTTCATGACCGTGTGGCCGGCCGGGCAGGATCCCGTCGTCATCGACGGCAGTATCGAGATGCCCGGCCGCGGCCTCCCCGCCGACCGTTTCGGCGGCGGTCTCCGCGAGATCGAGATGACCTACGGGGGCGGGACCCGCACCATCGTCGGGCACGGATCGGTCGGCACCCCGGGCGCCTTCGCCGGCCTCCGCCTCACGTGGGAACGCTACGGCTCCGCCCCATGGGCGTCGCTGTTCGAGCCGGCCATCGCCGCGGTGGAACCGGGGTTTCCCCTCTCCTCGGCGGCGGCGGAGTACTTCGCCCATTCCCACGAGGTCGTGTTCGGCTGGGACCCCTCCAGCTACGCCGTCATCCATCATCCCGATGGCACCCACATGGTGGCGGGGGACGTCGTGCACGTTCCCCACCTCGCCGACTCCCTCCGCCTCATCGCCGCCGAGGGGACCGACGCGCTGTACCGGGGCGAGTTGGGCGCCATGATCGTGGAGGCGGTCCAGGGCGGAGGCGGGCTCCTCACCCGCCGCGACCTCGCCGACTACGAGGCGGTGGTGCGCTCTCCGATCCGGGTCGACATCGATGAGTGGGCCGTCGCCACCAACCCGCCTCCCGCCGTCGGCGGCGCCTGCATGGCCGCCATGCTCATGTTGCTCGGAGGGGGCGCCTTCGAGTCGTGGTCGGCCGACGACATCCAGACCCTGATCCGGGTCCAGCGCGCCGTGCTCACCTACCGCAGCCGACTCTTCGTCGATCACGAACGCCAGCAGGAAGCCGAGCGGCTGCTGGAGCTGGCCGGGATGGGGGATCTCGACGGCATCATCTCGGCCCCGTCGACCACCCACACCTCCACCGTCGACTCCGACGGCAACGCCTGTTCGATCACCGTCTCGGCCGGGTACGGCTCCGGCGCCCTCGTCGACGGGACCGGCTTCTGGCTCAACAACTCACTCGGCGAACTCGAACTCAACCCGCAGGGTGTCCACTCCCTGGAGCCGGGCACCCGCCTCCCCTCCAACATGGCGCCCACGGTGGCTCGCAGCACCCGCGGAGCGGTGCTCGCGATCGGCTCGCCGGGCGCCGACCGCATCACCACCGCCATCAGCTCCGTCCTCCTCAACTTCATCCACCTCGGCATGGCCCTCTCCGACGCGGTGGATCATCCCCGGGTGCACGCCGAGGTCTTCGAGGGTGCCCCCACCGCCGCCTACGAGCCCGGGATCCCGGTGCGTCCCTTCGACGACGTGCAAGTGCGACGGTTCCCCGACCTCTCCATGTACTTCGGCGGGGTGCAGGCGGTGCTCTTCGACCCGCCCGCCTGGCTGTTCGAAGCCGCCGATCCCCGCCGTGCCGGCGGCATCGCCCACGGCGGATGAGTCCCTTCCCCGCCACCGATCAGTAGGGGGGCCAGGGGAGGGGAGGGCGGTCCTCGGGCGGCTCCGGGTGCACCCCGCTCTGCCGCAGCCGTGCCACCCGTTCTCGGAGCGCCTGCAGCGCCGGGTCCCCCAGGGCCGACGCGACGTCGCCGGCGAGGGGGCCGTCGAGGGCAGCACGGAGCCGGTCCAGCGCGGCGAGGGCGGTATCCGGGACCGGCTGGCCGGCGAACCCCCACAACACGGTGCGGAGCTTGTCGTCGGGATGGAACGTGAGGCCGTGGTCGATGGCGTGCAGCCCACCGGCGGAGTCCCGCAGGATGTGGCCGAGTTTGCGGTCGGCGTTGTTGCACACCACGTCGAGCACGGCACATGGCCACAATCTCGGGTCGCAGGCCCGCACGTCGGCGATGGGGTCGTACGTCGGGTCGTGCTCGACGAAGCGCTGGATCGAGCCGGGTCCCAAGGGTCCGTCGCCGATCGTCGTCTCGGGCACCAGGTCGAAGCCGAGGGCGGCGCCGACCCGGTAGGTGAGCACCTCCCGCCACGCCAGCGACTCGCGCGGGAAGTCCCACAATGGTCGTTCCCCCCGGGCAGGCTTGTACACCACCAGGTCCCCCTCTTCGGTGGTGGCGAGCAGGGTGGCGTTGGAGGCGGAGGCGAACCGCCCCACCAACTCCTGCACCGCCGGCTCCCACTGCGCCGTCATCGGGTCACGGCCGGTGGTGCCGCAGGTCGCCGTTGGTCACCGGGCAATGGTGGCCGTCCGGGTCCATCGCCAGTCCGCACCGTGGGCAGCGGGGGCGGCCCCGCAACACCGCTTCGCCGCCGGCCCGTGCCCCGGCGTCGAGCTGGGCGGGGGTGAGCTGGTAGGCGGCCGGTTCCTCCGCGTCGTCGGTCGGGGTGAGGAGCAGGGTGGCGAGTTCGGTCTCGGCGTCGAACACCAGCCCGATCTCCGAGACCCGGAACGCGATCCGGGTCGGTTCCACGAGTGCGGGCGCCTCCAGGGCCCCACCTGCCCCGGCGTGCCCGGCGGTCAGGAGGAGAGCGGCGCTCTCGGTGGCGAGGGCGGCGACCTGTGCCTTCTCGAGGACGTACCAGGCCGGCACCCCGTCGACGGTGAACTGGAGCAGGAAGGTGCGCTGGCCCGGCTCGCCGATCGCGCCCGCTACGAACCCGTCCGCGATCAGTGCCATCGGCCCGCCTCCAGCCCTGGGCCCGCGTTGACGGTCGGGACCCGCACCGTGCCGTCCCGGCCCAGCTCCACCACCGACACCCCGACGGGGCGGATATCGAGGCGGTGGATGAGGTCGAGGGGTGCGCCGAGGTAGTGGCCGACCAGGACCCGGATCACGTCGGCGTGGGTCACCACCGCGATCTCGTCGTTGCGGTGGCGGTCGGCCAGCTCCTCGATCGTCGCCACGGCCCGGGCTCGTACCTCCTCGAGGGTCTCTCCCTCCGGGAACCGGAACCGGGCGGGAGATGCCATGAGCTGCTGCCACGCCTTGAGCCGGGCCAGGCTCTCGAGGCTGCGTCCGCTCCACCGCCCGTAGTCGGCCTCGGTCAGGCCCGCCAGCACGACCGGCTTCACTCCCCAGGTCTCGCTCAGGATGCGGGCGGTTTCCCGGCAGCGACGGATCGGAGAGGTGTAGACCGCGGTCACGGGACGGGACGCCAGCTGCTCGGCGACGGACGCCGCCATGGCTCGACCTTCCGCCGACAGTGGGATCCCGGGGAGTCGTCCACTCAGCTTCGTGCCCGTTTCAGCCGTCACCGCGTGACGTACGAGGAAGAGCCGCATCGAGCCAGCCTACCCACCGGCCCCGGCTGCGATCGCGGTCCCTCGGGCCAACCCACCCCGGTGACACCTTCGTGCCGGGAACGGGATACCATCGCCTCGATGACCGGATCCTCCCGTTCCTTCGCCTTCCTCACCCGTCCCAAGTGGATCGCCGGTCACGTGCTCGCCCTGGTGGCGATCGTGGCGTTCGTGAACCTGGGCCTGTGGCAGCTGCGCCGCCTCGACGAGCGCAAGCAACTCAACCGCCTGCTGGAGGCGCGACTCACCGCCGCCCCGGTGCCGTGGGACGACCTCGTGGCGCAGTATGGGGACGACCCGGACGCACTCGAGTACCGGATGGTGCTCCTCGACGGCAGCTACGTCCTCGACGAGGAGGTCATCCTCCGCTCCCGTTCCTACGAGGGCATCTCGGGGCACGATGTCTTGACGCCGCTCCTCCTCGATGACGGCACCGCGGTCGTCGTCGACCGTGGCTGGGTCCCGATCGACGCCACCGACCCGCCGGTCGCCGGAGCCGAACCTCCGGCCGGCCGGGTCGAGGTGATCGGCATCATCCGCACGACGCAGGTGCGGGGCAGCTTCGGTCCCGTCGATCCCCCCGACGGCGTCCTCACCCGTGTCGCCAGGGTCGACCTCGCCCGCCTCCAGCAACAGAGCAGCCTCCACCTGGCCCCGGTGTACGCCGAATTGCAGAGCCAGGAGCCACCCCAGGCCACCGACAGTCCGATCCCGGTCCCGCCGCCGGAGCAGACGGAACGCAACCACCTCAGCTACGCCATCCAGTGGTTCCTGTTCGCGGTCGTGGTGGCGGTCGGCTACCCGATCCTGATCTTCCGCACCTCCCTCTCCGGCAGCGAACCGGCCCCCGGCCCCGATCCTGAGAAGACGCCGGCGTCTCCGGTGTGAGCCTCTAGTGTCCGGGGGAGCCGACCCCGGAGGCCGCCGTGACCGACCGCATCTACTCGACCGACGCCTATGCCCGTGAGATGGACGCCTCCGTGCTCGCAGTCGATCGGGACGAGGGGCGGGTGTTGTTGGACCGGACCGTCTTCTACCCGGGCGGCGGCGGCCAGCCCCATGACGTCGGAGCGCTGTGGATCGGCGACGATCGCCTCGAGGTGGTGCGGGTCGCTTCGCACGGCTCCGAGGTGTGGCATTGGGTCGACGGCGACCTCCCGACGAGCGGCACCGAGGTGCATGGCGTGGTCGACTGGGATCGTCGCTACCGGCTGATGCGCACCCACACCGCGATGCATGCCCTCTGCGGGGTGGTGTGGGCCCGCTACCAGAGCCCGGTGACCGGCGGGAACATGAAGCCGGGCGAGGGTCGCCTCGATTTCGAGCTGCCTCAGTGGGACCCGGAGGACAAGGCGCCGCTCGAGGAGGAACTCAACCGGCAGCTGGCGGCTGCCCTGCCGGTGGAGGTCAGCTTCCTGCCCCGGGAGGAGGCCGACCAGGACCCGAGCCTGATCCGCACCAAGGTGAGTCTGCTCCCGGCGGGCTTGCGGGAGGTGCGAGTGATCGACATCGTGGGTCTCGACCGGCAGGCCGACGGCGGCACGCATGTCGATTCAACGTCGGAGGTGGGCCGGATCGAGATCGTGAAGGTGGAGTCGAAGGGCAAGGGGTTCCGCCGCATCCGCCTCGCCGTCGTCGGCTGATCCGCCGGCCGGTCGCGGCATGGTCGCGGCGGTGACATTTTCCCGGAACAGTCGGGGACCCGACTGCGTTGTCTCGGGCAGGGAAGGGAGCCCTATGGACAACGTGGAGCAGCAGCATTTCGCGTGGCTGGCGCGCTCGTTTGGGCGCACCGACTACCTGCCGTTGACGAATGGGGACCTCGTCGCTCTGGCGGGGGTCGGCGAGTACGTCGACAAGTATCCGGGAACGCACCTGTTCAAGGAGGGGAGCGAGGCCGACGCGGCCTACGTGATCCAGCACGGTCAGGTGGAGCTGTACCGCAATCGCCGAGAGAAGCGCCGCGTCATCGCCCATGTCTCCGACGGGGCCGTGATCGGCGACATCGCCATGTTCCAGAACCGGCCCCACATGTCGTCGGCGCGGGCGATCGCGGCGGTGTCGGCGTTCCGGATGGAGCGCGAGAAGCTGGTACCGGTGCTCCTCGAGCATCCCCGGATCGCGATGCGGTGGCTGATCGCCGGCCTCAACCAGCTCGAGTCCACCCAGCGTCGGGTGATGCGGTTGATGCATCGCACCGTCCGTGAGCAGGTGGCCGAGATGCTTCAGGAAGAGGTGGATCCGTACGGGGAGATCCAGTTGAGCCAGGCGACGCTGGCGATGCTGCTGGGGGCGAGCCGCCAGTCGGTCAACGAGGCATTGTCGGAACTGCGGCGCCAGGGAGCGATCGAGACCGGATATCGCGTGATCCGGGTGGTCGATCCCGCCGTGCTGGACGGGATCGTCGGGGCCGACGCCCCGCGGGGGTGATCCGCGCCCGGTTCAGCCTTCGATCTCGCCGCGGGCGATGAGGTAGCCGCGGGCCCGTTCCGCCATCGGATAGCGGTTCACCAGCGTCCAGAACGCCGGGGAGTGGGCGGCTTCGACCAGGTGAGCGAGTTCGTGGACGATCACGTAGTCGAGGACCCATGCCGGGTATTCGGCGAGCCGGCTGGCGACGCGGATGCGGCCGCTGGTGGTGCTGCACGATCCCCAGAGGGTGTGGAGCCGCTCGGACCATGCGATGGCATCAGGGGCGGGAAGGTCGTAGCGGCCGGCGAGGCGGCGGGCCCGTCCCGCCAGGTCGATGCCGCCGGTGGTGCGTTTGCGGGTGAAGCGCTGCTGCATCGTCTCGACCCAGTGGGCCTCTTCGGCCCGGGTGAGGTTGTCGGGGATGGCGATGCGGAGCACCCCGTCGACGAGGCGGGCTTGGACGGTCTTGCGACGGCGGGCACTGCGGACGACTTCGATCTTCATGGCCGGCGGGGAATCGTAGCGGCGCGCCGAGGCCGCGATGCCGTTCGCGAAACCCGCTGCTCAGCTCTCTTCCGGTGCCAGCCAGGTGAGCACTTCGCGGGTCACGGGATCGACGAACGAAGTCTGCCGGTAGCGGGCCAGGATCGCCGGGTCGAGGGTGGCGACCGCGGCAGGCCGCACCAGCAGGAGGGCGCTCGGGTCGGCCGTCGTCGCCGCCTCCAGGTCGCCGGCCTGTTCGACGGTGCGACTCCCCGGCTGTGTTCGGATCGTCGTGAGGACCCCGGCCGTCCGCAGCCAGAGACCACCAGATGATGTCAGGCGCTGGGGACGGACGGCGTGGCAGGAATGGCCTACGCTGCGGCAGCGACACCCAGAGGAGATGATGGCGTGGTGACTCCTGACCAGCGGCGAGCGTGGCTCGCGGACGTCCTCGTCGGGGGTCTCGTGGGCGGCGTGATCGGAGCGATCGTCGCCGTCAACGTCGTCATCTTCGGCGGCATCGACGGGGGCTACGAGGCGACCCCGGCACAGGTGTTCCGTGAGAACACCGTGGTCGGGATCCTCATGGTGGCGGTATTCGTCGCCGGCCCGGTTGTCGGTGTGGTGACGGCGCGGAGACGCCGCGCCCGACGCCAGCTCGCGGGCGATCGCTGAGGCGATCGGCCCCGTCGCGGGGTGGAATCACACCCCGGTGTTTCCCCAGGTGAGGGCTCCTTGACACGGGCGGTACGTTGACGATGGATGGGCCGATCGAGCGAAGGGAGGGAGGGATGCCCTGGGTGTGGAGCGACGAGCTGGCCGACTGCCTGGAGGGTCTCGGTGACGTGGTGGAACCGGCGCGGATCTGGCATTGGCGGTCGGCTCCGACGGCGTACGCGGTCCCGGCCGGAGGGGATCTGGCCGGGTTCGCCAAGGACCTGCTGGGCGTGGGGGAGCGGCCGGCGGGAGACCCGGCTCATACGACGAGGGGAGCGGGAGGGGAGTCCGGTCCGTCGCCGGCGGAATCGTCGTAGTGAATCGGCCCCTCCGATCGCCGCGCAGATTGACCGCACGTACGGACCATGCCAGCATATGGGTGGTCTATCCGGCAGCGCACTGCCACGAGGGGAGGAGCGGTGCGAAGCGTCACGGCACGACCCGGAGCAGCGGATCCGTCCTCGCGCTATGGACGGCGATCCGACCCGATCCTGATCGTGGTGTTCCTCATCACCTGCGGCTCTCTCTTCAGTAGCTGCTCGGACCCAGACGCCGGGAGCGTTCCGACCACCTCCCGCCCACCACCATGGGAAGAGGAATCCGGCCCCGTCGAGTCGACCACGGCGACCTGGTCTGCAGAGCAACGGATCGCGATGGCCGATGGTGTGGTCAGCTTCGGGGAGTATCAAGAAGCGACACGCCGCTACTACGCCTGCGACACGGCTCATGGGGAGGCGACCACCGCGATGACGCCTCACGGACTCAGCTACCGCTACGAATCGACGCCCGGTCTCTACCGCTCCGGCGCCGAGGCGGACTGCTACGAGCGAGAACTGAGAGGAATCGACATGCTCTGGCAGCTCGCCCAGAACGCCGAGGAGGATTGGGATGTCCTCGCGTCGTGCCTCACCGCCCGCGGATTCGACGTTCCCGAAAACGCATTCGAGATGGTGCGGGAGTTCCACGATCTCGGCATCAATCAGAAGACATGTCGAGGGTCCCCGCCCTAGGAATGCCGCCTCCGGCGGGGGAGGGGAGCGGCACCCTCAGATCGTGACGATGACCTTGCCCCGGGGGTGGCCTTCTCCGACGTGGACGAGGGCGGCGCCGGTCTCGGCGAGCGGGAAGGTCCGGTCGACCACCGGGGTCACCTTGCCCGCTTCGACCAGCCCTTTGAGGGCGAGCAGGTCGGCGGTCTTCACCGTCGACACGAAGGGGCGGATCTTCTGGCGCACGAACAGTGACCCCACCAGCTCCTTGACGCTGGAGGCGGCGGCGCCGAGGACACGGCCGCCGCGACCGCCGGCGTTGGGGATGAGGATCCCGGTCGGGCTCAGCACCTGGCGCATCCGTGCCACGGGGGCGTTGCCGACGTTGTCGAGGATGACGTCGTAGCGGGTGTCGCCTGTGGTGACGTCCTCGGTGGTGTAGTCGATCACGTGGTCGGCACCGAGCGATCGCACCAGGTCGAGGTTGCCGGCGCTGCACACTCCGGTGACCTCCGCCCCGAGCGCCTTGGCGATCTGCACCGCGTAGGTGCCGACCCCGCCCGAGGCGCCGTTGACGAGCACCTTCTGACCCGGCTTCACCTTGGCCTTGTCCCGCAGTGCCTGGAGGGCGGTGAGGCCGGAGATGGCGAGACCTGCAGCCTGCTCGAAGCCGAGGTTGGCGGGCTTGGGGGCAAGCGCCTTCTCCTTCACCACGGCGTACTCGGCGCAGGCGGCCCGGGCCGATCCGAACACCTCGTCGCCGGGCCGGAACCGGGTCACGTCCTTGCCAACTGCTTCCACGGTACCGGCCAGGTCCCACCCGGGAATCCCATTCCGGGGTTTCCGCAGCCCGAAGGCGAGTCGCATCACGTACGGGGTGCCTGCCATCAGGTACCAGTCGCCGGCGTGCACCGCGGCGGCATGGACGCGCACCAGCACTCCTTTGGCGCCCGGCTCCGGCGTGGGGACGTCCCGCAGCTCAAAGGTGGCGGGGGAGCCGTACTCGTCCTGCACGATCGCTTGCATGTGCCATCCTCCTCGGCGGGCTTGCCCGACGCTCCGGCAGTATGGCCAGGTCCCCGTGAGCGCTTCAACCCAACGCCGCATCCAAGCCGTCGGAGACTCCGACCCGGCCGGCGCCGCCGAACCCGGTCCTTCCCTGGAGGGCTCCGCCCCGCTACAGTTCCGTCACTGTGACGTTATCACCACGGGTGTCCCGCTGCGAGTGGTGCGGGGAGGAGTTCGGCGTTTCCGCCGGACCGGGCCGACCGCCGAAGTACTGCCGCCGCAGCCACCGCCAGCGCTACTACGAGGCGCGCCGTCTCGGGTCCCGTCGCGGCCTCACCGCGGACGAGATCATCCTGGGACGAGCCGACTACGAGCGACTCCGTGACGAGATCTACCGGCTCGAGGCCGCCTGCCAGGATGCGGCCACCGATCGGACCGGATCGCCGACCAAGGCCGACCTGCTGGCGGTCATCGACGACCTCACCGCAGTGGGGGACGCGGTGGTTCGAGCAGTGGTTGAACCTTTGGCCACGGGTGGTTGAGGGTTGAACCGTGGTCCCATAATCCACGTTATGTAACCTTCGGGTGGGAGTCGACGGATGCCGAGAGAGCGGCTCGCCATGACTCCTCCCCCTCCGCAACGTTCGACCTGGTGATGACGGGGAGCACACGGCGACCTCAGCCCGTCGACACCGGGTTCGAAGCTGTTCACCGTCGTCCTGGTCCTTGTCGGGATCGGGCTGGTGGTGAGCTTCATCGAGCGGGTCGCCCGCTACGCGGCCGAGGACCAGACGGCGCGGCGCCACAGGCGGAAAGGACCCGACGGAGACTGAGGCATCCGGCCTCTCGGTCCCCTCCCCCATCCGGCACCCTCGCCACCGGATCCGGGACCATTGGCCCTTGACGGTCCCCGGTTGCATTTCGCACGCTGGCCTCAGCCGATTGCGGGAGGAATCGTGGCAACTTCGGACCTACCGACTGCGGAGCAACGGGCGCGGCGGCGCGCCAAGTATCTCACCGGGGTGCTGTGGCACGTCGGGGCGTTCGTCATCATCAACGCCTTCTTCTGGATCCTGGACCTGACGGTCGGCCAGAGTGGGTTGCAGTGGGCCTACTGGATCACTGCGGTGTGGGGCTTCGGGCTGGTCTTTCATCTCCTGGCCTACTCCATCGACGGCCGTGGCGTCGAGCAGGGCAAGTACCAGAAGTACCTGGCCGAGGAGCAGGAGCGGGAGGCCGGCACGCCGTAACCCTTCCAGACCCCGGTAGGTGGGGCCGCCCGCTCCCCCGCCGGGGGCCTACCCTTTGGCGACCGGCATCCGGATCTCGGTGACCGGGGGCCCCGGTTCGTCGGGACCCGACATGTAGATCTCCTGCACCGGCCCGGCGACCCGGTAGCCGTGCTCGCCGATCCACTCCGCCAGCGCCTGGTACGGGACGGCCAACTCCTCGTAGGGGCCGACGTACACGGTGCTGGCGGCCATGCCGCCTTCCAGCGTCCGCCGCTGATAGCGCCGCCCGCCGGCGGTCTCGAGCGCCGCACCCTTCGGCGCCTCCACCGGGCAGAACACCTCCACGTCGATCTGGTCGGGGACGAACTCGAGGTCGTGGTAGACGGTCACCGGCGCCCCCGCCAGCTGCAAGCCGTTGGAGAAGATGCCGCTGATGGTGTCGACGATCACGTTCCCGATGTCGGTGGTTGCTGCCACCGTCTCCCTCACCGAAAGCCCCTCCGCCGGCTCCAGGGTCTTCACGGTCACTTCGATGTCCGGCATGGCGCCCTCCTCTTCGATGAGACGGAGCCGGACCGCCACCCGGTCGAGCCGGTCCTGCTCCTCGGTGATCCGGTCACTGATCTCGGCCTGCTTGAGCCGCAGCATCCCCCGCAGCTCGGCGCTGCTCAGCTCGTCGCCCAGCACCCGCGGGATCTCCTCCAGGCTCAGTCCGAGGTCCTTCAAGGCGACGATGCGGTTGACGTCCCGCAGCTGCGCGGCGCGGTACAGGCGGTAGCCATTGGCTTGGTCGACGGCAGCGGGCTTCAGCAACCCGATCTGGTCGTAGTAGCGCAACGTCGACACCGACACCCTCGTCAGGTTCGAGAACTCGCCGATCTTGAACACCGGTCCCTGCTCCCTCGTCGTCCTTCCGGCAGTATGAACCATCGACCCACTCGAGGGTCAAGCCCTCGTTGCGCCGCTTCGGTACGGTGGAACCGAAAGGAGGTGACCGATGGCTGCACCCACGCAACCCACCAACGAGCACCTCGCCGCCCTCCTGGCGCAGATCCGGCGCGAGCTGCAGGACCTCGCCGCCGATCAGCGCAGACTGGCGGCCGACGTCGACCGGCTCGCCCGGGCGCTCGCCCGGTGACCACGCGCTCCATGGTGGTTGGAGGAGGAGCGCACCTGTTCCGTTGCGATGGCGTCGGACCCTGCCCGACCAATTGGGGGTAGCCCGTCACTGTCCCCGCCGGTAGCCTTCGCTGCGGAGGGAGAACTCATGACCACTTTGTCCGTTGCACGCCGCGCCCTGTCCTT
>CAZQUB010000030.1:0-14936 GCA_964596225.1 uncultured Acidimicrobiaceae bacterium
CGCACTTCCGGCTCCCCGACGGTGTCGAGGAGGCCTGGTTCCGCTACCACCTGCGACTCGACTCCTGGGATGCCATCACGTCCGGCAAGCTCCCCGGGTTCGCCGGCGCCCCCTCCTCCACCGCCAAGGGATGCTTCCCCTCCACCCCTGAGCAGCCGGGCTGGTCGGCGCGGATGCAGTTCGACCCGGTGGGCAGCGACGGCGCCGACCCGGGCCAGGTGCCGCTCGGGTACTACGTCTACCACGTCGACCAACCCGGCGACTGTGGCGAGACCATGCTGTGGAGCACCGGCGCCCACCTCGACCAGGAGCGCTGGTACTGCATCGAGGGCCATGTCCGCCTCAACCAACCGGGAGCCGGCGACGGCCTGCTCGAGGCGTGGGTGGACGGACAACAGGTCTTCGCACGCGACGACATCCAGTTCCGCCGGGCCGACGAGGCCTGGCTGGCGGTGCGGACCTTCTGGCTCGACGTCTACTTCGGCGGCTCGACCGTCCCCAACGACCGCACCCTGAGGTTGCGCATCGACGACCTCGAGGTGAGCACCGACGGCCGCATCGGCTGCCTCACCCGCTTCACCGACGACGATGGGAACCCCCATGAGAACGACATCGAATCGCTGTTCGACGCCGGCTACGTGTACGGCTGCGGCGGCGACCTCTACTGCCCCGACCGGACCCTGAGCCGGGCCGAGGTCATCGCCGTCCTCGACCGGATCCTGCAGCCTCCGGCGGCAACGGCGGATGCCTTCTCCGACGACGACGGTCACTGGGCGGAGGCCGCCATCAACCGGTTGGCGCCGCTCGGGATCGTCCTCGGCTGCGGGGAGGACACGGTGTGTCCCGACGAGCCGGTGACCCGCGGCCAGCTCGCCGCCTTCCTCGCCCGCGCCTTCGCCTTCCCCGCCGGGGACGACGCCTTCGTCGACGACGACGGATCCATCTTCGAGCCCGCCATCGACGCCCTCGGCGCCGCCGGGATCACCCGAGGCTGCACCGCCGACCACACCCGCTACTGCCCCCGCCGCAGCCTCCCCCGCGACGAGGCGGCGACGCTGCTGGCCCGCGCCGCGCAGTGGAGCGGCGCCGCGCCCTGACCGATCCGGGACGCGGCGAGGGCGCCCCACCGGGAGCGCCCTCGTCTCGATCCGTTGCGATCGGTGTCAGCCCTCCGTGGGCACCTCCTCGGAGGCATCCTCCGCGGCGGAATCGCCCTCGGCTTGGGCGCCGAGACTGGCGAGCCACTCGGCCGGGTTGGTGGGGAGCGCTTCCTCGGCGGACTCCTGCGGCGATTCGCCGAAGAGTCCGAGGGCGCTGACCACGGTGGCGTCCGGCAGCGACGGTTGGATCGCCTGGTAGGCGTCGCTCCCCGTCCCGGCCGGGATCAGCTTGCCGATGATGACGTTCTCCTTCAGGCCCCTCATGAAATCGGAGCGGGACTGGAGGGACGCCTCGGTGAGCACCCGGGTGGTCTCCTGGAACGATGCCGCCGACAGCCACGAGTCGGTCGCCAGCGAGGCCTTGGTGATCCCCATGAGTTCGGGGCGGCCCTCCGCCGGGGTCTTGCCGTCCTCGACGAGGTGGCGGTTGGCCTCACGGAAGTCCTGCTGGTCGACGAGTTCGGCGGGCAGGAACCGGGAGTCGCCGGAGCTGACCACCCGCACCTTGGAGAGCATCTGGCGCACGATCAGCTCGATGTGCTTGTCGTGGATGTCGACGCCCTGGCTGCGGTACACCTCCTGCACCTGGTCGACCAGGTAGCGCTGGCAGGCGCGGACACCCCGGATCTCCAGCACCTCCTTGGGGTCGAGCGGCCCCTCGGTGAGCTGGGCGCCCGGTTCGATCACGGCGCCGTCGGCGATGCGGAGGCGGGCCCGCCTCGGCAGCGGGTACTCGGTCTCCTCGTCCTTGTCGGTCACGACCACGCGGCGCCCCTCGTCGTCCTCGATGAGGCGCACCGTGCCGCCGTGCTCGGCGAGCAACGCCTTGCCCTTCGGGGTCCGAGCTTCGAACAGCTCGACCACGCGGGGCAGACCGTGGGTGATGTCCTCCCCGGCGACGCCGCCGGTGTGGAAGGTCCGCATCGTGAGCTGGGTCCCCGGCTCGCCGATGGACTGGGCGGCCATGATCCCCACCGCCTCGCCCGGCTCCACCATCATCCCGGTCGCCAGGCTGAGCCCGTACGACTCGCGACTGATCCCGTAGCGGGACTGGTCGGTGAGCGGGGAACGGACCCGGATGGTCTTCACCTCGGTGGCGGCGGCGATCGCCTGCATGGCGGCCCGGTCGATGAGGACCCCGGCGCGCAGCTTCACCCCGTCCTTGGTCTCGACGAGGGAACGGCCCACCTTGACGTCCTCCGCCAGGACCCGCCCGAAGATACGGTTCCGCAGGTTGCGGATCGGGGCGTCCTTGGCGTCGCGCACCTCGATGCCGAGGCCGGTGTCGTCACTCGGCTGGTCGTGGATGATGATCTCCTGGGAGACGTCCACCAGGCGGCGGGTGAGGTAGCCGGAGTCGGCGGTCCGCAGGGCGGTGTCGGCCAGCCCCTTGCGGGCGCCGTGGGTCGAGATGAAGTACTCGAGCACCGACAGCCCCTCCCGGAAGTTCGCCTTGATCGGCTGCGGAATGATGTCACCCTTCGGGTTGGCGACCAGGCCGCGCATGCCGGCGATCTGACGGAGCTGCATCATGTTCCCACGGGCGCCGGAGCGCACCATCATGTCGATCGGGTTGAACTTCTCGGCCTCCAGGTTGATCTGCATGGCGTCCTTGACGTCGTCGGTCGCCTCGGTCCAGATCTCGATCAGCTCCTGGCGCCGCTCATCGTCGGTGATGACGCCCTTCTGGTAGAGGGACTCGACCTTGGCGGCCCGGATCTCGAAGGCGTCGAGGATCTCCGCCTTCTGCGGCGGGGTCTTGACGTCCTCCAACCCGATGGTGAGGCCGGCACGAGTGGCGAAGTGGAACCCGAGGTCCTTGATGGCGTCGAGGGTGCGCGCCACGTCCGGCTTGTCGTACTTCCCGATGATCTCCTCGATCAGGAGCCGCAGATCCGCCTTGTAGATCGGAGCGTTGACGTACGGGAACGACTCGGGAAAGACCTCGTTGAGGATGGCCCGACCCACCGTGGTCTCGAGCAGCGCTTCGCCGTCGACCGGCTCCTCGGTGATGAGGTCGCCCACCGCGTCCTTGAACACGGCGTGCATCTCCGGTGCGCCGGCGAGGGCACCGACCCGGAGCCTGATCGGGGCGTGGAGCCCGATGTCGCCCAGGTCGTAGGCCATGCGCGCCTCTTCGAGATCGACGAACACCCGGCCGGAGCCCTTCTCGCCGTCGACCACCTCGGAGAGGTAGAAGACGCCGATGACCATGTCCTGCGACGGGGTCACGATGGGGCGGCCCGATGCCGGGGACAGCACGTTGTTGGTCGACAGCATCAGCACCCTGGCCTCGGCCTGGGCCTCGGCCGACAGCGGCAGGTGCACCGCCATCTGGTCGCCGTCGAAGTCGGCGTTGAATGCCTCGCAGACGAGGGGGTGGATCTGGATCGCCTTGCCCTCCACCAGCATCGGCTCGAAGGCCTGGATGCCGAGACGGTGCAGGGTGGGTGCCCGGTTGAGGAACACGGGATGCTCCTGGATGACGTCGCTGAGCACGTCCCACACCTGGGGACGGCGTCGCTCCACCATGCGCTTGGCGGCTTTGATGTTCTGGGCGAGGTCGAGGTCGACCAGGCGCTTCATGACGAATGGCTTGAACAGCTCGAGCGCCATGATCTTGGGGAGCCCGCACTGGTGCAGCTTGAGCTGCGGCCCCACCACGATGACGGAACGGCCCGAGTAGTCGACCCGCTTGCCGAGCAGGTTCTGGCGGAACCGGCCCTGCTTGCCCTTGAGCATGTCGGAGAGCGACTTGAGGGGACGGTTGCCGGGTCCGGTGACGGCGCGCCCGCGCCGCCCGTTGTCGAAGAGGGCGTCGACCGCCTCCTGCAGCATCCGCTTCTCGTTGTTCACGATGATCTCGGGCGCCCCGAGGTCGAGGAGCCGCTTGAGACGGTTGTTGCGGTTGATGACCCGCCGGTACAGGTCGTTGAGGTCGGAGGTGGCGAAGCGGCCGCCGTCGAGCTGCACCATGGGACGCAGGTCGGGCGGGATGACCGGGATCGCCTCCAAGATCATGCCGCGCGGGTCGTTGCGCCCGTCGGCGAACGGGGAGACGACCTTGAGTCGCTTCATGGCGCGCTGGCGGCGCTGCTGCGAGTTGGCCTCGAGGTCCTCACGCAGCGACTCGATCTCCGCCGCCAGGTCGAGGCGGGCGATGAGGTCCTTGACGGCCTCGGCGCCCATGCCGCCGACGTAGTAGTCGCCGTAGCGGTCGACGATCTCACGCCACAGCTGCTCGGATTCGACGAGCTGCTTCGGCTTCATGGTGCGGAAGGTGTCGAAGGCCTCCTCCAGCAATTCCTCTTCCACCTGGGACCGCTCTTCACGGTCCTTGATCTCGCGCTCCACCTCGCGGCGGCGCCCGCTGATCTCCTGCGCCTTGGCGCCCGCTTCCTCCATCTGCGCCAGCTCTTCTTCGAGGCGCTCGAGGCGGGCTTCCTTCCACTCCTCGAACTCGCTCTTGATGAGGTCGAGCTCGTGGCGGGTCGCCTCCTCCAAGTCGGGGAGGTCAGTTTGGCGCTTCTCGTCGTCGACCCAGGTGATGAGGTAGGCGGCGAAGTAGATGACCTTCTCCAGGTCCTTCGGCGACATGTCGAGCAGGTAGCCGAGGCGGCTCGGCACGCCCTTGAAGAACCAGATGTGGGTGACGGGGGCGGCCAGCTCGATGTGGCCCATGCGCTCGCGGCGCACCTTGGCCCGCGTCACCTCGACACCGCACCGCTCGCAGACGATGCCACGGAAACGGACCCGCTTGTACTTGCCGCAGTAGCACTCCCAGTCCCGGGTGGGGCCGAAGATGCGCTCGTCGAACAAGCCGTCCTTCTCCGGTTTCAGGGTCCGGTAGTTGATCGTCTCCGGCTTCTTCACCTCGCCGAATGACCAGGAACGGATCTGATCCGCACTGGCGAGGCCGATCCTCAGTTCATCGAACAGCTGTGGCACGTTGCGCTCACCTTCTCCAACGATTCAACTTCAACGACTTCAGGTGGTGGCTTCCGCCCGCTCCGGACGGGAGATGTCGATCCCGAGCGACGCCGCGGTGCGGAACACGTCCTCCTCGAGTTCCTTGAGCTCGACCTCCTCACCCGCCGACAGCATCTCGACGTTGAGGCACAGGCTCTGCATCTCCTTGATGAGCACCTTGAAGGACTCGGGAATTCCCGGTTCCGGGATGTTCTCACCCTTGACGATCGCCTCGTAGACCTTGACCCGGCCCCGGACGTCGTCCGACTTGATCGTGAGCAGCTCCTGGAGGGCGTAGGCGGCGCCGTAGGCCTCGAGGGCCCACACCTCCATCTCACCGAAGCGCTGCCCGCCGAACTGCGCCTTCCCGCCGAGCGGCTGCTGGGTGATCATCGAGTAGGGGCCGGTGGACCGGGCGTGGATCTTGTCGTCCACGAGGTGCACCAGCTTCAGGATGTAGATGTACCCGATGGTGATCCGGGAGTCGAACGGCTCGCCGCTGCGCCCGTCGTAGAGGAGGGCCTTGCCGGCGTCGTCGATGAGACGCTCGCCGTCTCGGTTCGGCTTCGACACCTGGAGCAGCTTGAGGATCTCGGTCTCGCGGGCCCCGTCGAACACCGGCGTGGCCACCGTGGTCCAGGGTTCGGCGCCACCCGACGCCGGGCTCTCCAGGTCGTCGAACGCGTCCCAGCCCTGGGCGGCGGCCCACCCGAGGTGGGTCTCCAGCACCTGCCCGAGGTTCATGCGGGACGGCACACCGAGCGGCGACAGGATGATGTCGACCGGGGTCCCGTCCTCCAGGAACGGCATGTCCTCCTCGGGGAGGATCTTGGCGATGACGCCCTTGTTGCCGTGGCGGCCGGCGAGCTTGTCACCCTCGGAGATCTTGCGCTGCTTGGCGACGTAGACCCGCACCAGCTCGTTCATCCCGGGCGGGAGGTCGAAGCCCTCGTCGCGGCGGAACTCCTTGATGGCGATCGCCTTGCCACTCTCACCGTGCGGCACCTTGAGGGAGACGTCCCGCACCTCGCGGGCCTTCTCGCCGAAGATGGCCCGCAGCAAGCGCTCTTCGGGGGTGAGCTCGGTCTCGCCCTTGGGCGTCACCTTGCCCACCAGGTAGTCGCCGGCATCGACCTCGGCGCCGATGCGGATGATGCCGCGGTCGTCCAGATCCCGCAGCACCTCCTCGGCGACGTTGGGGATGTCACGGGTGATCTCCTCGGCCCCGAGCTTGGTGTCGCGGGCCTCGATCTCGTGCTCCTCGATGTGGATCGAGGTGAGGAGGTCCTCCTTGACGAGCCGCTCGGAGACGATGATGGCGTCCTCGTAGTTGTGGCCCTCCCACGGCATGAAGGCGGCCAGCAGGTTGCGGCCGAGGGCCAGCTCACCGTGATCGGTGGAAGGCCCGTCGGCGAGGATGTCGCCGGCCTTCACCTGGACGCCCTCGGCGATGCGGGGCCGCTGGTTGATGCAGGTGCCCTGGTTGGACCGCTCGAAGGAGCGCAGCTTGAGCACGTGCTTCTTGTTGGCGCCCTTCTCCTTGATGATGATGTGGTCACCGGTCACCTCGACGACCTCGCCGTCGACCGGGCTCAGCAGCACGTCGCCGGAGTCCTGGGCGGCCTGCGCCTCGACTCCGGTGCCGACCAGCGGCGCATCGGATTGCAGCAGCGGCACCGCCTGGCGTTGCATGTTGGAGCCCATGAGGGCGCGGTTGGCGTCGTCGTGCTCGAGGAACGGGATGAGCGACGTCGACACGGACACGACCTGCTTGGGGGAGACGTCCATGTAGTCCACGTTGGCCGGAGCCACGTAGTCGACCTCACCCCCGGTCTTACGCACCAGCACCCGGTCGTTGACGAAGGATCCGTCGTCCCTGAGGGGAGCGTTGGCCTGGGCGATGACGTGCGACTCCTCGGCGGAGGCCGTCAGGTAGTCGACCATCGCCGTCACCTTGCCGTCGACCACCCGCCGGTACGGGGTCTCGATGAACCCGTAGCGGTTGACCTTGGCGTAGCTGGCGAGCGAGCCGATGAGGCCGATGTTCGGACCCTCCGGGGTCTCGATCGGGCACATCCGCCCGTAGTGGGAGGGGTGCACGTCCCGCACCTCGAACCCGGCCCGCTCCCGCGAGAGGCCACCGGGGCCGAGGGCGGAGAGGCGCCGGCGATGGGTGAGGCCTGCCAGCGGGTTGGGCTGGTCCATGAACTGGCTGAGCTGGCTGGTCCCGAAGAACTCCTTGATGGAGGCCACGACGGGGCGGATGTTGATCAGGCTCTGCGGCGTGATCGCCTCCGGGTCCTGGGTGGTCATGCGTTCCCGCACCACTCGCTCCAGCCGGCTGAGGCCGACCCGGATCTGGTTCTGGATCAGCTCGCCGACGGTGCGGACCCGCCGGTTGGCGAAGTTGTCGATGTCGTCGACCCGGTACCCGTCCTGCCCGTGGTGGAGGGCGATGAGGTAGCCGATGGTCTCCAGGATGTCCTCCTGGCTCAACAGCCCGTTCTCGTCGATCCGGTAGTCGTCGGACATGACCGGCTCGCGGCCCAGCTTCTGGTCCAGCTTGTAGCGGCCGACCCGGGTGAGGTCGTAGCGCTTGGCGTTGTAGAAGAGGGTGTTGATGAGGCCACGGGCCGACTCGACCGTGGTCAGCTCGCCGGGACGCAGCTTGCGGTACAGGTCGAGCAGGGCCTCGTCGCGGGTGGAGGTGGTGTCCTTCTCGAGGGTGTTGGCGATCACGTCGGATCCGTCGAAGAGGGCGAGGATCTCCTCGTCGCTCTCCCCGAGGCCGAGGGCCCGCAGGAAAGTGGTGACGAGCTGGCGCCGCTTGCGATCGACTCGGACCCCGACGGTGTCCTTCTTGTCGATGTCGAACTCGAGCCAGGCGCCGCGGCCGGGGATGACCTTGGCGGCGAAGACGTCCTTGTCGGAGGTCTTGTCGATCGACTGGTCGAAGTAGACGCCGGGCGACCGAACCAGCTGGCTGACGACCACCCGCTCCGTTCCGTTGATGATGAAGGTGCCGTTGGGCGTCATCATCGGGAAGTCGCCGAGGAAGACCTGCTGCTCCTTGATCTCACCGGTCTCCCGGTTGAGGAAGCGGGCGGTGACGAACAGGGGGCGCGAGAAGTTGGCGTCCTGCTCCTTGGCCTCGTCGATGGTGAGCGGCGGATCGCCGAAGCGATGGTCGGTCAGCTCGAGGGCGAGGTTGCCGGTGAAGTCTTCGATCGGCGACACCTCGGAGAAGATCTGACGGAGACCATGTTCGAGGAACCAGGAGAACGAATCGTGCTGAACGGAGAGGAGATCGGAGAGTGGTTGAACCTCAGGGATCTTGGCGAACGAGAGACGGGGGGTGCGCGCACGAGGCAACGGCGATCCTCCTCTGGTCGGGGCGGGCGTGGCGGAGCGGCCGACGATCGATTGTGGGCAGATTGGACGGTGGGCGAGCGTGGATCAGAGCGGGTCTGGACGACAGAAAGACCAGGATAGCACACGGCTACCCCGGCTCTGCAACATGAGAGTCGTGAAATACGCCTTCAACTGACCCCGCGAACATACAACGAGCCGGCCATGGGTGTCAAGGTTCGGCGACCCCACTGGGCACCTCCTGGCAGGTCCCCGTTGCGGCCCGCCCGGGCCCGCAATGCCCGCCTCCGTCGCGTCGCAGGGACCGCACGCGGCGGTCCCTGCACCACGGTGTGGTCTCCGGCTACTTGAGTTCGACAGTGGCGCCGGCTTCTTCGAGTTCGGCCTTCGCCTTCTCGGCGGTCTCCTTGTCGACCCCTTCGAGCACCTTGCCAGGCGCCTGGTCGACGACGTCCTTCGCCTCTTTGAGGCCGAGGCTGGTGAGGGCCCGCACCACGCGGATCACCTGGATCTTGGCGGAGCCGACGGCAGTGAGCACGACGTCGAATTCGTACTGCTCGTCCTCGGGGGCGGCTGCCGCGTCGCCGGCGATGGGCATCGCGGCCGCCATCGGCACCGCGGCGGTGACGTCGAACTTCTCCTCGAACGCCTTGAGGAACTCGGACAGTTCGAGCACGGACATCTCCTCGAAGACGCCCAGGAGCTCCTCGGTGGTCATCTTGGCCATGGTCATTCCTCCTCGGCCTCTTCGGCCGGCTCATCATCGGATTCGGTGTCCTCGGCGGTGTCGGCGGCATCCTCGGGAACAGGCGCGGTGTCAGCGGCCTCGTCCTCGGGGGCCGCCTCGTCGGCGGGCGGTTCCTCGTCTGCGGTCTCCGCCTGCTCCTCGGCGGGCTCGGCGGCCTCCGTCTCGGTCGCCGCCTCATCGGCAGGCGCCTCCTCGGTTGGCGCTTCTTCGGTTGGCGCTTCTTCGGTCGCCGCCTCTTCGGCCGCCTCGGCGGCCGCCTCGGCACCGCTGGTGTCGCCGGCCTCTTCCTTCTTGTCGATGAGCTGTTGCATCATCGACGCCAGGTTGCGCGGCATCGCCGCCACCAGGCCTGCCAGCTTCGTCATCGGTGCCTTCATGGCACCGGCCATCTTGGCCAGCAGCACGTCGCGCGGTTCGATGTCGGCGAGGTCGCTGATCCGCTCCGGGGTGAGGTACTCGCCTGCGAGGAGCCCGCCCTTGATCGAGAACGGCTCGTGATCGGTCGAGAACTTCTTGAGGACCCGGGCGGCGCCGACCGGATCTCCGTCGGCGAAGGCGAGACCGGTCGGCCCCAGCAGCAACTCGTCGAGCGCCGCGATGTCGAGCTCGGCGGCGGCCCGCCGTGCCAGGGTCATCTTCACGACCTTGAACTCGGCTTCCGCCTCCCGCAGCCCGCGACGCAACGATTGCTGATCCTTCACCGACAGGCCGGCGTACTCGGCGAGGAACACGGCGCGCGCTCGTTCGAGGCGCTCCTTGATCTCGGCGACCGCCTGGACCTTCTCGGGTCGTGGCATCCGTCTCCTCCTGCTCGGTCGTTGCTCCCCTACCCACGGGGCCCACGAAACGACGCAGGCCCCCGGCGTCGAGTCGTACGCGGGAGCCCTTCGAGGAAGAGCGACCTGCGCCGGTGTCACGGTGGTGACTTACGCCCTGGCGGGCACCTGCGGTCTCGGGCCGAGGTTTGGGTTGTGCGAACCGGGATGGTACGGCCGCCCGCACCCGGCGTCAAAGCCGGCCGCGCCCGGTCTGTCTCGCGTAGAACGCCCGGGGCTGCCGGGCGTTCTACGACGAAGACGGGGAACCCGTGGTCCGGGAGAGCGGGTTTCGCTCTTTGAGGATTCGGGCAGACGGCGGGCCAGGAAGCCATCTACACGCACTACTCCGGGTTTGGCCAGGGTAGGGGCCGGCCAAGTCTTGGAGTAGCCGAATTCCGCCCTCGGAACGGTGGTGGATCGTCCCTGCCACCGGCCTCGGGTTCCCCGTGTCTTGTTAGGGATGACTATCGCGGAACTTCCCGACGATGTCCAGTGGGAAATCCCCTGCCGGAGGTCAGCGCATCTCCTTGACGAGCCCCTCGACGTGGGTCGGGTCGATCCGGATGCCCGGTCCCATCGTCGACGACACCGCCACCTTACGGATGAAACGACCCTTGGCGGCCGGTGGCCGTGCCCGCAGGAGTTCGTCGGCGACGGCCCCGAAGTTCTCGATGAGCTGCCGGGGTTCGAACGACACCCGGCCGATCGGGACGTGGACGTTGCCGTAGCGATCGTTCCGGTACTCGACCCGCCCCGCCTTGAATTCCGACACCGCCTTGGCGACGTCCCGGGTCACGGTGCCACTCTTCGGGTTCGGCATCAGTCCCCGCGGGCCCAGGATCGGACCGAGCTTCCCGACCACCGGCATCATGTCGGGGGTGGCGAGTACCACGTCGAAGTCGAGGGCCCGGCCGGCCGCGATCTCGTCGGCCAGCTCCTGGCCACCGATGACGTCGGCGCCGGCCGCCTCGGCCTCACGGGCGTCGTCGCTCTCGGCGAACACCGCCACCCGCACCGACTTGCCGGTGCCGTGGGGAAGCCCCACCGTGCCGCGCACGAGCTGGTCGGCCTTGCGGGCGTCGATCCCGAGCTGGAACACGGCATCGACACCCTCGTCGAACCCGGCATACGCCAGCGTCTTGACGAGGTCGATGGCGTCGGCGGGCCCGTAGAGGGCGAGCTTGTCGTAACGCCGGGCCGCGTCGAGGGCCTTCTTGGACTTGCCTGCCATGGTGGTACCTCCTGTGGTTCGGACGGAGCCGCAGCTCCTCCCACGTTCTTGTCGTCGCCGGCCGCAGACTCAGCCGGCGACCTCGATTCCCATCGACCGTGCCGTGCCTTCGACGATCTTCATTGCGGCCTCGATGTCGTTGGCGTTGAGGTCGGTCATCTTGGTCTCGGCAATGTGGCGCACCTGATCTCGGGTGACCTTCCCCACCTTCTCACGGCGGGGCTCGGAGGATCCCTTCTCGACCCGGGCGGCCTGCCGCAGCATCACCGCGGCCGGCGGGGTCTTGGTGACGAAGGTGAAGCTCCGGTCCTCGTAGATCGACACCTCCACCGGCACGATCGTGCCGGTCTGGCTCGAGGTGGCGTCGTTGTATGCCTTGACGAAGTCCATGATGTTGACACCGTGCTGACCCAGCGCCGGACCCACCGGCGGCGCCGGGCTCGCCTGCCCGGCGGGGATTTGCAGCTTGAGCGTCGTCATCAGTCGCTTGCGGCCCATGTGGTTTCCCTCGCTTGACTCAGTACTTGAGAATCTGATCGAAGTTGAGTTCGACCGGGGTCTCCCGGCCGAAGATGTCGACGAGGACCCGGACCTTCGACTGGTCCACGTTGATGTCCTCGATGACGCCGTTGAAATCGGCGAAGGGGCCCTCGACGACCCGCACCGTCTCCCCGACCTCCCAGGCCGGCTTGAACCGTGGCTCCTTCTTCTCCTCGTCGTCCTTGCGGACCCCGAGGATGCGCTCGACCTCACGCCGCGACAGCGGGCTCGGCTTCGAGCCGGACCCGACGAACCCGGTCACTCCCGGCGTGTTCCGCACCGCGTACCACGAGTCGTCGTCCATGTAGAGGCGCACCAGGATGTAGCCGGGGAACTTCTTGCGCATGACGTTGACCTTGCGGCCCGCCTTGAACTCGACGACCTCTTCCATCGGGATCTCCACGTCGAACACCTTGTCCTCGAGGTGCATCGACTTGATCCGGGTCTCGAGGTTGGCCTTCACCTTGTTCTCGTACCCCGAGTAGGAGTGGATGACGTACCAGCCACCGGGCAGGTCGTAGGGGCTCGGCGGAGGGGGCGGCGCCGCCGGCGTCTCCTCCTCGGTGACGTCGGGGGTCTCCCCGACGAGCTCGTTGTCGTGCACGGTGTCGGGCATGCCTATACCGCCGATGTGAGGAGGTCGAGGATGCTCTTCTTGAAGGCGAAATCGAGGCTGAAGGTGAAGCCGGTGACGAAGGCGGTCACGATGAGCACGACGATGGTGAAGGTGACGGTCTCCTGACGGGTCGGCCACGCCACCTTCTTCAGTTCCTGCCTCACCTCGTGGAAGTACTGGCGGACCCCGACACGATCACGCGAGCGCGGGCGCGGGCCTTCCTGGCGCCGCCGCTTGGCGCGCTCCTCCTCCTTCTGCTGGAGGCGTCGCATCTCTCGGTTCACGTGCTGATCCTTCCTCGGTGCGCAGGGGCGGCGGGACTCGAACCCGCAACCTCCGGTTTTGGAGACCGGCGCTCTGCCAATTAGAGCTACACCCCTCCAGGGGGGCCGTGGGCCCGGGCGGGGAGTATATGAGCCGGACGGACTCAGTGTAAAACCCCCCAGCCCGTACCCGGGGACGCCGCCCGGTCGCTCAGGTGGCGCCGTGGGCCCGCCGCCAGGCCACCACCGCCGCGGTCCCGGCTGCGGCCGCCACCACCGCTCCTGTGGTGGCGGCGACGCCGGCCACACGGCCGGTGAGCGGGCCTCGGGGCTTCGGCTCCTCGGGCCGCGGCTCCGCGATGGCGTGATGCACGCGGGCGAGGACCGAGGGAGGAGCCGGCTCGATGACGTGGCCCAGCGCCTCGAGGCTGCGATGCAGCTTGCGGTAACGAGCCGTTTCGGCCTGGCACCGTAGGCACGACGTGGCGTGGCGGCCGAGCCGGCCCTCCTGCCAGGCGACCCGGTCCATGGCCGGCAACGACACCCGCACCGCGACGCACCGCAGGCTCATCCCGCCACCTCCATGTCGCGCCAGAGCCGTTCCCGCAGCTGGCGCCGGCCCCGGTGGAGACGGACCTTGGCGGCGGTGACCGAGATGCCGAGGTGAGCGGCGATCTCGGCGTGGGGCCAGTCGTAGACGTCCTTGAGCACCACCACCGAGCGCACCGGGTCGGACAGGGTGGCGAGGGCGTCGAGCAGGCGGCCGCGCATGTCGGCCGACTCGGCGGCCCGTTCGGGGGACAGGTCGCCGGCGACCGGCTCGGCGAAGGTCTCGTCGAGGGGGTCGGCGCGGTGGCGGGACGCCCGGCGTCGCTGTGACCATGCGACGTTGACGGTGATGCGATGGATCCAGGTCGAGAAACGGGCCTCGCCCCGGAACCGCGGCAGGGCCCGCCATGCCCGCACGAACGCCTCCTGGGTGACGTCGGCTGCCAGGTCACGATCGGCAACGAGTCGGAGTGCCAAGGTGTACACCTCGTTCTGATGAGCTCTGACCAGTTCGGAGAACGCCGCCCGGTCGCCGTTCTTGGCTCGGAGCAGCAGGTCTCCGTCTTCCGGTCTGACCTCTCCTGGTGCCATGGGGTTACCCCATCCTCACGGTGGCCCGGCCGGTCACCAGCGCCTCGTCCCGATGGTGGATCGCCACCTTCACGGTCGCCCGCTCCTCGTCGCGTTCCTCCACCGCTCCCCCCACCACGGCAGGCCTCCCCGGAGGCAGCGGCGCCCGGAACCGGAGCCGGAGGTCCTCCAACGGGTCGGGACGCTCGGCTCCCCCGGCGGCGGCGAGCTGGGCGACCCACGCCGCCATCAGCAGCCCGTGCACCACGACCCCGGGCACTCCGGCCCCCACCGCGGCGGCGTGGTCGAAGTGGATGGGGTTGAAGTCGCCCGATGCGCCGGCGTACCGGACGAGATCGATGCGGCTCGCCGATTTGGCGAGGGAAGGAAGGTCACCGCCGGGGCTTGGCATCGGGTACCGCTGCGGCCGCTCGTCGGCAGCGCGGTCCGCCACCGCCGGCTCGGTCCACTCCCGCTGCGGCGGATCGGCCGGCTCGGCTCCCATCAGGAATCGGGAGGTGGCGTCGAGGAGGGCGGCGCCGCCGTCTCCCGTCACCGTGGTGGTGAACGTGACGAACGAGACCGGTCCACGGTGGCGAACGTCGGCGACGGTGCCGGTGATCTCGACCGGGCTCCCGACCGGGAGCGGGCCGTGCCACCGGAAGTCCTGGTCGGTGTGGAGCAGAACCTTGGTGTGGGCGGTCACCTCGGGGGACGAGAGGAAGGCGGCGGCCGCCACGAACAGCAGCCGGGCCGCATACGACGGCGGGGCGGTGTCGGTCCACCGTTGCGGGTCGTCCCCGGTGGCGACCACGAACTCGGCCACCTTCTCGGGCGCGATTCGACGCCGGGCCGGACCGAAGCGGGCGGAACGCAACTCGTCGAGCGACATGAGGACGCCGAGGGTAGCCCCGGCGTTCGCCACCCCGGCGGGGCCACCCGGCCCCGGACGAGTCAGCGGGTCTCGCGGTGCGCGGTGTGGGTGCGACACCAGCGGCAGTACTTCTTCAGTTCCAGCCGCTCCCGGGTGTTGGTCCGGTTCTTGGTCGTCACGTAGTTGCGCCGCTTGCAGGTCTCGCAGGCGAGCGTGATCGGAGGTCGTT
>CAZQUB010000031.1:0-14861 GCA_964596225.1 uncultured Acidimicrobiaceae bacterium
GGTTCCCTCACCGCCTACGCCCTCAACGTCGACGACATCTTCGGGAAGCTGGCGGACCACTTCCCCGACGCCACCGTCGTCGTGCTCCTCGCCTACAACCCCTTCAGCCTCGGGTTCGAAGACGAGGTGGCCTTCGAGGCCCGCAGCAACACCGCGCTGCAGCGTCTCAACGCCATCGCCGCCGACGCCGCCGGGCGCCACGGGTTCCTCGTCGCCGACGGGTTCACCCCGATGCGGGGCACCGCCGCCGCCACCACCCACATGGTCGACGTGCCCCCCGACATCCACCCCAACGCCCTCGGCTACGACATCCTCACCGGCGCCCTCGCCGACGCCCTCGAAGAATCGTGAGAACGCTCGGGAACCTGACAGCCCTCCCGGTGCATCCCATGAGAGAGACCACGACCATGGGAGTGACCATGAAACGCACCGCCATCGCCCTGCTCGGCATCACGCTGCTGATGTCGGCATGCACCTCCGGCGGTTGGGACCCGACGGGAAGCGCCGGCGCCACCACGACCACCCTGGGGACCGCGGTCACCCAACCCCCGATCCAGGCGCAGCTCACCTCCTACAGCCTGCAACCGTTCGACGCCTGCGACGACTTCCTCGACTACGTCAAGGAGCACGCCGTCGACCTGGTGGGACCGTGGGGCTTCGGCTACGACGGCGGTTGGCTCGCCGCCGACGGTCGGGTGATGATGGACGAGGCCGCCGCCGACACCGCCACCGCCCCCAGCGTCGCCGGCGGCGACAACGCCACCATCGACTTCTCCGGCACCAACGTCCAGGAACTCGGCGTCGACGAACCCGACATCGTCAAGACCGACGGCAGCCTGGTGGTGGCGGTCGCCAACAACACGCTGTACACCATCGACGTCAGCGGCGACACCGCCCGCCTCGCCGGATCGTTCGACCTCGGAGACAACTGGGCGCAGGACATCCTCTTCGCGGGCGACAAGGTCCTCGTCATGGCGACCAGCAGCGGCTACGGAGTCCGCGGCGGCGCCGGCTACCCGGCCGGCACCCTCTCGGTGCTCACCGAGATCGACGTCAGCGACCCGGCCCACATGGAGAAGGTGCGCACCCTCACCCTCGACGGCAGCTACGTGAGCGCCCGCATGATCGACGGCGTCGCCCGCATCGTCGTCAGCTCCGCCCCCACCGGGCTGGCGTGGGTGTACCCGGAGGCGAGCGGCCTCAAGGCGGAACGGGACGCCGAGCAGGCCAACCGTGAACTGGTGCTCAACTCCACCATCGACAACTGGGTCCCCTACTACGTCATGGAGAACGGCTCCGGCACCGTCATCGACGAGGGACCGCTGCTCGACTGCTCCCAGGCGAGCCATCCCCAGGTGTTCTCGGGCATCAACATGCTCACCGTCCTCACCGTCGACCTCGACGAGGGGCTCCGCACCGGGAACTCGGTCGGGGTCCTCGCCGACGGCAACATCGTCTACGCCTCCGACACCTCCCTGTACGTCGCCACCACCCGCTGGACGGACTGGGCCGTGCTGGAGGAGAGCGGCGACGCCGACGCAGCCCGTGACGGCACCACCACCGAGATCCACAAGTTCGACATCTCCGACCCCAACCGCACCGTCTACGCCGCCAGCGGCTCGGTGCAGGGCTTCATGCTCAGCCAGTGGTCGATGTCGGAGTACGACGGGTTCCTGCGGGTCGCCACCACCGACTCCCCCGACTGGTGGTGGGACGACATCGACTCGGAGAGCTACGTGAAGGTGCTGGAGGACCGCGACGGCGAACTGGTCGAGGTCGGCTCGGTCGGCGGCATCGGGAAGGGCGAGCGCATCTACTCGGTGCGGTTCATCGGCGACGTCGGCTACGTCGTCACCTTCCGCCAGACCGACCCGCTCTACACCATCGACCTCGCCGATCCCACCGACCCGGTGGTGGCCGGAGAGCTGGAGCTGCTCGGCTACTCCGCCTACCTGCATCCCGTCGGCGACGGCCTCCTCCTCGGCATCGGGCAGGACGCCACCGATGAGGGCCGGACCACCGGCACCCAGATCTCACTGTTCGACGTGAGCGACCCGGCCAACCCGCAGCGCCTCCAGCAGTACACGCTGGAGCACGGCTCGTCCGAGGTCGAATACGACCACCACGCCTTCCTCTACTGGGAGCCGACCGAGATGGCGGTCGTCCCGGTGCAGACCTGGTGGTGGGACGAGGACACCGAGACCGACAGCGGCTTCGCCGGCGCGGTGGCGGTCCACGTCGACCGGGACGGCATCGAGGAGCTGGCCAAGATCACCCACGACGAGACCGGAAAGACCGGCACCGAAGATCCGGCGATCGACAAACCGATCGTGCCCGAATACGACATGTGGCGGCTGCCGATCCGGCGCTCCCTCGTGATCGGCGACCGGCTCTTCACCGTCTCCGACGGCGGGATCCTCCAGAGCGACCTCGACACCCTCGAAGACGAAGCCTGGGTCTCGTTCGGGGTGCGCTGAGCACTCACACCGGCGGCAGGTCCGGACCTTCGATCCGGTCGGGTGACGGATCGGCCGGGCTCACGCCCGGCCGATCCGGGAACTACCATCGCCCCCCATGGGAGCGTTCTGGCACCCCTTCGCCAACATGGCTCAGGTCGACGGCCACGAGCTGGTCATGGTCCACGGCGACGGCGTCTCCGTCACCGACCGCGACGGGAAGCGCTACCTCGACGGCACCGCCGGGCTCTGGTACAACACCGTGGGCTACGGCCGCCAGGAGATCGTCGACGCCGCCACCGCCCAGCTGGCGGCGCTCCCCACCTTCCACACCTTCGGCGACTACGCCACCGGCCCCGTCCTCACACTGGCGGACCGGCTCGCCTCCCTCGCCCCGCTCCCCGGCTCCAAGGTGTTCTTCACCTCCGGCGGATCGGACGCGGTCGACACCGCCGCCAAACTGACCCGCCGCTACTTCGCCCTCACCGGGGAGGCGGAACGGGTCGTGTTCCTCACCCGGGAGTGGGCCTACCACGGGATGCACGCCTACGGCACCAGCCTCGCCGGTATGGCCGCCAACCTGGAAGGCCACGGGCCCATGGTCGAGCAGGTGCGCAAGGTCCCCTACGACTCGGTCGACGCCCTCGCCGCCGCCATCGACGACATCGGCCCGGAACGGATCGCCGGCTTCTACGCCGAGCCGGTGATCGGCGCCGGCGGCGTCCGCCCCGCCCCCGACGGCTACCTGAAGCAGGCCCGCCAGCTCATCCGCGACGCCGGCGGCCTCTTCATCTCCGACGAGGTCATCACCGCCTTCGGGCGGGTCGGCGACTGGTTCGCCGCCACCCGCTTCTCGCTCGAACCCGACCTGGTCACCTTCGCCAAAGGCGTCACCTCCGGCTACCTGCCCCTCGGTGGGGTGCTGGTCGCCCCCCGGGTGGCCGCCCCGTTCTGGGAAGGGGACGGCACCCTGTGGCGCCACGGCTACACCTACTCGGGGCACGCCACCGTGTGCGCCGCCGCCCTCGCCAACCTCGCCATCATCGAACGCGAGGAGCTGCTGAGCCGGGCGTTGGTGCTCGAAGTCGAGATGATGGAGGAGCTGTCGCCGTTGACGGATCATCCCCTCGTCACCGAGCTGCGGGGCGGGGTCGGGGTGATGGCGGCGGTGCAGATCGACCCGGCCGTGGTCGAGGCCGATCCGGGGCTCCCGAACCGGGCCGTCCTCGCCGCCCGCGGCGCCGGCGTGATCACCCGCGCCCTCGGCGGCGGGGGGCTCCAGGTGTCGCCGCCACTCACCATCACCCGCGGCCAGCTCGCCGATCTGGCGGCCGGGATCGCCACCGGACTCGACGCGGTCGGTTGATCAACTCAGGTCGTCGCCGAAGGTCCTAGTCTCCCGCCGATGATCACCTTGTCACCCTTCTGGACCGACGAGTACCCACGGCCCGCCGACCTCCCGGTGACGGGTCTCCCCTCCCACACCCAGGTGGCGATCGTCGGCTCCGGCGTCACCGGGCTCAACGCCGCCCGGGCCCTCGCCGCAGCAGGCGTCGACGTCACCGTGCTCGACGCCGGACCGGTCGGCAACGGCGCCAGCACCGTCAACGGCGGCATGCTCAACTATGGGCTGAAAGCCGCCACCACCAAGGTCTACAAGCAATTCGGACCCGAACTCGGCCGTGAGTTCTGGGACGCCTCCCTCGCCTCCATCGACCACGTCGCGGAGGTGGTGGCCTCCGAGGGCATCGAATGCTTCCTCGTCCGCCACGGCGCGGCGGAACTGGCGTACGAGGACCGCGTCTTCGAAGGCTTCCGCCACGAAGCCGCCTGGATGCAGGAACACCTCGACTTCTCGGTCGACCTCGTCGAAGCGGACGCCATCGACACCGTCGTCGGCGGCGGGAGCTTCCGCGGCGCCATGATCGACCACGTCGGCGCCGGACTCCAGCCCGCCCGCTACGTGTACGGGCTGGCGACGGCGCTCGGCGGGCGGGGGGTGCATCTCGTCGAGAACGCCGAGGTGACGAACATCTCACGCAACACCGGCGGATACCAGCTCCTCACCGCCAAGGGGAAACTGGGCGCCGACGCGGTGCTGCTCGCCACCAACGGCTACACCGGGATGCGGCCGGTGCCGTCGCTGCGGCGCAAGGTGGTCCCGGTCGGCAGCTACATCGTGGTGACCGAGCCCCTCCCGGAGGAGACGGTGACACGGCTCATCCCCGACGACCGCATGCTGTGGACGGCGCGGCGGTTCCTCAACTACTTCCGCCGCACCCACGACAACCGCATCCTCATGGGCGGGCGCCAGAGGCTGGCCACCGACCTCGACCTGACCGAGAGCGCCGAACGGCTGCGGCGCACCACGGTCGAGGTCTTCCCCGAGCTGGAGCACGTGGCGGTGACCCACTCGTGGACCGGGAAGCTCGGGATCACGTTCGACCTCATGCCCCACATCGGGCAGATCAACGGCATGTGGTACGCCCTCGGCTACGGAGGCCACGGCCTCGGCATCGGGTCCTACGTGGGCAACGAGGTGGGGCGCCGCATCGCGGGGGAACTCGACCGCAGCCCGTTCGAGGAGATCCCGCACCCGACCCGTCCCTACTACCGGGGACGCCCGTGGTTCCTCCCGGTGGCGGCGCAGTGGTACCGGTTGCTCGACTCGGTCGGCCTCTGAAACGCGGGCCGCTCAGCCGCGCAGCACCATCCAGAGGTCGCCGACGTTCGTCCCGGTCGGTCCGGTGACGATCGACTCGGCGGCACCGTCGAAGTAGCCGCCCGAGTCGTTCGCCGCCAGGAAGGCGGCGGCGTCCCTGCCCCTGGATCGTCCCCGCTCCACGGTGGCGCCGTCGACGACCGCCCCGGCCGCGGTCGTGGTGCCGTCGACGCCGTCGGTCCCGGCCGCAAGGAACGTGATGTCGGAGGTCCCGGCGAGGTGGAGGGCGGCGGCGAGGGCCGCTTCCTGGTTGCGACCGCCGCGACCGGGACCCGTGACCGTCACCGTGGTCTCCCCGGCGTAGACGAACAGGTCGCCGTCGGCCCGGCGGCACTCCTCGATCACCTGAATCGCCCGCAGGGCGGCGTCGCCCTGCAGCGCGGTGTCCACCACGAGGGCGGCGCGGCCGGCGGCCCGGGCGGCGCGGGCCGCGGCGTCGGCCGCGGCGTCGCCGTTGCCGACCACGGTGATGTCGTCGTCCTCGCCGGTCACGGTCGGTCCGGAGGCGATCACGTCGACCCGGTCGCCGACGACGTCGGAGAGCACCAGCGTCACCACCCGCGCCGGGGCGGCCGCCCGGGCGAGCCCTCCGCCTTTGAGGAGGGAGAGCCGGCGGCGGGCCGCGTTCACCATGTCGATGGGGGCGCCACCGTGCAGCATCCGGGTGGTGACGTCGATCAGCTGGTCGAGGGTGACGTCCGGGGCGAGATCCTCGGCGAGGGCCGATCCGCCGCCCGACACGAGAACGAGAGCGACGTCGCCGGCATCGAGGGACGCCGCCCTGGCCCGGAGCGCCTTCCCGGCGGCGAGGCTGGCCGGACCCGGCACCGGATGGTCGCCGATCATCAACTCGATCCCGGGCGGGACCTCCTCGATGTGGTCACACACCGCGATGCCGGTGAGGGGACCGTCGCCGAGCGCGGCAGCCGCCCCGCGGGCCATGGCCGGCGCCGCCTTGCCGAGGGCGAGGACGACAGGGGTGGTGGGGAGAGGATGGCGCCGCAGCTGGGCCTCGACCGCCGCAGCAGGATCGACCGCAGCCACCCCGGCCCGAAACCAGTCGATCAGCGCGTCCCTCACCACCTCACGCTACCGCGCTGCTCCCAACCCAGGGCTCCAGTACACGGTTTTGCGGCCTCTCAACCCTGGGTTGGGGGCATGGGGCCTGGTCGCCCCTCAGATGGAGGGGTGACCAGGCGTCGGGGTCGATTCGCCGAACCGATCCTGGAACTGCTGCTGGAGCTGATCCTGGATCTGCTGGCGCTCCTCGGGAGTCAAGGTGCCGTCCTCGAGGAACTGCTGCATCAGGTGTGGCAGGTCGCCGAACGGCCCGTTCGGGTCGGTCAGCGAGTCGCGCAAGCGGTTCGGATCGAACGGCTGCGGGGTGCCGTCCTCGGTGAACGGACCGAAGCGGAACGTGAACCCGCCGGGGCCGGCGCCGTACTGCTCCTCGATCTTGTCGGTCACGCGGGACCGGATCTCGTCGGCGAGATCCTGGCTCAGCGCCCCCGACTGCACCATCTCGTCGAGTACCTCGTCGAGCGGGCCGAACTGGAGCGGGGGCGTGGTCCCGTCCTCCGTCTCAGCCTTCCCGTTCTCGTTGGGGGCGACCGTCGTGGTGGGGGTTTCGGCGGAGGCCGCCGTCGTCGTGGTGACGGCGGCAGCCCCCGTGTCGTCGGATCCGTTGTCGTCCGCGATCGCCGTCACCACGCCCACCACGAGCACGAAGGCGGCGAGCACGACCGACATCAGGATGCTCTTCTTCATCACACCTCCTGAAGACTCACGTCATCACCGGCATCGGGATCGGATCAGTTGGTGGGGAGCTCGCCCAGCGTCACGTCGACGCTCGACGTCGCGCCCGTCGCCGACCTGATCGTGAAGGTGGCGACCGCACCGGCCTGGTAGCGCCGCAGCAGCGCCACGAGCTGCTCCTGGCCTGCGACCTTGGTGCCGTCGACCGCGGTGATCACGTCACCGACCTTGATCCCGGCGTTGGCGGCTGCCGTGCCGGGTTCGACCGTCTCGACCGCGGCGCCGGCGGGGACGGACCCCCCACCTTCGATGGCGTCCATCGCGGTGGAGACGCTCACGCCCAGGTAGGCGTGGGTCGCCTGCCCGGTGGCGATGATCTCGTTGGCGACCTGCGACACGATCTCGACCGGGGTGGCGAAGCCGATGCCTTCGACCCCGATGCTGCTCACGCCGACCGCGGTGGTGATGCCGATGAGGCGACCGCCCGCGTCGACGAGGGCGCCACCGCTGGAGCCCTGAGTGATCGGTGCGTCGGTCTGGAGCATGCCGAACAGGGTCTCCGAATCCGCGGCCGAGCTCCCGGTCGTGACCCGGCGCCCGAAGGCGGACAGCACGCCGACCGTCAGGGAGGGACCCCCTTCGAGGCCCAGCGGGCTGCCGACCGCGACAGCCGGGTCACCGACCTCGAGCGCGTCGCTCGAACCGAGCTGGATCGGCGTCAGGCCATCGGCCGAGATCTGGAGCACGGCGAGATCGGTGACCGGATCGGTCCCGACCACCGTGGCAGGGAACACCCGGCCGTCGGCGAGCACGACCTGATGGGCCGAACCGAGCGTCGCCACGTGATTGTTGGTGACGATGTGGCCGGCGTTGTCGAAGATCACGCCCGAGCCCGATCCCTGCTCCGAGAACCCGTTGGCTCCCTCAGTACCGACCTGAACGGTCACCACCGAAGGAACCACCTTGGCGCCGACCGCGGCGGCGTCGACCGGGGTGTCGGGCAGCGCGGGAATCGTGACGGCGCCACTGCTGCCGTCATTGCTGGCCTGGGCCGACGCCAGAGTCGTCGTCGGCGAAGCGAGCGTGGTGTCGGAGTCGCCGTTGACGGCGTTGATCACCGCCATGCCGCTCACCGCCAGCGCCGCGCCGAGCACGGCCGAGAGCACGGGAATCCACCAGCTGCGGCGACCAGGCCGCCTCGGGGGTGGGCCGGAAGGGGGGGACGTCGGAGTGGGAGAAGTGGACGGAGTGGGGGGAGTCGCCTCGGCGCCCTCGACGGGGAGAGCCGTTTGCGGCTCAGGGTCAAAGTCGAATTCGGACATGGAATACCTCGCTGTCTGGTCCTACCCGAGTCAACCGGGTCGGTGTGAAATCCTGATGAAGGGTGACTGAGAATCAGGTGAGAACCGCTCAGCGCGCCGGCAGCTCGAATCCCACGACCGCGCCACCGCCGTCGTCGTCCTCGACGAACACGGTTCCGCCGTGCTCCTCGGCGACCTGCTTGACGATGGAGAGCCCGAGCCCCGACCCGGGGGTGGACCGGGCGGTGTCGGAGCGGAAGAATCGATCGAAGATGTGATCCTTGTCGGCGTCGAGCACGCCCGGCCCGTGGTCGCGGACCGCGAGCCGCCCGCCGGCGAGCACGATGTCGATCGGTCCGTCGTCCGGACTCCACTTGACGGCGTTGTCGATCAGGTTGGAGACGGCCCGCTCCAGCCGCCCCTCCCTCCCTTTGACGGTGACCGGCTCGACGGACACGTCGATGTGGCGCCCGGTGCGGCGCCGGAACCGCTCGGCGACGTCCGCCACCAGCAGGTCGAGACGCACCTCGACCTGGGGCTCCTCGGCGGCGGTGTCGGCGGCCAGGTCGACCAGCTCGTTCATGAGATCGCTCATCTCCCCCAGCTCGAACATGACGTCGTCGAGGAGGCGACGCCGGTCGGCCTCCGCCATGTCACCGGCGCGAGCCAGCAGTTCCAGGTTGGTGCGCAGCGCCGTCAGTGGGGTGCGCAGCTCGTGGCCCGCGTCACGGACCAGACGGCGCTGTTGGGCCCGAGACTGCTCCAGCGCCGCCAGCATGGCGTTGAAGCTGGCGGCGAGCCGACCCACCTCGTCGTCGCGGTCGATGTCGATACGGGCCGCCAGCTCCTGCGTCTCGGCGACGTGTTCGGCGGCGGAGGTGAGCTTGGCGATCGGCCGGAGGGCGCCGCGGGCCACCAGCAGGCCGAGCGCCACCGCCACCGCGACCCCGCCGGCGCTCAGCAGCGCCAGCACGACGGTGAGCTCGCTCAAGGTGCCGTCGACCTCGTCGAGCGACCGGGCGATCTGGATGACGGCATGATCGACCGCGGCAACCGGAGCGGTGATGAGACGGAGGTGCTCGCCGTCGAGCGATGTGATGTCGCGCAGCAGAGCCTGCGACCCGGTGCCCGCCGCCACCTGCTGGTCCACGGCATCGAACGGGAGCGTCACCTCCTGGTCCGGGGGCTGGACGATGACGTTGCGGTCGGTGTTGACGAACTGGTAGTAGACGACGTCGAAACCGGTGCGCGGTCCGAAGGGCCGGACACCGAACGGCTGGGCGAACAGCTCGACGAGGTTGGTACGGGTCTGGGCCTGGCTCGCCAGCTCCGTCAGGCTGGCGTCGACCTGGTCGTGCAGCTCGCGGCGCGCCGCCAGGTAGATGCCGAACGACGCCAGGATGACGGCGGCCGCCACCGCCACCGCCGCGATGAGGGCGAACCGGGTGCGCAGCTTCATGACGCCGCCGCGGAATGCCGTACCGTCACGGCGCCCGCACCACGTAGCCGACGCCCCGCACGGTGTGGATGAGGCGGGGGGCGGCGCCGTCCAGTTCGGTCTTGCGGCGCAGGTAGCCGATGTACACGTCGAGCGAGTTGGAGCTGGTCTCGAAGTCGTAGCCCCAGATCCGCTCGTAGATGGTGTCGCGGGTGAGCACGATCTCGGCGTTGCTCATCAGCAGCTCGAGCAGATCGAATTCGGTCTTGGTGAGCTCGATCGGGGTCCCGGCCCGTCGGACCTCACGCGACCCGGTGTCCATCTCGAGGTCGGCGACCTTGAGTACCTTGGTGAGGTTCCCACTGGAGCGGCGCAGCAGCGCCCGGAGCCGGGCGAGCAACTCCTCGAGGGCGAACGGTTTCACCATGTAGTCGTCGGCCCCGGCGTCGAGACCCTCGACCCGGTCGGAGATCTCGTGGCGGGCGGTGAGCATCAGGACCGGGGTGGCGTCGCCTCGCGCCCGCAGGCGGCGGCACGCCTCCAGGCCGTCGACGTGCGGCATCATCACATCCAGCACGATGGCGTCGGGTTTGGCGGTCAGCACCGTCGACAGGGTCTCGGCGCCGTCCCGGGCCGTGATCACGTCGTAGCCCTCGAACGTGAGGGCGCGCTCGACTGCCTCGCGCACCGCGCGGTCGTCCTCGGCCACCAGAACCTTGCTGCGGGTCTCGTTGTCCATGCGATCTCGGACGCTACCGCGCCGGGCTAGGAATCGCCTGAACGCAGACTAAGAGCGCGATGAGAGCAGGCTTGACACCGTGCCCGGCCCCGCCGGGATACATGGGTCCTAGGGTTCCGGACGTGGACGTCTCCCGCCAGACCGACGAGGACACCGAGCGAGCCGCCACCGCCGCGGTGGCCGCGCTCGACATGGCGCTGGCGGAGCGCCCCGACGCCAGCCCCCGCCCCGGTCAGCAGGACATGGCGGCCGCGGTGGCCACCGCCATCGAGGAACGCACCCACCTCCTGGTGGAGGCCGGGACCGGGACCGGGAAATCCCTCGCCTACCTGGTACCGGCGCTGCTGTCGGGCCGGCGGCTCGTCGTCGCCACCGCCACCAAGACGCTGCAGGATCAGCTGGCCGGTACCGAGCTGCCGTTCCTCGCCGGTTGCCTCGGGGTCCCGGTGACGTGGGCGGTGCTGAAGGGGCGCCAGTCGTACGCCTGCCTGGCGAAGCTGGTCGAGCAGTGCGGCCCCACCCTCGATGGCACCGAGGCGGTCAGCGAACTGTTCCCCGCCGCCACCGAGGGGGTCTCCGCAGTGGCGGACTGGATCTCGGCAGGCGGCTCGGGGGACCGCGACGACCTCCCCGCCGCGGTCGACGACGACCTGTGGCGCCAGGTGTCGGTGTCGGGGATGGAATGCCCCGGGAAGGCGAACTGCCCCCAGGGGAGCCGTTGCGTCGCCGAGGCCGCCCTCGACCGGGCCCGCGCCGCCCAGGTGGTGGTCACCAATCACCACCTCTACGCCCTCCACCTCTCTTCCGGAAGCCGCATCCTCCCCGAGCACGACGTCGCCGTCATCGACGAGGCACACCGGCTGGAGGCGGCGCTGTCGTCGGCGTTCGCGGTCGACGTCTCGGGGCGCCGGGTCCGCGCCTTCGCCGCCAACGCGCGCCGCCTGGTCGACCCCATGCGGGGCCCGACGGTCCTCGAGGCGGTGGAGGCGGCCGCGCAGCGCCTCACCGCCGCCATCGCCACCCTCCTGCCGGCCCGGGTCGACACCACCGAGGGCGAACTCGGCAGCGCCATCCTCACGGCGTCCCGCGCCGTCGCGGCCGCCGCCGCCACACTGCGCCGGGTCGAGGACGCCGATCCGATCGCGGGGGCGGTCGCCCGGGTCCAGACCCAGGCCGGCCACCTCGTCGGCGACTTCGACCTGGCCCTCGATCTGCCCGACGGCTCCGTTGCCTGGGCCGAGCCGGAGCGGGCCGTGGTCCGGGTCGCCCCGGTGGAGGTCGATGCCCCCCTCGCCGCCCACCTCCTCGTCGCCCGACCCACCGTCCTCACGAGCGCCACCCTCACCGTGGGGGGCTCGTTCATCCCCCTCGCCGCCCGTCTCGGGTTCCTCGAAGAACCCATCGACCCCGACCCCTTCGCCGGCGACGCTCCCGACCCGGTGGCCCGCACCTACCGGCCGCTCCGGGTGGAGGGGAGCTTCGACTACGCCCGTCAGGGCCTGCTCTACGTCGCCTCCCATCTCCCCGATCCCCGCGAGGACGCCTGGAGCGAGGCGGCCGCCGCCGAGATCGCCCGCCTCACCGCGGCGTCCGGCGGCCGGGCCCTGGTGCTCACCACCAGTCACCGCATGCTCGGCATCGTCGCCGCCCGCCTCGCCGGCGCCCCGTTCCGGGTCCTGGCGCAGGGTGAGCTCCCCAAGAAACGCCTCGTCGCCGAGTTCGCCGCCGACGAGACCTCCACCCTGGTCGCCACCATGGGGTACTGGGAGGGCATCGACGTGCCGGGCCGCTCGCTGTCGCTCGTCGTCATCGACCGCATCCCGTTCCCCCGCCCCGACGATCCGCTGATGCAGGCGCGGCGGGACGCGGTCGAGGCGCGGGGTGGCAGCCCGTTCGACGCCGTCGACCTCCCCCATGCCGCCATGTTGCTCGCCCAGGGAGCGGGACGTCTCATTCGCGGCGAGGACGACCGCGGCATGGTGGCCGTGCTCGACAGCCGCCTCACCGGACGGCGCTACGGGCAACGATTGCTGCGGTCGCTCCCCCGGCTGCAGCGCACCTCCGACCCCGAACGCGCCGTTCGCTACCTGCGCGATCTCGGCGGGGCTGCCAGGTCAGCCGGTCCTTAGCGCCTCGGTGAACGACACCCCGGCGAAGTCGCCGAGAATCCGGCCGTTCAGGCGTCCGGGGTGGCGACCCAACGCCCCCGCACCCTCGGGTACTTCTTGGGGGCGTGGAGATGGCAGAACTCGCGGGCGTTGTAGCGCGAGATGCGGGTCTCACACCCTTCGGCGGCGCAGACCCTTCCGGAAGCGAACTGTTTGGGGCGACGTGACCGTGGCCGAACCGACGTCCCCTTGATCGTGCTGTCTCCACTCATGGGTTCCATCATCATCGGCGAAACCTCAGAAGACCCTAAGTAGGACCTGAAATGACGCTAAATGTCGACGAACGAGCCGCTCTCCAGGCGAGCGGAAGGTCCCCCGCGATACAATCTCGCCCAGCGGCTCGTGAGGCCGGCGACGGTCGGGAGCCGTGAGCAACGGCCCGGCGGCGCGAAGGACCGAGCATCATGAGCCAATTCCAGGACGTGGCCGAGGACATCGAGCGGTTCCTTCGTTCCGCTCCCCACCAACCCCCGGTACGGACCCGCCAGGAGTGGGAACGCCGCGGGTTCCCGTTCGTGACGATCTCGCGCCAGGCCGGCGCCGGCGGCCACCGTCTGGCGGAGAAGCTGCTGGAGGCCTTCAACGCCGAGCCGGATCGCGACCTGTTCGGCGGCTGGCAGTTGTTCGACCAGCGACTCTGCGAGATGATCGTCCGTGACCCACGCCTCAAGGTGTCGATCGACCATCTCCTCACCGAGGAGTACCGGAGCCGGGCCGACGAGTTCATCCGCAACCTGGTGACGGCCGACACCCACCAGGACATCGTGATGAACAAGATCTTCGAGACGATCCGCATGCTGGCGATCATCGGGAAGGTCATCATCGTGGGAAGGGCCGGCTCGCAGGTGACGAAGGGTCTGGGATCCGGGGTCTCGGTACGGTTGATGGCATCCGAGCAGGATCGGGTGCGCCGCATCATGAAGATCCGCGGCATCGACGAGAAGACGGCGCGGCGTTCCATCTCGCGGCAGGATTCCGGTCGGCAGCGCCTGCTCCGCCAGCACTTCGGCGTCGACATCGACAACCCGCTGCTGTACGACGCGATATGGAACACGAGCGCGGTACGCGCCGGCTCGATCGCCGATGCCATCGTGGCGCTCATCAAGGATCGGGTCCGGACCACCTGACGTACGGTCCCGGCCGGGACCGGATCGGGTGCCCGCGCGGCCGCGGCGGGGAATAGGCCCTCCCGGAGCCGGGGTTGGAACCCTGGCAAGAGGGAAGGGAGCCCACCATGCCTGCCGTCACCGTCGACGATGTCCTCACGTTGCCGCGCGTCCCGGAACCGGCCATCGACAGCAGAGAGCGGCCGGTCCGTTCCGTCACCACCGCACCCTCCGGGCTGGAGGGCGAGGGGTTCCCGGTGCGGCGTGCCTTCCACGGCGTCGACCTCGCCGACCTCGATCCTTTCATCCACCTCGATCAGATGGGCGAGGTGGAGTACGCCCCCGGCGAGCCGAAGGGCACCCCGTGGCACCCCCACCGGGGCTTCGAGACCGTCACCTACATGATCGACGGCACCTTCCAGCACCAGGACTCGCACGGGGGCGGCGGGCTCATCACCAACGGCGACACCCAGTGGATGACCGCCGGTGCGGGGATCCTCCACATCGAGAAGCCACCCGAGGAGCTGGTCGCCTCCGGCGGCCTGTTCCACGGGTTCCAGCTCTGGGTCAACCTGCCGGCGGCGGACAAGTTCCTGCCGCCCGCCTACCAGGACCTGCGGGCCGGCGAGGTGGTGCTGCTCACCACGCCCGACGGCGGCGCGTTGCTGCGCCTCATCGCCGGGGATGTGGCAGGGCATCGCGGTCCCGGCTCCACCCACACCCCGATCACGGTGATGCACGCCACCCTGGCGGCCGGGGCCCGGCTGCGGCTGCCGTGGAACCCCGACTTCAACGCCCTCGCCTATGTCCTCAACGGGCGGGCGACGGCCGGCGTCGAGCAGCGCCCGATCAAGGCTGGCCAGCTCGCCGTCTTCGGTCCCGGCGACACCGTCACCCTCGGCGCCGACGCCACCCAGGAGTCCCGGTCGCCCGAGGTGGACGTGCTCCTGCTCGGCGGCGAGCCGGTGCGGGAGCCGATCGCCTGGTACGGGCCGTTCGTGATGAACACCCACGCCGAGCTGGCGCAGGCGTTCGACGACTACCAGGCAGGCCGGCTCGGGACCATCCCCGCCGCGACGGCGATCACCCCTTGACGGCATGTGTCCCCTCTGCTTCACTCACCCGACACAACGCGCTCATCCAGAGCGGTGGAGGGACAGGCCCTACGAAGCCGCG
>CAZQUB010000032.1:0-14858 GCA_964596225.1 uncultured Acidimicrobiaceae bacterium
CCTCGGTGGCGCGCGCCACCACCAGCAGATCGGGGCGGCGGGCTCGGGCCGAGAGCACGATGACCAGGTTGTCGGCGTCCTTGCGGACCGAAGCGACGAGGGCGCGGCACCGGTCGATGCCGGCGGTACGCAACGTCTCGTCCTGGGTGGCGTTCCCCTCCACCACCACCGCACCCCGGTCACGAGCCGCTTGGGCGGCGTCGGGGTCGACCTCGATGACGACCACCTGGCTCTGGCGGCGCAGGATCGTGTACGCGTTGCGGCCCACGTTGCCGAACCCACAGAGGATGACGTGATCCTGCATCCCCGAGAGCTCCCTTCTCGCCCGGCGCTGGCCACGACGGCCCGCCAGGAGACGTTCCACGGCCATCTCGAAGCCGACGGTGGCAGTGTAGAAGAGTGACCCGACGCCGCCGATGACGAGGAACAACGCCACGGCGCGTCCCGCGTGACCGAAGCCGCCGGCGGGTTCGTTGTACCCGACGGTGGAGATGGTGATCACCGTGAAGTAGAAGGCGTCGAACACGCCGAGGTTGTCGGTGATCATGAAGCCGACGATGCCGACGACGAGCACGACGGCCACCATCACGGCGGCGATCTGGAGCCTGCGCTTGTCACCCATCGACGGTTCCCCGGTCCGGTGATCGAAATCCTATCGGGTGAGGGCCTCCCGCACCGGGATGGCCGTCACACCTGGAAGCGGAAGTAGATGACGTCGCCCTCCTGCACCACGTAGTCCTTGCCCTCGACCCGCCACTTGCCCGCCTCGCGAGCGCCGTGCTCGCCGCCGCAGGCGACGAAGTCGTCGAACGAGACCACCTCGGCCTTGATGAACCCCCGCTCGAAGTCGGTGTGGATGCGGCCCGCCGCCTGCGGAGCCCGCGACCCCCGCACGAACGTCCAGGCCCGCGCCTCCTTCTCGTTGTACGTGAAGAACGTGCCGAGCCCCAACAGGTCGTAGGCGGCATGCACCATCCGGTCCAGGCCCGGTTCCTGCTCACCCACCTCGGCGAGGAACTCCCGGCGGTCGGCTTCGTCCAACTCGGCGATCTCGGCTTCGAGGCGGGCGGCGAGCGCCACCACCGTGGCGTCGCGGGAGGCGGCATACGCCTCGACCGCCCCCAGGTACCGGTTCCCCGCCGTCCCGGTGTCGTCGACGTTGGCGACGTACACCACGGGCTTGGCGGTGAGGAGCTGCAGCTCGGCGAGATGAGCCCCCTCCCCGCCGCCGAGCGGCAGGGTGCGGATGGGGGAACCGGCGGCGAGATGGGCGCGGGCGCGCTCCAAGACCTCCAGCACCGGCCGTTCCTGCTTGTCGCCGGCTCGGGCCCGCCGCCCGTGTCGGTCGATGGCCCGCTCGGTGGTCTCCAAGTCGGCGAGCGCCAGTTCGACCTCCACCGTCTCGATGTCGGCCACCGGATCGATCGTCCCTCCGATGTGGGCCACGTCCGGGTCGTCGAAGCAGCGGACCACGTGGGCGATGGCGTCGGTCTCCCGGATGTGGGACAGGAACCGGTTGCCGAGGCCCTCCCCCTGGGAGGCGCCCTCCACCAGCCCGGCGATGTCGACGAACTCGACCACCGCCGGGATCGACTCGGGAACCCCGACGATCCCGGCGAGGGTGGTGAGGCGCGGGTCGGGGACGACCGCGATGCCGGTGTGAGGGTCGATGGTGCAGAACGGGTAGTTATCGGCGGGGACCCCGGCCCGGGTCATGGCGTTGAAGAGGGTGGACTTCCCGACGTTGGGGAGCCCGACGATGCCGCAGGCAACGCCCATGTCAGTCGAAGACGACGGTCTTGTTGCCGTACACGAGCACCCGGCCCTCTAGGTGGAGGCGCACGGCGCGTGCCAGCACCACCTTCTCCAGGTCACGGCCCTTCGCCACCAGGTCGGGCACCGCGTCCGAATGGCTCACCCGCACCACGTCCTGCTCGATGATCGGGCCCCCGTCGAGGTCGGGGGTGACGTAGTGGGCGGTGGCTCCGATGACCTTGACCCCCCGTTCGTGCGCCTGGTGGTAGGGGCGGGCGCCGGCGAAGGCGGGGAGGAAGGAGTGGTGGATGTTGATGATGCGGTGCGGGTAGCGGGCCACGAAGTCCCCGCTCAGGATCTGCATGTAGCGGGCCAGCACGACGAGATCGATGCGATGCTCCGCCAGGAGTCCGAGGACGGTGGCCTCCTGCTCCGGCTTGGTGGCGGCGGTCACCGGGAGGTGGTGGAACGGGATCCCGAAATCGTCGGCGACGTCAGCGAGGTCGGCGTGGTTGGACACGATCAGCGGGATGTCGGCGCGTATCTCGTCCATCTTCCAGCGAGCCAGGACGTCGTAGAGGCAGTGGGCCTGGCGGGACACGAAGAGCGCCATCCGGGGGGTCTCGTCGGAGAAACGCACGCTCCAGTTCATGGAGAACCGTTCGGCGAGAGGGCGGAATGCGTCCCGCAGGTCGGCGCGGGGGACGGCGAACCCATCCATCTCCCACTCGACCCGCTGCAGGAAGTAGTGCTCCTCGAGGTCGGTGTGCTGATCGGCGTGGATGATGTTGCCGTCGTTCTCGAACACGAAGTTGGACACCGCCGCCACCAGGCCCTTCTGGTCGGGGCAGGAGAGCAGCAAGGTGGCGGTGACCGACGGTTCCATCCCGGTGAGGTTAGAGCACCGGGAGCCGGGGACGATCCCGCCGCCGCGCCGGGGGCCAGGTAGGGTCGCGCCATGCCACCACCACCGGCACCATCGTGACCGTTCCCCTCACCGACCTCATCGAGTCGAGTGACCTCAACGGGCTGCTCCGCCACGTCGAGGTGCTGGTCTCCGACCGGGACTGGCCCGGCATGGTGGAGATGCGCGACCGGTGCCTGGAGGCCGTCGAGCGCGGCAAGCAGCTGTGGGGCGTTGCCCAGTTCGTCGAGTACCGGCTGGCCCTCGACGCCGCGCCCGCGTTCGCCGGCAAGGTGGTGCGGGAGGGGGCGGGGCGGTTCACGCTCGGACCGCTGTGGGAGGTGGCGGCCTCCACCCACACCTGGGGGGAGTTGGAGCCGCACGTGCTCGACGCCCGGCTCCGGGCCCTGGTGGCGGCCGAGCGCGTCATCCGCGGCGACGAGGTTCCGGCAGGGGAGGAGGACCGCACCGTGCTCGACGTGCCGCTCCGGCTCCAACCGTGGGAGCCCGCCTACCAGGTCGCGGCCTACCGGGGGGACAAGGCCGACTTCCCGGCCGACCTGCCCCCCGACCTCGCCTGGCTGGAGCTGCCGGAGCGGCCGTCCCGGGTGGAGGGCGTCGAAGGCGTCGATGCCCTCCTCAACCTGGTCCATCCCTGGACGGAGCAGTCGAACGGTCGCGCCGAGGCGGTGGCGGTGGAAGGCACCGCCGCCGAGGCGATCCGCGCCCTCGGCCCGCACCGGGCGCGGCTCGCCGAAGTGCCGTTCTCCCTTGCGCTGTCGGCAATGGCGTGGACCGGGGCCTCGGGCGGTGCGTACGGGCGGCGCCGCGGCACCCCGGTGGGGCGGTCGCTGGCGTGGTGGACGGTGGCGACCCTGCTCGGCATCGAGGACGGCGACCCAACCCCCGACGAGCTGGGGGAAGAGGGTCCCGGGCTCCGCTGGTACCTGTGGGATCCCGGCGACCGCATCGGAGGATGGGGGTTCCACCTCGCGGTGGAGGACCCGGTCGACCGTCTCGCCTTCGCCATCTCGGCGGTGGACGCGTTGTGAGTGGGTTCTCTCCTAGGCGGATCGCTCCTTGACGATCTTGGCGATGTTGAGGCGGCGGATCGCCCTCAGGCCCGGCCACTGCGACACGAACGCCACGACGAGCATCGCCAGGGCCGCCCACACGTACGTGGTCGGCTTGATGAAGAGGCTGAAGTCGAACAGGTCGCTCGAGAAGCTCGCCATGGCCGCCTTCGACGCGAAATAGCCGGCGACGAGGCCGAGGGGGATCCCCATCATCACCACCAGCAGGTTCTCGGTGGTGATGTAGCGAGAGATGTGGCGCCGGTCCGTCCCCACCGCCAGCAAGGTGGCGACCTCCCGGGTCCGCTCCGCGATGTTGACGCTCATGGCGTTGAAGATCAGGGCGAAGGCCATGGCCGCCCCGAACGCCAGCATCACGCCCACGAAGGCGTAGAACAGCACCATGTACTGCTGCATGGTCGTGAACAGGGCCTTGGCGTCCTCGAAGGCCGCGATCTCGGGACGATTCGTCAGCGTTTGCCGGAGCTGGTTGGCATCGGCCCCGGGCGCGTACGACACGAGCGCAGACGTGGCAGGGAGTTGGCTCCCGACGAGGGCGTCGGCGCGGTCCCGGGCGATGTAGGCGAACGTACCGAGCGGCTCGTCGACGAAATCGACGATCGGCTCGGTGAACGTGATGCCGCCGGTAGCCGTGACCGTGATCGGATCACCCACCTTGACGTCGAGGATGGATTCAATCGCCTTGCCCACCACCAGACCCTGGTCGGGGAGGCCGATCCAGTCGCCGTTGGTGGTGGGGAAGCGGTGCATCTGGGTGTTGTTCTCCAGCACCTGGAGGCTCGTGTCGTAGTGGTTGGGGCCTGAGGAGAGGGAGGCCCCCAGGGTCAGGTCCGGCTCCGCCCGCGCCACGCCCGGCACGCTCTCGAGGGCGGTGACCTCACTCGTACTCACCGAGGACGTGAAGTAGACGGTGGCGTCCTCTCGCTGGATCTCGACGAACTGCTTGTTCATGAGGTGATCGATGGTGTCGATCATGCCCCACGACACCAGCACCAGCATGAGCGAGAGCACGACACCGATGATGGTGTAGGTGGTGCGCCGCGGGTTGCGGCCGACGCCTCGCACCGCCATCCGCCACGCCACCGGGATGCGCCGCAGTGGCGGGATGATCCGCTCGACGATGCTGAGGCGCCCACCGCCGGTCGGTGTCTCGCCCCGCATCGCGGCTGCGGGGCGGACCCGGGAGGCGACGAGGGCGGGGGCGAGGGCGGCGAGCAGGCTCGCCACCAGCCCGAAGACGATGGCGCCGATCAGGGTCAGCGGGTAGAACTGCACCAGGGTCACCGGCACCGAGAGCATGGACGTGTACATCCGGGTGATGACCCGGGCCAGCAGGATCCCGGCGACCGCCCCCGGTATCGACCCGATCAGCCCCGGCACCAGGCCGTAGCCGAGGTAGTGCCGCAGCACCTGACCCCGGGTGAAGCCGTTGGCGACGAAGACCCCGATGTGGGGCCGCTGGGAGTGCACCAGGCGGCTGATCATCACGTAGGCGGCCATGCCGGCGGCCAGCAGGAACATCATCGGGAAGAAGATTGCCATCTCCTGGAACCCCTTGAGGTCCTCGGAGAGTCCGGCGTTGGAGGGCTGCTCCGCCCTGGTGTAGATGTCGGTGGCGCCGAGCTGGTGCGCCTTGGCGGTGAGCTGGGTGGTCGCTTGGGGATTCGGGGTGCCGCCCGTGTAGTAGAAGACCGCCTCGTTCTGCGGGTTCGGCGCCAATGTGGCGGCGAGCGCGTCGGAGGGGAAGATCACCCCGAAGTTGTCCGGGGTGGTGATGATCTCTTGCCGGTTGCGGGCCGGCCAGATGTACTCGGGGGAGGACACCACGCCCTGCACCGTCACTTGGGTCCAGGTGGAGCCGGCGAGCACCTGGAGGGTGTCGCCGGGCACCAGCTTGAAGTGATCGGCCATGTGCTGCTCGACGAGGACCCCATTGGGGGTGGCGGGATCCAGGTAGGAGCCGCTGGTGACCTTGAGCTCGTTGACGGTTGGCTGCCCGCCCGCCGGCACGCTGACGATCCGTCCCAGCAGCTTGACGTCGCCGACCTGGAACGGGATGTCGGCGACGGTGCGGACCTGGACCGAATTCACCGCGGACAGGTTCGCCGCCGCCTGCACCACGCCGTTGATGTCGCCGCCGTGCACGGTGAGGTTGGCGAACCGGTACTCGGTGGCGGTCGAGGAGTAGGACGCCTCGAGGTTGCGGAACGAGTCGTAGGTGGCGCCGAAGATCGTCACCCCGAGAAACATCGTCAGGGTGATGGCGATGAACTGCGCCCGGTGGCGGCCGATGTCGCGCCACAGTTTGAGGAAGAGTGGACTCACCACGTCAGCGCCTCCGCCTCGAGTGGCGACTCGTTGCGGGTGTCGCCGACGATCTCGCCGGAGCGGAGCCGCAGCACCCGGTCGGCGATGTCGCCGATGGCGGCGTTGTGGGTCACCAGCAGCACGGTCTGTCCCCGCTCCTTGCTGACGCGCTTCAGCAGGCCGAGGATCATCCGTCCGGTCTCGTAGTCGAGTTCCCCTGTCGGCTCGTCACAGAGCAGGATCGAAGGGCGTTTCACGAGAGCCCGGGCCATGGCGACCCGCTGTTGCTCTCCGCCGGAGAGCTGGGCCGGAAAGTGGTGCATGCGATCGCCAAGGCCCACTTGTTCGAGCACCTCCCGGGTGCGTTCCTCGCCGTCGCTGGTGGTGAGGTCGGCCACCAGCTCGACGTTCTCGGCGGCGGTGAGGGTCGGGATCAGGTTGAAGAACTGGAACACGAACCCGACTCCCTCCCTGCGGTACTTGACCTTGCCGTCGGTGTCGAGGTGGGCGAGGTCGAGCCCGTCGACCTCGATGGTGCCCTTGGTGATGTCGTCGATGGCCCCCACCAGGTTGAGGAGGGTCGTCTTGCCGGAGCCGCTGGGTCCGAGGATGACGGTGAAATCACCTTGCGGGCAGACGAGGTTGACGTCGCGCAGCGCATCCACCGCGGTGTGTCCCTCGCCGAAGGTCTTCCAGACTCCGGTCAGCGTGATCGTCATGCGTCGTTCGCTTTCTGCTCGTTGGAGGCCAGACCCTCGAAGGCGAGGCTGATCTGGCGGTTGAGTTGCGTGAGGAGGGCGGATTCCGTGATCCCCTCCATGGAGAGGTAGATGAAGACGTGGATGCCGAGGATCGAGTAGAGCAACAGCGCGGCCTCCTCGAGGGCGAGGTCGGAGCGGATGGCGCCGCGTTCCTGGAATGGGGTGAGGAACGCGACCATCTGCTCGACGATCCGCATGTCGAGCTCGGCCAGTTCCATCGTGAGCTCGGCACCACCGCGGCGAAAGGCGACGCTCATCACCTCTTGGAGGAGTCCTCGATCCCATGAGGAGAAGGCCTCGGCGTAGGTGGAGATGAGGCGCTGGACCGCGGTGACGGGGTCGGTCCCGGGCTCGGCGACGACGGCGGATCCCCGCTCGAGCAACTCCTCGGTGTCCTCCTCGACCGCGGCGAGCAGGAGGGCGGTCTTGGAGCCGAAGTAGTTGTAGAGGGTGCCGACGGAAACCTCGGCGGCGGCGGCGATGTCCTCCATCGTCGTGGCGTCGAAGCCGTCTTCCGCGAAGAGGTGATCGGCCACGGCGATGATGCGGTGTCTCGCCGCCTCCTTCTTCCGATCACGCAGACTCGCCAAAACTGTAATCCTTTCTAGGTTTAGAACCTAGTATAAGATTAGAAGGCATTGCAAGCTCATCCCGGGGAGTGAGGAGGGGGTGAAGAGTGGAGCAGCCTGCGTCGGGCCGGCGGTTCAGAGGACGAGGTGGTCCCGGGCGCGATCGTGGTCGTCGACCGCCAGGGCGAAGCGAAGCTCGTCGCAGGAGGTGTGCAGCAGGTACATCGCCTCGATGTTGACGCCGGCACTGGCGAGGCGGCGGGTCATGGCGGCGAGCGCCCCCGGCTCGTTGGGGATGAGGGTGGCGAGCACCTTCTGCTCCTCGAACGGGACGTCGATCTCGCTGAGGACCCGGCGGGCGGTGTCCTCGTCGTCGACCATGAGGCGCACCACGCTGTCGTCGCCGCTGACGTAGGTGGTGAGGGCCTCGATGTTGAGGCCCGCCTCGGCCAGGCGCTGCGCCAGCTCGGCGAGCTGACCGGGCCGGTTGGCGATGCGGACGGCGAACTCGGTCATGCCTCCAGCCTACGCCGCGACGGGGAACCGCGCCTCTCCCCGTATCGAACATACGTTCGATATCATGGGTGGATGGAACGCTACGGCGAGCTCCACTGCCACACCAATTTCAGCTTCCAGGACGGCGCCTCCCACCCGGCGGCGTTGGTGGCCCGGGCCGTCGAACTGGACTACACCGCCCTGGCGATCACCGACCACGACGGGTTCCGCGGCGTGGTCAAGATGCACCAGGCGGCCCGGGAGGCCGGCCTGCCGGTGGTGTACGGAACCGAGGTCGGGATGCCACGGGAGACGCCGCCGGCGACGACATCCGAACGGTCCGGCGCCGCATCGGGAGCGGAGACGGTGCACCGCCGGGGCCGGGTGCGGCGTATGCATGGCCAGAAGCCGGTCGAGATCCCGCCCACCGACCATCTGGTACTGCTGGCCCCCGATCCCGCCGGGTACGCCGCCCTGAGCCGCTTCGTCACCCGCGGCCAGTACCGGGGCCGCAAGGACATCCCCGTCTACGACGGCGCCGACCTCGCGGCGGCCTCCCGCCACGGCGACCTGGTGGCCCTCACCGGCTGCCGCCACGGGGCGGTGCCGCGGGCCGCCCAGGCAGGGGACCTGGCCCGGGCGATGGAGGAGGCGGCCCGGCTCCGGGAACTGTTCCCGGGACGGCTCTACCTCGAGCTGTGGCACCACGGCATGCCGGAGGACGATCCCCGCAACGACCTCCTCGCCGAGGTCGCCTCCCGCCTCCACCTGCCGGTGGTGGCCACCAACAACGTCCACTACGCCCACCGCGACGACGCCGACCTCGCCGAGGTGCTTGCCGCCATCGGAGGCCGCCGCACCCTCGACGTCGCCGACGGGTTCCGTCCCGCCACCGACCAGCGGCACCTGCGGTCGGCGGCCGAGATGGCGGCCCGGTTCCGGCGCTACCCGGGGGCGGTGCGGCGGGCCGGGGAGCTGGCGGCGGGCCTCGCCTTCGACCTCGACCTCCTCGCACCGCAGCTCCCCGACTTCCCGATGCCGGGAGCGTTCACCACCGAGATCGAGTACCTCACCCACCTCGCCTTCGAGGGAGCCCGCACCGTGTACCCCGGCGGCGGCGACGGCGGCATCGACCCGGCGGCCCGGGCCCGGCTCGAGCACGAGCTGGGAGTGATCGGGGCGCTGGGCTACGCCGGCTTCTTCCTGGTGGCGTGGGACATCGTCCACTACGCCCGCTCCTGCGACATCTCCTGCCAGATCCGCGGCTCGGGCGCCGACTCGGCGGTGTGCCGCTGCATCGGGCTGACCCGGGTCGACCCGATCCGCCTCCGTCTCCCCTTCGAGCGGTTCCTCTCCTCGGAGCGGGGACGGCCCCCCGACATCGACATCGACTTCGAGGCGGAGCGGCGCGAGGAGGTGATCCAGTACTGCTACCGCCGCTACGGGCGAGAGCGGGCGGCGATGGTCTCCAACGTCATCACCTACCGGGCCCGCTCCGTCCTCCAGGACGTCGGCAAGGCGTTCGGCCTCACCCAGGCGCAGGTGAACGGTCTCACCCGCTACGTCGACACCCGCGACCCGCGGACCCTGCGCGACCACACCGAACTCCCGGCAGGTCTCACCGCCGACCTCATCTACGACGTGTGCCGCCGCCTCGACGGCTTCCCCCGCCATCTCGGCATCCACTCCGGAGGGATGGTGGTGGCGCGGCGCCCGCTGTGGGAGGTGGTGCCGCTCGAATGGGGCCGGATGGAGGACCGGTCGGTGCTGCAGTGGGACAAGGACGACTGCGCCGCCATGGGCATCGTCAAGTTCGACCTGCTCGCCCTCGGCGCCCTCAACGCCCTCCACCTCTCGGTCGACACCATCGAGGACGTCCACGGCGTCACCCTCGACCTCGCCACCCTTCCCCAGGAACCGGTCGTCTACGACATGCTCACCCGGGCCGACACCGTCGGGGTGTTCCAGGTGGAATCGCGGGCCCAGATGGCGACCCTGCCCAAGATGAAGCCGCGCACCTTCTACGACCTCGCCATCGAGGTCGCCCTCATCCGGCCCGGACCGATCCAGGGCCACTCGGTGCATCCCTTCCTGCGCCGCCGCAACGGGCAGGAAGAGATCCGGTACCCGCACCCGGCGACCGAGCCGATCCTGCGCAAGACCCTGGGGGTGCCGGTGTTCCAGGAGCAACTCATGGAACTGGCCCGGATCTGCGCCGGATTCAGTGCCGGCCAGTCGGACCGGCTCCGCCAGGCGATGACCCACAAGCGGTCCACCGAGGCGATGGGTCGGCTCCGCGACGAGGTCTATGCCGGGATGGCGGGGAACGGGATCACCGGCGGGGCCGCCGACGAGATCTGGGAGAAGCTCCAGGGGTTCGCCTCGTTCGGGTTCCCCGAGAGCCACTCGGTCTCGTTCGCCTTCATCGTGTACGCCACCTCCTGGCTCAAGTACCACTGGCCGGCCGAGTTCTTCGCCGGGGTGCTCAACGCCCAGCCGATGGGCTTCTACAGCCCCAACACCCTCGTCCAGGACGCACTCCATCACGGGGTGCTGGTGGAGCCGCCCGACATCAACCGCTCCGACTTCGACTGCACCGTGGAGCCGGCCGCGGCCGATCCCGACGACGTCGTCGACTACCTCGGTCTGCGGTGGCGGCGGGGGAGGGGACCGGTCGACGACCCGCTGCGGCCGGCGGTGGCGCTGCGGGTGGGGCTGCGCTACGTGCGCGGGTTGGGCGACACCGAGATCACCCGGATCGAGGCCGCCCGCCAGGTCGCCGGGCCGTTCACCTCACCGGAGGACCTCGCCCACCGCACCGGGCTCCCGGTCGGATCGTTCGAGGCGCTGGCCGCTTCGGGGGCGCTGGTGCCGCTCGGGCTGGGGCGACGCTCCGGACTGTGGGCGGCCGGGTCGCTGGCGCGCCTCGGGCCGGAGCGGCTCGCCCTCGCCGAGGGGGCGGCGGCACCCCCGCTGCCCGCCATGGAACAGGTGGAGGAGATGCAGGCCGACCTGTGGTCCACCGGGATCTCTCCCCGCCATCCGGTGTCCTTCCTCCGGTCCCGCCTCGCGGAGGAGGGGTGTGTGACGGTGGCGGCCGCCCTGGCGCTCCGCCGCCACGGGAGACGGACCCGGGTGGGGGGCGTCATCACCCACCGGCAACGACCCAGCACCGCCGGCGGGGTGCGGTTCCTCAACCTGGAGGATGAGACCGGGTTGCTCAACGTGGTGGTGCTGCCGCAGGTGTGGGACGCCCACTACGAGGTGGCCCGCAAAGCGATCGGGGTGGTGATCGACGGGGTGCTCGAGTACCAGGACGGGGTCACCAACCTGGTGGCGCACCGCTTCGAGCACTGGCCGGTGGCCGGGATCCGCTCCCGCGACTTCCGCTGAGGTGGGTCTCCCTCAGCAGTTGGCGGTGCCCGCCGCCGGGTCGCGGCCCAGCAACCCGAGGAGGCGGTCGAAGGCGGAGGCGTCGGCCGGGACCTCGACCGGGGGACCGAACATCCCGTCGGCCCGCAGCACCGCTTCGTCGAGGCGCTCCACCACCTCGGTGGCGGCGGTGACCAGCGCCGGATCGGGATCGTAGGGCTGGTCGGTGGAGGCGGCGATGTCCCAGCCGTGCACCAGGGCCTCGATCAGCATCCACTCGGCGGCGGTCTGTCCCGACATCTGGCCCCAGGCGAACGTGTAGACCTCGTCGAGGAGCGCCGGGTCGGCCCAGGCACGGCGGCCGGCTGCCACCGCGTCGCGATAGACCGTCTCCGGAGACGGCACCCGCAGCTCGATCGTTTCCTCCGCGGGGTCGATGTGGCGCTCCGGGATCGCGGCGAACCATCGGGTGGCGCCGATCACGTGCTTGACGAGACGCTCAACGTCGAAGCGCTGGCACGGCGAAGGTCGTTCCCATTGGTCGTCACCGACGGCGGCGATGACCGAGGCGGTCAGGTCGGATGCCTGCTCGATGAGCGCGGCGATGTCGGTCGTCATGGGTCTGCGCCTCCTTCGTCGTCGGAGGGAACCCGGGTGCCTCACTCCTTCCGTTCCGCCAGCTCGCGGAAGGCGTCGGGCACCGTGCCCTCGGAGGACAGTGCTACCGAAGCGTACCCGATCGCGGCGCGCCCGAACCGGTCGCGGACGGCGTCGACGGACCGGTCGAGCACCCAGCGGGCCGCGCCTCGCGGGGTGCCGGGGCGCCGCTCCTCGCCCTCGAGACCGAGGGGGAGCTCGAGCTGGAGCGCCGGCTCATAGACGAGGTGGGACACCGAGATCGCCAGCAGCGAGATCTCCCGCTCGTCGGGATGGTCGGCGAGGGCGGTGGCCACCAGGGATTCCGCCACCTCGGCGACGATGGCCGTCGCCGACACCGCGGCGGGGAGGGTGACCGACCGGGTGACGCTCCGGAGATCGGTGAAGCGGACCCGCGCCGTGACCGTGCGGCCGGCCCGCTCCTTGGCCCGCAGCCGGGCCGCGACCCGGTCGGCGAGGTGGCGCAGCACCCGCCGGATGAGGGCGATTTCGGCGTCGCGCCGCCCGAGGGCCGATTGGGCGCCCACAGATGACACCCGGGTCCGGCCCGACACCGCCCGAGGGTCGCGGTTCCAGGCGAGCAATCCGAGCTTGGCGCCGGCGGCCCTGCCCAGGAACCGTTCCAGGGTGCGCCCCGGGGTGGTGGCGAGGTCGCCGATGGTGGTGATGCCGCGTGCCGCGAGGTGGGCTCGCGTCACCGGGCCGACACCCCACAGCAGATCGACCGGGAGCGGATGGAGAAAGTCGAGCTCGTCATCGGGCTCGACCACCATCAGGCCGTCCGGCTTGGCGACCTGGGAGGCGATCTTGGCGAGGTGCTTGGTGCGGGCGACCCCGACCGAGATGGGGAGCCCGATCTCGTCCCGCACCCGGCGTCGGATGATGGCGGCCATCGTGGCGGGCAGTCCGAGGAGATGGACCGATCCCGTCACGTCGAGGAAGGCCTCGTCGATCGAGATCCGCTCCACCACCGGGGTGAAGTCGGCGAACACCCCCATCACCCGGTCGGCGAGCCGCTGGTACTCCGAGAAGTGCCCGCCGACGAAACGGAGCGAGGGGCACAGCTCCCGAGCCCGGCGCCCCGGCATGCCTCCGTGGACTCCGAACGCCTTCGCCTCGTAGGAGGCGGCCAGCACGACTCCGCCTCCGACCGCGATCGGCCGGCCCCGCAACGACGGGTCGAGGAGCTGCTCGACCGAGGCGTAGAAGGCATCCAGGTCGGCATGCAGGATCGTGGCGCCGGCGCCCATGGCCACACGATAGTCGAACGTGTGTTCGATCCGGGGATCGAAACCGGTGGATTTCGTGCCGGGACGGGGGGAGGCCGTACGATTCGGACGGCGAAGACGAGGCGGAGGAGATCATGCAACGCCAACTGGGACGGTCCGGGATCACGGTGTCGGCGATGGGAGTGGGGACCTGGGCCATCGGAGGGCTCTGGACGGCGGATGGCGAGCCGGCAGGCTGGGGCGAGGTGGACGACGCCGAATCCGCCGCGACGCTCCGGGCCGCCTTCGATGAGGGCATCACGTTCTACGACACGGCGGCCAACTACGGGGCGGGCCATGCGGAGCGGGTCCTGGGCCGGGTGTTCGCCGGGTCGCGTGATCACGTGGTGATCGCCACCAAGTTCGGCTACCGGGTCGACGAGGCGGCCCGCGCCGTCACCGGCTACGAGGTGGGGGAGGTCGCCGACCGACTCGCGGCTGACTGCGAGGCCAGCCTGCGCCGTCTCGGCACCGACGTGATCGACCTCTACCAGTTCCACGTCAACGAGTACCCGCCGGAGGAGGCGGTCGCGGTCCGTGACGCCCTCGAGGACCTGGTCGCCGCCGGCAAGATCCGCTGGTACGGCTGGAGCACCGACTACCCGGAGAGGGCCCGGGTGTTCGCCGCCGGCGAGCATTGCACCGCGATCCAGGCCAACATGAACGTGGTCCACGACGCCCCCGGCGTCCTCGAGGTGTGCGACGAGTTCGACCTCGCCTGCATCAACCGGGGACCGCTCGGCATGGGGATGCTCACCGGCAAGTACCGGGCCGACACCGTGTTCCCGCCCGACGACGTCCGCTCCGCGGCCTGGGTCCGGGAGGGCTTCCAGGCCCCGATCATGGAACACCTCGACGAGATCCGCGGCATCCTCACCAGCGACGGACGGACTCTCGCCCAGGGAGCCCTCGCCTGGCTGTGGGGCCGCAGTGAGCGCACCATCCCGATCCCCGGTGTGCGCACTGTGGCTCAGGCCGAGGAGAACGTGGCGGCCCTCGCGTTCGGGCCGCTCACCCCGGCGCAGGTCGTCGAGATCCACGCACTGCTGGGCCGGTCCGCCTAGCCTCAGGGCTGCCGAGAGCGCTTCCAGCGCCTCGGGAGAGGAGATTCGACGCGCCGCGGTGGCGCGGCGAACATGCCTGCGGGGCGGCATCGTCCCGTCATGGACCTCGCCACCGTGCAACCAGGAGATGAGCATGCACTTCGGGCATTACGACGACGAGCGCCGTGAATACGTCATCACCCGGCCGGACACGCCCTTGCCGTGGATCAACTACCTGGGGAGCGAGGCGTACTTCGGCATCATCTCCAATACCGCAGGCGGATACTCCTTCTACCAGGACGCCCGGCTGCGGCGCCTCACCCGCTACCGCTACAACGGGGTACCTTCGGACGCCGGGGGCCGCTACCTCTACCTCCGCGACGACGCCGATGGGACCTTCTGGTCGCCGACCTGGCAGCCCACCAGAACCGATCTCGACAGCTACGAGTGCCGCCACGGCCTCGGCTACACGGTGATCAGTTCCCGCTTCGCCGGCATCGAGGCGAGCATCCGGTACTTCGTGCCGTTGGGGGAAGACCTCGAGGTGTGGGACCTCGCCCTCACCAACACCCGGGGTGCCTCAGCCGAGCTGTCCCTGTTCTCCGCCGTCGAGTTCGCCCTCTGGGACGCCAA
>CAZQUB010000033.1:0-14742 GCA_964596225.1 uncultured Acidimicrobiaceae bacterium
CGACCTGCTCGTAGGCGCGGCGGAAGTCGTCCCGCACCAGGGTGCGCACCTTCTGTGCCTGCCCGTAGAAGGCGTCGTAGTAGCCGGCCGACAGGGCGTAGGTGCCGAGCAGCACCCGGCGGATCACCTCAGGCCCGAATCCCTCCGCCCGGGTGGCGGCCATCATCTCCTCGACGGTGTCGCCGGGCACCCGCAGCCCGTAGCGGACCCCGTCGAATCGGGCCAGGTTGGCGGAGCATTCGGCGGGAGCGATCAGGTAGTAGGCGGAGAGGGCGTACTCGGTGGCCGGCATCGACAGCTCCATCACCTCGGCCCCGGCGTCGGAGAGAGCGTCGAGGGTGGCCGCCATGGCGGCCGCCACCTGCGGATCGATCCCATCCCCCGAGAGTTCCTCGACGACGCCGATGCGCATCCCGGCGACGCCGGCGGTGAGGGACCCGGAGATGGCGGGGGCCTCGCCCCGGTAGCTGGTGGCGTCGTGGATGTCGAAGCCGGCGACCGCTTCGAGCAGCAGGGCGGCGTCCTCCACGGTGCGGCTCAGCGGGCCGATCTGGTCGAGGGACGAGGCGAAGGCGATGAGGCCGTAGCGGCTCACCAGACCGTAGGTGGGTTTCATGCCGACGATGCCGCACAGCGAGGCGGGCTGGCGGATCGAGCCCCCGGTGTCGGAGCCGTAGGCGCCGAACGCCGAGCCGGCCGCCACCGCGGCGGCGGCGCCGCCGGAGGATCCTCCCGGCACCGTGTCGGGGTCCCACGGGTTGCGGGTCGTCCCGTAGGCCGAGTTCTCGGTGGACGACCCCATGGCGAACTCGTCGAGGTTGGTCTTGCCCAGGATCACCGCCCCGCGGTCACGGAGCCGGGTGACGATGGTGGCGTCGTAGGGCGGGACGTACCCGGAGAGGATCTTGGAGCCGGCGGTGGTCTCCATCCCCCGGGTGCACATGTTGTCCTTCAGCGCCAGTGGGATGCCCTGGAGCGGCCCCTTGTCCCTCCCGGCGGCGAAGTCGGCGTCGGCGTCGGCCGCGGCCCGGCGGGCTCCGGACTGGTCGAGGGTCAGGTAGGCGTGGAGCTGCGCCTCGGTCACCGCGGCCCGCCGCAGCACCGCCTCGGTCAACTCCACCGACGTCACCTCACCGCGGCGCAGCGCCGCCGCCGCCTCCGCGATCGTGAAGTCGGCGGGGTCGCTCACTCTTCCTCCAGGATGCGGGGCACCCGGAAGTAGGGGCCTTCCGTGTCGGGGGCCTGTGACAGCACCACGTCGCGGTCGAGCGAGGGGGTCACCTCGTCGTCGCGGAAGGCGTTCGTCATCGGGAGCGGATGCGAGGTGGGTTCGATCCCTTCGGTGGGGAGGGCCTGGACCCGCTCGGCGTGCTCGAGGATGACGCCGAGCTGGCGGCCGTAGAGCTCCAGCTCCTCATCGCTCAGGGCGATGCGGGCGAGGTGGGCAACTCTGGCGATGTCGATGTCGACGGGCATGACCTGCGATGCTACCCGAGCGCCCGCCCGCCCCCGCCACACTCCCCGTTGCCGGTGCGGGGTTACTCGGTGAGGAACGAGTGCAGCGCCCCGTAGGCCTGGTGCACGTTGGCGAGCGCCACCGACTCTTCGGCCTGGTGCGCTTGCAGCGGCTCCCCCGGACCGAAGTTGATGGCGGGAATGCCGCGGGCACTGAGGCGAGCCACGTCGGTCCACCCCTGTTTCGCCATCCGGGGACCCCCGAGGACCTGCTCCAAGCGGGCGAGGTGCTCGTTGTTCTCCGGCACCGCCCCGGCCGGGGCCCGGTCCTTGACCACGATGTGGTCGGCGGCTGCCGCCACCTCCCGGAGCCGCGCCTCGGCCTCCGTCAGCGAGTACACGGGCGGGAACCGGTAGTTGAGGTTGACGGTGAAGGTGGCGGGGAGCACGTTGGTGGCGATCCCGCCGTCCGCCTTGGTGACCGAGAACACCTCGTTGAACTCGAGCCCGTCGATGTCGACCCGTTGCGGTTCGCGGCGGTGCATCTCGGCCAGCCAGGCTCCTGCCTTCGTGACCGCGTTCTCCCCCAGCCAGGGACGGGCACTGTGGGCGGCCTTCCCCTCGAAGATCACGTCGGCGTTGAGGGCGCCGTTGCAGCCCAGTTCGATCCGCCCGTTGGTGGGCTCCATCACGATGGCGAGGGCGCTGTCGTCGAGCCACGGGGTGCGGGCCAGCACCGTCTCCAAACCGTTCTGTTCGACCGGACCTTCCTCCCGGTCGTAGAACACCGCCACCACGTCGTAGGGGCCGCTGCGGACCTCGTCGTCCTCCATGAGGTGGATCATCACCGCCAGCCCCGACTTCATGTCGGAGGTGCCGAGCCCATACATGCGGTCGCCGTCGATGCGGGGCGCCGCGTTGCCCTGCTCGGGGACCGTGTCGAGATGCCCGAAGAGGGTGATGAGGGGGCGCCCGGTCTGCTGGCCGACGACGAGGGCGTTGCCGACCCGGTTCACGGCCCGCATGGTCCACAGCGGCAGCATCCGCTCCGCCACCGCGGTGCAGATCCTGCCTTCGTTGCCGGTGACCGAAGGGATCGACACCAGATCGAACAGCGTCTGGTGGAGCGGATTCATACCTGCACTCCAAACACCCGGAGGGCCTCGTTGAGCGATGTCTTGCGGTCGGTCGACGCCGAGCGCCGCCCGATGATGAGGGCGCACGACAGATCGTACCTGCCGGCAGGGAAATCCTTCGGCCTCGTCCCGGGCACCACCACCGCGTGGGCCGGCACCCGGCCCCGCATCTCGACCGGTTCGTCCCCGGTGACGTCGATGATCGGGGTCGACGACGTGATGGTCGTGTTGGCGCCCAGCACCGCCCCCTCCTCGATCAGGGTCCCCTCCACCACGATGGAGCGGGAGCCGATGAAGGCGCCGTCCTCGATGATGACCGGGCGGGCGGAGAGCGGTTCGAGCACCCCCCCGATGCCGACCCCGCCCGAGAGGTGGACGTGGCGACCGATCTGGGCGCACGACCCGACCGTGGCCCAGGTATCGACCATCGACCCGGTCCCAACCCTGGCGCCGATGTTGACGTAGCCGGGCATGACGACCACTCCGGGCTCGCAGAAGGCCCCGTAGCGTATCGTGCCGGGTGGCACCACCCGGATCCCGGCGGCGGCCAGGCCGTGTTTGGTGGGGATCTTGTCGTGGTACTCGAAAGGGCCAACCTCGAAGGTCTCCAGGTCGGCGAGGCGGAAGTAGAGGAGGATCGCCTGCTTGACCCATTCGTGGACGATCCACTCCCCGTCGACCTTCTCCGCCACCCGCACCTCGCCACGATCGAGGGCGGCGATGGTCCGTTCCACCGCATCGGCCGCGGCCGGGAGGGTCTCCAGGTCGGCGAAGGCCGACTCGATCAGCGTCCGGTCGCCGGTCATGTCAGGCACCGTTGCACCACCTCCACCGCGGCTCGGCACTGCTCGGCGGTCGGGACGAGGGCGAGCCGCAGGTACCCCTCGCCTCCCTCCCCGAAGAACCGCCCCGCCGACACGACGACGCCTCCCTCCAAGAGCCGTTCGGTGGCGGCCAGATCGTCGTCGACCGCCACCCACAGGTAGAGCCCGGCGTGGGATGCGACCGTCTCCATCCCGATGGCGGTGAAGGCGTCCCGCAGAATGCGACGCTTCTCGGCGAAGATCTCCCGCCGCTGCGCCGGGTGGGCGTCGTCGCTCCAGGCGGCGGCCGCCGCCGCTTGCACGAAGTCGGGTGAGGCGGTGCCGGTGGCGCTGCGCAGCTTCTTGAGGGCGGCGATCGCCTCCGGGTCGCCGACGACGGCGCCGGACCGGTAGCCGGTCATGCCGGAACGTTTCGAGCAGGAGAAGAAGCTGAGGACGCCGGAGGCGCCGGGACCGGCCGCCTGCAACGCCGAGGCGGGCCCGTCGGGGAAGGCGTCCGGTTCGTACACGTCGGCGTAGCACTCGTCGGAGAGCAACAGCACCCCGGCGTCGCGGGCCCGGCCCACCAGGCGGCCCAGGTCGTCGAGAGAGGTCACGGCGCCGGTCGGGTTGTGGGGGGTGCAGGTCCACAGCAGCCTGGCCCGCTCCCACACCTCGTCGGGCACCTGGTCGTGGCGGAGCACGAAATCGCCGGAGAGCACCGCCGGAGAGGTGGCGGCGCCGGCGAAGCGGGCGCCCCGCTCGTAGATCGGGTATCCGGGCGTGCCGTAGACGACGACGTCGCCGGCGGCCCGATCGACGAAGGCGAGGGGGGTGCTGAACACCGCCTCCTTGGCCCCGGAGGTGGGCATGACCTGCGTCGCCGGGTCGACCGTCACCCCGAAGCGGCGCTGCACGTACCCGGCGATCGCCTCCCGCAGCTCGGCGGTGCCGGAGGTGAGGGGGTATTGGGAGACGGCGGGGACCGCCCGGCGCAGCGCATCGGGGATGAACGCCGGGGTGGGCTCACGGGGGTCCCCGATCGAGAAGTCGATGACGGTGCGGCCTTCGGCCCGCATGGCGTGGGCCCGCTCTTGCACGAGGGCGATGGGGTACGCCCCCAGCTCTGCCAGGACCGGGTTGAGTCGCATGCCGCCACGCTAGTTGGTCGGATCGGCACATCGGTCCTGCCCGCCACCGTTCGGGCCGGTTCCCCCCCGCCGTAAGATCGCGCCGTGAGTTCCAACGGCTACCGGCTCGTCTTCGCCCTCCTCGGCCTCGCCCTCGCCGCGGTGGTGATCTGGGTGGTGGCGGTGGCCCCGTCGGGACGGGACGTGCCGCTCCCCGCCGCGGTGGAGCGCATCTCCCCCGCCGACGGAGACACGGTGCTCCGCCAGATCGGCCTCGTGATCGACATGCAGCCCGGCTACGCCATCGAGCTGTACGTCGACGGGACCCGCATCCCGCCCGGCGAGATCCGCTCCATCGCCCCCACCGGCCGGTTCGAGTGGTCACCGGGCCCGGAGGCGACGTTCCCGGAGTGGACGCCGGGGGTGCACGCGGTGCACCTCACCTGGGATCGCGTCAACGACCTCCCCGACCCCGGGGAGCTCAGCTGGAGGTTCCGGGTCCAGTAGGGATGGCGCCGGGCCCTTCGGCGAGGACCCGCCGGAAGGTCGCCTCGTCGATGACCGGCACCCCGAGGTCTGCGGCCTTGCGGAGCTTCGAGCCGGGCGCCTCGCCGGCGACGACCGCGGTGGTCCGCCCCGACACCGAGCCGGTCACCTTGCCGCCCCGTTCCTCGACCGCCGCCTTCGCCTCGTCGCGGCTCGATTCCTGCAGCGTCCCGGTGAGGACGAGGGTCACGCCCTCCAGCAGGGCGGAGGAGGTGCCTTCGGGTTCGGGATCGGCGAGGCGCACCCCGGCCACCTCGAGCTTGCGGACCAGCTCCCGGTTGGCAGGGTCGGAGGCCCAATCCCGGATCGAGGTGGCGATCTCGGGACCGATCCCGTCGATGGCGGTGATCTCGTCGTCGCCTGCCGCAAGGAGCCGGGGCAGGCTGCGGAACTCCCGGGCGAGGACCCGGGCCACCGTCCCCCCGACGTGCGGGATGCCGAGCGCGGTGAGGAGACGGCCCAGCGGGCGGTCGCGGGCGGCGTCGATGGCGGCCATGAGGTTGTCGACCGACACCTCCCCCCACCCCTCCTCGCCGAGGAGCCGGTCCCCATCGAGGGTGAACAGGTCGGCCGGGTCGGCGATGAGGCCCTCGCGCAACAGCAGGTCGACCGTTTTGTAGCCGAGGCCTTCGATGTCCATGGCGCCGCGGGAACCGAAGTGGGCCAGGTACTCGCGGAGCCGGGACGGGCAGGCGTAGCCGCCGGTGCAGCGTGCCTTGGCCTCCCCTTCCGGCAGCACGATCGGGTTGCCGCAGAACGGGCAGACGGCCGGCATGTGCCACTTGCGGCGACCGGGGGGCCGGGTCGCCAGCACCGGCCCCACCACCTCGGGGATGACGTCGCCGGCGCGGCGGACGATGACGGTGTCGCCGGGGCGCACGTCCTTGCGATGCACCTCGCCCTCGTTGTGGAGGGTGGCGGTGCTGACGGTGACGCCACCGACGAAGACGGGCTCGAGGACGGCATAGGGGGTGACGGCGCCGGTGCGCCCGACGTTGATCTCGATCGCGTTGAGCCGGGTGGTCTTCTCCTCCGGGGGCAGCTTGTAGGCGACCGCCCAGCGGGGGCTCTTGGCGGTGAACCCGGCGGCCTGTTGGTCGGACAACTCGTCGACCTTGACAACGATCCCGTCGATCTCGTAGTCGAACTCGTGACGGCGCCGCAGCGCGTCGGCCACGTAGCGGTCGACCGCGGCAAGGTCGGCGACCACCGCGGTGGCGGGATTGACCCGCAGCCCGAGGTCGGCGAGCCACTCCAGCGACTGGTGGTGGCTGCCGAGGGCAGGCCCGCCTTCGAGGTACCCGACCTGATACATCCAGGTCGACAGCTTGCGGGAGGCGGTCATCGCCGGGTCCTTCTGGCGCACCGACCCGGCGGCGGTGTTACGGGGATTCACGTAGGGGCGGAGCCCCTGTTCCGCCTGGCGGGCGTTGAGGTCCTCGAAGGCGGAGACCGGCATGTAGATCTCACCCCGCACCTCGATCACGGCAGGCGGGTCCCCGTGGAGCCGGAGCGGGACGGCGTCGATGGTGCGGACGTTGGCGGTGATGTCCTCCCCGATCACCCCGTCGCCGCGGGTCGCCCCCTGGGTGAGCACACCCCCCTCATAGGTGAGCGACACCGCCAGCCCGTCGATCTTCAGCTCGCAGACGTACCCGGCCGGCTCCCGCCCCAGGATCCGCACCAGACGGTCCCGCCAGGCGTGCAGGCCTTCGGTGGAGTCGACGTTGTCGAGCGAGAACATCCGCTCCCGGTGCTCGACGGGGGCGAACACGTCCGCCATCGGCGCCCCGACCCGCTGGGTCGGGGAATCGGGGGTCACCAGCTCGGGATGGTCCGCCTCGAGGGCGAGCAGCTCGTTGAAGAGGGCGTCGTATTCGGCGTCGGAGATCACCGGGGAGTCGAGCACGTGGTAGCGGTGGAGGTGGAAACGGACCTGCTCGCGCAGCTCCTCGATCCTCGCCTCGGCCTCCTCTGGACTCATTCGGTCGCTCCCACTGCTCGTCCGGGGCGTACGCTACCGGGCGCGAGTGACAGGCGGCGGGTTCCCGCAACGCCTCACTCCGTGGCCAGGGTCCCGCCGATCGTGCCCCCGCCGAGCACCTCGTCGCCGTCGTAGAACACCGCGCCCTGCCCCGGAGTGACCGCGTTCTGCGGCGCGGCGAACCGCACCTCCCACGTGCCGTCGCCGCCGTCGGCGAGGCGGGCCGGGGTGGGGTCGGAGCGGTACCGGATCTTGACCTCGACCCGATCCGAGGCCGGGGCGTGGCCGGCGACGAACGACACTCCCTCGACCCGGCAGCCCCCCGCCAGCAGGTCGCGGCGGGACCCGACGACGACGGTGGCGTCGGCCGGGCGGATCTCGATCACGTAGCGGGGCTCCCCGCCGGCGGATCCCAGCCCGCGGCGCTGCCCGATGGTGTAGTCGACGGTCCCTTCGTGGTGGCCGACCACCTCGCCGGCGCCGGTGACGATGACGCCGGGTCGGGCCGCCTCGGGGAGTCGCTCCCGCAGGAAGGTCCGGTAGTCGCCCTTCCCCACGAAGCAGAGGTCCTGGCTGTCGGGTTTGCCGGCGGTGCGCAGCCCGAGCCGGGCCGCCTCGTCCCGCACCTGCGCCTTGGTCATCTCCCCCACCGGGAACCGGATCCGTTCCAGGTCCCGCTGCCCGAGCATGTGGAGCACGTAGGACTGGTCCTTGGCGGCGTCGGTGGCCCGCAGCAGGTGGAACCCGGTGCCGTCACGGCGGACACGGGCGTGGTGCCCGGTGACGAGCACGTCGCATTCGAGGGCGGCGGTCCGTTCCAGCAGGGCCTTGAAGCGCACCCGCCGGTTGCATTCGATGCACGGGTTGGGGGTGCGGCCCGCCAGGTAGGCCTCCCCGAACGGGTCCACCACCGCCGAGGAGAACTCGTCGACGTAGTCGAGCACGTAGTAGGGGACGTCGAGCCGGCCGGCGACGCTGCGGGCGTCCTCGGCGTCGGCGACGGTGCAGCACCCTGCGGTCGGCAGGGACCCTCCGGCGCCCTCCCACTGCTTGAGGGTGACCCCGACGACGTCCCAGCCCTGCTCCACCATGAGGGCGGCCGCCACCGAGCTGTCCACCCCACCCGACATCGCCACCAGCGCCCTCACGGCAGGTCCTCCAGGGCCGCCAGGACCCGCGCGGCGGCGATGTCGCCGTCGGTGGGAACGGTGATCCAGCCGAAGGTGAACCGGACGCTCTCGGCGGCGGCGTCCTCGTCGAAGCCCATGGCGGCGAGCACGTGCGAGACGGTGACGGCGCCGCTGTGGCAGGCGGATCCGGCGGCGGCGGCCACCTCCCGACGGTCGAGGCGGATGAGCAGCGTCTCGGCGGGGACGCCGGGGAACCGGAGGTGGCTGTGCTGCACCAGCCGGTGGTCGGGGACGTGGACCTCGAGGCCGGGCACCGCGACGCCCAGCCGGCCCTCGAAGCGTTCCCTCGCGGCGGCGACGTCGCGCCGGAACCGGTCCCGGTCGGCGACGGTGGCCTCCATCGCCGCCACCATGCCGACGATGCCGGCGACGTTGTGGGTGCCGGAGCGGCGCCCCAGCTCCTGGCCGCCGCCGTGCACCACCGGTTCGAGGGCGATCCCGTCGCGCACGTAGAGCAGGCCGACGCCTTTTGGCCCGCCGAACTTGTGGGCCGCCAGCGAGATCAGGTCGGCGCCGGTGGAGGTCACGGTGACTTCCTCGGAGACGAAGGCCTGCACCGCGTCGGTGTGGAACGGTACGCCCCGCCCGGCCAGGGCGGCCGCGACCTCCGGCACCGGTTGACGGGCCCCGGTCTCGTTGTTGGCGGCCATCACCGACACCACCGCGGTGCCGTCGGTGACGGCGGCGGCGATCCCGTCGGGGTCGACGATCCCGTCCCGGTCGACGCCGACCCGGGTCACGGGGCAGCCGAGTCCCTCCAGGAACCGGGCCGTCGCCAGCACCGCCTCGTGCTCGATGGCGGTGGTGACCACCCCGCCGCGGCGCCCGCCGGCGAGCGCGGCGCCGGCCACCGCCAGGTTGTCGGCTTCGGTGCCGCCGCCGGTGAAGACGATCTCGAGGGGGTGGGCGGCGCCGAGCAGGGCCGCGGCCTGCTCCCGGGCCTGCTCCAAAGCCGTCTTGGCGCGGCGCGAGGTCCCGTGGACGCCGGAGGGATTGCCGTACACCTCGTCGAGGAAGGGGGCCATCGCCTCCCGTGTCTCGGGGCGCATCACCGTTGTCGCCGCGTGATCCAGGTAGAGCATGGATGGGTCATTGTCGCAGAGCCCACTCCCTGATTCGACGGTGGTCCGGCGCCGACGGGGCGTCTCAGGATTCCGTGTCGGGTGCGACCCGTCCCATGAAGTCGGTGACGGCCGACATGTAGCGGGTGGGGTCGAGGTTCCACAGCCCGTCGTGGATAGCGCCGTCGAAACGCTCGTAGGTGACGAGGTCGGGGCGGGCCTCGGCGAAGGCGTCGCTCACCTCGACCGGGGTCACCTCGTCGGCGGTGCCGTGCATCAGCAACATCGGGACATCGAGTTCGCCGGCGCGTTTCACCTGGTCGAGCGCCCCCCACTCGAGACCGTTCCAGATGCGCACCACTTGTTTTGCGAGCCCGGTGAACAGGCCCGGGACCCCGTGGGCGGCGACGGCCCGGTCGGCGAGCACCCCCACGTCGAGGGCGGGGGAATCGAGGATGACGCCGCGCACCACGTCGGTACGGTCGCTCTCGTGCAGGTAGGTGGTGACGATGGAGCCGCCCATCCCGTACCCGTAGAGGACGACGTCCGTGGCGCCCCGTTGCAGGGCGTAGGCGACGGCGGCGTCCACGTCGGGCCATTCGGTGAGGCCCCAGCCGTAGCGGTTGGGATCGGCGTCCGGCGCCGTCCCGTCGTTGCGGTAGGTGGTGACGAGGACCGGGTACCCGAGGTCGGCGAGGGTGGGGAGGATGCGGAGCGCCTGGCGGCGCTCGTCGAGACCCTCGCCGTGCACCATGACGACCCAGGTGTCGCGGATCCCGGAGACGAGCCAGGTGGGATCGACCCCGAGTTCGCCGGGGACACGGATGTCCTCGAAGGCGAGGCCGGATGCGCTGGCCGGGTCCCCGCTGAAGGCGTACGGGTCCCACCGTACCGCCTCACCGGGGACGAACTTCCCCTCGATGGTCCGGAAGCCGTGTGCGACGGTGTCCTCTCCCACTTCGACCAACCCGGTCACCTGGCCGTACGCGTTCGGCGCCTCCACCCCCCAGATGCCCTCCTGCTCGGAGAGGCGGCTGCGGGTGACCACGATCCGGCCCGTCTCGACCTCCACCACCTGCAGGTCGGCGGTCGGGATGCTGCGCCGCGGCGTCAGCACGTCGGCGTTGATGGCGGCGGCGCCTGCCCACACCCCGATCACCGTCCCGGCGAAGGCGAGGACGGCGATGACCACCGTGAGGCGGCGAAGCCAGATTCCGAGGGGGCTCGGCTCCATGCGGGAAGGCTAGGTGCCCGCCGCCGGGGTCGCATACCGGGACGGGAGCGGTGGGATCCCGGTCACCGTCCCTCGAAGCGGGGGGGCTCCTTGGCGACGAAGGCTTCGATCCCGACCTGCGCGTCGCGGGTCGCGAACACCTCGTCGAAGGCGGCACGTTCGATCTCGAGGGCGGCCGGGGTCGGCTCGCCGTAGCCGTCACCCAGGGCCCGCTTGGCGGCCCAGTAGGCCCGGGTCGGGCCATTGGCCCAGGCGGCGGCCGCCGCCATGGCGTGGTCGAGGAGCTCGGCGGCCGGGACCACCTCGTCGGCGATGCCGGCGGCGAGGGCCTCCTCGGCTCCCATCTGGCGGCCGGAGAGCACCATCTCCTTGGCGCGCTGGTAGCCGACGAGGCGGGTGAGGCGATGGGTCCCGCCGGCGCCGGGGATGATGCCGAGCAGGATCTCCGGCTGGCCGATGACGGCGTCGTCGGCGAGGAAACGGAAGTCCGCACCGAGGGCGAGTTCGAGGCCGCCGCCGAGGGCGTACCCGGAGACCGCGGCGATGGTCGGCTTCTCGAGCCGCTCGAGGCGGCGGATCACGGCCGCCAGGGCCGAGGCCTGGGGGTCACGGTCCCCGGTCTCCACCGACCGGGCGAATGCCTTGATGTCGGCGCCGGCGGCGAAGTGATGCCTCCCGGTGAGGACGGCGGCCCGCACCGCGGGATGTTCGGCACAGCCGATGGCGCGGTCGATGGCGGCGATGAGGTCGGCGTCGAGGGCGTTGACCGGAGGGCGATCGAGGGTGATGAGTGCCACTGCACCGGACACCTCATAGTCGACCAGGCTCACTCCTCCGCTCCTCTCCGGTCGGGGGCTGCAGGCTAGTGGTGGTCGGGACCCTCCAGACACGGTGGCGTCGGCCCGGCACGGGTCAGGTTCCGCGCCGCTCGAGGTACCGTCGCGCCGCGGTCCACGGGTCGATCGTCCCCGCCGCGACCGCCACGCTCTCGCCGCGCCCTTCCTCGACCGTCCGGCGGATCCGGTCGCGAAGCCCGGCCCGCACCGCGGCCTCGAAAGCGGCGAGGAGCCGGGCAGAGCGACGGGGTTGGCGCAGCCCGGCCTCCGTCAGGTGGCGGCGGTGCCGCTGCACCGCGTCCCACACCGCGGCGACCCCGTCACCGGTCGTGGCGATCACGGGGAGCACCGGGGGGCGCCATGGCCGGTCGCCGCCCATCTCCAGCATCCGTTCCAAATCGGCCATCGTCTCCTCCACCCCCGGCCGGTCCGCCTTGGTGACCGCGAAGACGTCGCCGATCTCGAGCATCCCGGCCTTGGCCACCTGCACCCCGTCGCCCCATCCGGGGGTGACCACCACGACGGTGGTGTCGGCGCTGGTGGCGACCTCGACCTCGTCCTGGCCCACCCCGACCGTCTCGATCAGGATCTCGGGGAACCCGGCGCCGTCGAGTGCGGCCACAACGCGGGGGGTGGCGGCGGCGAGGCCGCCGAGGTGGCCCCGGCTCGCCATCGAGCGGATGTACACGCCACGGTCGGCGGCGTGCTGCTGCATCCGGACCCGGTCACCGAGCACGGCGCCGCCGCTGAAGGGACTCGAGGGGTCGACGGCCACCACCGCCACCTCGGTCCCGGCGTCTCGGGCCACGGTGACGAGGCCGGCGGCGAGGGTGGACTTCCCGGCGCCGGGCGCCCCGGTGAGACCCGTCGTCCAGGCGCGACCGGTGGCGGGATGCAGCGCGGAGAGGATGGCGTCGCCGGCGGCGCTCCCGCTCTCGACGAGGGAGACGAGACGGGCGAGGGCGCGACGGTCTCCGGTCACGGCGGCTTCGATCAGCGGGTCTGGCGGGACGGGTTTCATCGACGCCGCGAGCCTACCGGGGCCTGCAGTGCCGAGCCGCGATGTGGCGAGCCACCGCTAGGTGGCGTTCACCGTTTCGACGCCGGGGACCCGGTCCTGGAGGATGCGCTCGATCCCGGCGGTGAGGGTCATCGTCGACAGCGGGCAACCGCCGCAGGCGCCGACGAGCTGAAGGTTCACGGTGCTGCCATCGGTCCCGAGGAGGATCAGATCACCGCCGTCGGCCTGGAGGGCGGGACGGATGTACTCGAGGGTCTCCTGGAGCACGACGATGTCGATCGCGTCCTCGGCGGTCTCGGACGCCGGGGCAGGGGCGACCGAGCCCACCGGGGAGGCGACCTGAATGACCGAACTCTTCACTTGGGAGGTATCGCTCATTACCCACTCTGCAACGCCGGACCATCCACCCTGATTCCCACTACGAGTGTAGTGCGAATACACCACCCGCCCGCCCCGTGCCTCCAACCCAGGGCTCCAGTACACGAAAATGCGGCCTCTCAACCCTGGGTTCGGTGCAGGAGGATGGCGAGGAGGTCGGCGAGGAACCCGGAGGACGGGATCACGGCCACGCCACGGGCGGTTTGGCGGAGGGTCCACTCCCCCGACGGCAGGGTGGCGACGTCGCGGCCCGCGACGCGGACCGTCACCGGCCCCGAGGTCACGATGGGAACCGACGCCACCCCCCAGTCGAGGCCCACCCGGACCGACTCGGGAAGGGCGTCGTCGCCCGGTTCCGGCGCCAGCCCGCCGTAGTAGTGGGCCAGGATCTCGCGGTAGGTCGCACCTCGGTCCGCCATCGCCTTCGCCCCCCACTGGCTCATCCCGACCCCGTGCCCCCACCCCTCACCGACGAAGGTCGCCACCCCCGGCGTGCCCGCCTCGCCCGGCGGGATCAGCGGGATGTCGAGGCGCCCCGTCGGCGGCTGGAACTCCACATCGAAGGTGTACGAGAGGATCGCCTGCGGCCAGCGGCCGCCGCCGGGCCGCATCGCCGGGAACAACCCCGGGTAGAGCTGGGGACCGCTGCTGTTGAGCACCGCCCTCACCGCCGTCACCGGGATGCGGGTGAGTCCCTGCTCGCTGCCCACCACCAGCGTCGCCGGGCCCTCCCCCTCCGGGGGCCGCTCGATCTCCATCGACGTCAACTCCGCCCCGACCGCATACCCACCGGCGGTGAACACCCGGGACAGCACCGAGGCGTCGACGGTCAGCTCCCAGTGCTCATAGGGGGTGACGCCCGCCTCGTCGGAGTCGACCGGCTGCAGGTAGGGAAGGGCGCTCCCGCCCCAGATGTCCTGCACCGCCCTGGTGCGGTGACCGGCGCTCGACGAGTACAGGGCCTGCGCCGGGGCGTCATCGGAGCGCAGGATCTCGCCCGCGGTGCGCTGCACCGCGGCGACCCAGGCGGGATCGGCGCCGATATCGCCCCGGTACACCTGGCAGGCGGTGGAGGCGCAGATGTCGAACCCGTACGCCGTCCCCGACGAGGTCCGTCCCCGGTACAGCGTCCACGCCAGGTAGGTGCGGGCGGCGACCGCCTGGGCCGCCAGGCTCTCGGCCGGCCAGGAGGCGGGCACTTCCCGGATCCCGAGCAGGTACGACTCGAGCGGGATCTCCTCGACGACACCCAGCCCGCCGTCGCCGGCGCTCACCTCGAGGGTTCCGGTGTGCCGCCCGTAGCCCAGCTCGATGACGCTGCCGCCGGCCGGGACCAGCTCGATCCGGTCGATCCTCTCCGGGGCGGCGGGGCGCACCGTCGGGAGTGGGAGCAGCAAGGCTGCCAGCAGCAGGGCCGCGGCGTTCACCCGTGCATTCTCTCAGGACGCTGCGGTTGTCGGGTCACCGGCGTTCGATCGTCGCCCCCAGCGACTGCAGGGTGGGAACGAAGTGCTGGTAGCCGCGGTCGATGTGATGGGCGTCGTGGACGATCGTGTCGCCTTCAGCGGCGAGCCCCGCGATGACGAGGGCGGCTCCGGCCCGGATGTCGCAGCCGTCGACCTCGCAGCCGCTGAGGGTGTCGACGCCGCGGATCACGACGTGCTGCCCGTCGGTCTGGATGTCGGCGCCCATCCGGTTCAGCTCCCCGATGTAGCGGAACCGGGAGGCGTAGACGTTCTCGGTGATGATCGAGGTGCCGGTGGAACGGGACAGGTAGCTCACCATCTGGGGATGCATGTCGGTGTGGAAGCCCGGGTAGGGCAGGGTGGCGAAGTCGACCGGCTCGGGACGTTCCGGCCCTTGCACCGTGAACCAGTCCTCCCCCCGGGTCACCTCACAGCCCGACCCCTCCATCTTGCGCAGCTCCATGCGGAGGTGATCGGGGTCGCAGCGCCGCACCGTCACCTC
>CAZQUB010000034.1:0-12580 GCA_964596225.1 uncultured Acidimicrobiaceae bacterium
GTTCCGGTTGAGCGCCACCTGCGATCAGTGAGGCGACCGCCTGTGTCGCCCCGTTTGAGTGTCAGGGGATCGGTCTCGTGCCGCGGCAATGGGGAAACGTGGAGCATCCCCAGAACGTGGTCCCGGCGTTGGCACCCTTCCGAGCGGTGCGACGCACCATGTCCGAGCCGCACGTCGGACACACTGGCACTCCGGCGTCATTCGGATCGGGGGTGACCTGGTCGACGGGTCTCCTCTGTACCTCGAGGATCATTCGCGCCAGTTCGTCGCCTTCGATGAGATCGATATCGTTGCCTGCCGCGCATTTCTTCGCCTCTGCCGTCGCCATCCCGCTCGTGACCAGCATGGCGCCGTCGCAACCCGCCGCGATCGTGGCGCCGAGCAGTTCCCGCACCTTCCCCACCCCCACCTTGTGGGTCTTCCAGTGCTTCGCCTGCACCGCGATGGCCCGGTTGCCGTCGTGGAGCACGAGGTCGATTCCCCCGTCCGGACCGGGCCCGGTGTCGTCGACCCGGAAACCCCGGCGCCGGAAGGCGGTGGCGAGCAGCTGCTCGAATTCCCGCCACGACAACTCGCGGACACTGTCGAGCCCGGTCTGGGCGTCGAGGCGGCGGTCGTCGCGTCGCCTCTCGATGACGAAGACGACCCACAAGACCAACACGCCCAGCGCGGCGGGAAGTGCCACGATTGGCGCGAGCGCATCGAATGACGAGAACAGCGGAGAGCCCTTCCCCAGAGCCGCCGCGATGAGCGGGGCGACCCATTTCAGGAGGGCGTAGACGGCTCCGGCCAGGGGTATGCCCAGCCACCAGGACACCGGGACCCGGAATCCGGGCTGCGCGGTGGGTGGTGTGGTTGCTCTTTCCATGCCCTCCCCTTCGACATGTGAGGCGTGCCACTTGATCCCAAGGTGGGGACCGCGACCTGCTCGCCTTCCTCTACGAGGCCCGCGAAGCCGCGCCGTGACCGCGCTTCACCCCACGCCGGCGCAGTCGGTGTCGGCGAGGAAGAGCAGGTCGAAGACGTCCTTCTCGACGGGACTGCCGTACTGGTCGTAGACGGAGAGGCCGCTGCAGAATTCGGTTTCGAGCCGGTCGATCCGATCGGGTTCGAGAGGAGTGCGTTGGCGCTCGATCGAGAGGGCACGGTCGAGCGCTCCCAGCACCACCAGGATCCATTCTCGGATGCGGCCGGTCGAGGAAGCCCCCGGGATCGGGGGGTGGTCCTGCACGTAGATCCGGCTGCTGCGGAGAAGGAAATCGGTGTAGCCCTCCCTGTTGCCGTCGGCCACGCGCTGGGCCGCGACGTAGGCCCGGTAGCGGGCGTCCTGGGGTCGGAGCCGGTATGCCTCGGCGAGTTTGTCGCGCGACTTGTCCCTCAGCCCCTCGTCGACGAGCTCCTGCGCGGCGCGATCCGCATCCCGCGCCTCGGCGGCGTGGCCGGCGGCGGCTTCGGTCGGGTTGTCGGAGGTTCGCAGATCCGTCGTGGCAAAGAACTCGCCGAGCTCCTGTGGGGTGCATGCCGTCATCGCCACCGACGCCACGACGAGCAGGAGCACCAGGGCGCGCCGGGACCTCATGACGATCCCCTGTCGACCTGGACCGCGACGGCGTCTCCGAGCGACTCGCCGGTGGCGGCGGCCTGGCGCATGGCGTCGATCGTCACCGCGAACGTCATCGTGAACGGCCCCTCCTCATCTTCGCTGCGGTACACCGTCACCAGCTCGGTGATCGAGGCGGCTTCGAGCTGGGGTGAGGCGAGCAGCGCCGTGGTGAGGTCGCCGCCTTCCTCTTCGGTGGGGAGCCCGGCCGCGAAGGAGTCGTCGTCGACCTCCATCACCAGCAGCGACGCGTCGGTGCCGGTGACGGGGAGGACGGAAAGGGTGATGCCGGTGAGGGTGACGCCGGCATGTTCCAGGTCGAGGGTGAGCGCGGCCGTGGCGTAGGCGTCGGGACTGCCGCCGAGGTAGGCGTCGACGCCTTCGGTCGGAAGCGGCGGCAGGTCGCCGTCGTCCCCGGCCGGGCCGTCGAGCGCTGCCAGCACCGCATCGATGCCGTCGACGGCCGTCTCCGGGGCATCGGGATCCGCCGGAGCCGTCGTGGTCGTCTCCTCCGCGGCGGGGCCGGAATCGGGGGTCGTGGCGTCGGGCGACTCCGGCTCGGTCACGTCGGCGGACGCAACGGTGCCGTCGGGCACCGAGGTGGTCGCCGAGGGTTCGGATGTTCCGCACCCGGCGACGAGCGAGGCCAGCAGCCCGACGCTGAGGGCCAGTGCGGCGATGCGGGGGTGGTTCGGCTGCGGTGCCATCACACCTCTCCCCTCCTTGGGAGCACCAGCCAGGTATCGACCGGGTCGCCCCTGTGCTGAAGCTCCTGGAGGCCGCCGGTCAACGATGGGGACATGCAGCACACCGAGTACGACCTGACGCCGTGACGGATCGCTCCGGCCGGCTCAGCCGTAGCGTCCGTTGAGGGTGGCCTGGGCGAGGACGTGTCCGTCGACGGCGGCGAGCAGCTCGTCCTTGGTGGCTCCCGGCGCCAGGCCGAGCTCGGTGTCGAGCGCCAGGACGGTGAAGGTGTAGGGGTGGACGCCGAGGTCGGGGCAGGGTCCGCCGTAGTCGGTGCGCCCCCACGTGTTGGTGCCCACCGTGCCGAGGTCCTGGACCCCTTCGGGGATCGTGTCACGGGGCGCGATGTCGTACACGATCCAGTGGTCCCACGGTGCCGACATGGCCTCCGGGTCGATGACGAGCAGCGCCAGCGACACCGTCCCGTCCGGGACGTTGGCGAGGGCGAGCGGCGGTGAGGTGTCGTCGCCGTTGCAGGTGTACTGCTCGGGGATGAGGTCCCCGTCGGCGAAGGCGGTCGAGGTCAGCACCATGGGTCCCGTCGCCGGTGCCGAGGTCGTCTGGCCGTCCGGCGCGTCGGCGCCGTCCTGGGAGCACGCCGCGAGCAGGAGAACCACGATCGCGACGCCTACTACCTTGCGCATCGGACCTCCCCGCCCGTTGGATCGCCCTGGCCACCGCTGCGGCGCCGGGCACTGGAGTGAACAGCCCGCCGCCCCGTTTCGTTCCCTCGGTGCAGCCCGGGTCCCGGTTGGTGGCGTCTACCTGGCCGTCCTCCACGTGTAGATCCGGCCCGCGGCATCGCTCCGCCCTACCGCGGCGATACCAAGCCTTGACACGAGTGGGAGGAGCAGGGTATGGTTGATCGAACCGGTTCGACTAACCGGTTCGATTGGAGGGGTACTCGGCATGGCGACGATTCGGGACGTGGCCAGGGAGGCTGGGGTATCCCGCAGCACGGTCTCCTACGCCCTGTCCGGCAAGCGATCCATCTCCCCTGCAACACGACGCCGCATCCAGCAGGCCATCCTGGACCTGGGGTTCACCCCCAACGCAGGCGCCCGAGCCTTGGCAACCTCCCAGACGATGGTTCTGGGCCTTCTGCTGCAGTTCCACGCCGACGAGTTCGCCCCTGCGATGCTCCAGTACGTCTTGCCGGTCTCCGACGCGGCCCGCGAACTCGGCTACGACATCCTCATGGTGACCGATCCCGACGGTGAATCGGCGATCCACCGCATCGCCGATTCGCGAATGGTGGACGGACTGGTACTGCTGGATGTCACGGCCGACGATCCCCGACTGAACGCCCTGCGCGCGGTGACCGCACCGGCTGTGCTCATCGGGCTCCCCCGGGACACGGAAGGGCTCGACATCATCGATCTCGACTTCGGCGAGGCGGCCCGCATCCTCGTCGACCACCTCCAGGCCAAAGGACATCGCGAACTCGCCCTCATCTCACCGCCTCACCATGTCGTCGAACGTGGCGGCGCCTATGTGTGGCGCTTCGCAGACGCCGCGGTCGAGCGGGCTGCCCACCATGGGATACGAATCCACGCCCACTACGGCGAGTCGCGCCCTCCAGCCATCGGTCGTTCCGTGAACGCCATCCTGGATGCACACCCGGACGCAACCGGGCTGATCGTCCACAACGACGCCACCATTGCGGCGTTGCCTGCCATCCTGCGGGAACGGGGCGTCGCCGTCCCCCAGGACCTCAGCGTCGTCAGTCTCTATTCGCGGGACTTCGGCGAGGAGTTCTCGCTGCCGTTCACCGCGGTGGAATCGGCGGCCAACGAGCTGGGACGCAGAGCCGTTCCGCAGCTCGTCCGACGCATCACCGGCGAGGGGGCGAGCCCGCCCGCCGTCCGGTTCGTTGCTCCCGTCCTCACCGATCGAGGGAGCACCCGCTAACGCACCAGTCTCCCAGCCATGCAATACAGCAGAGCCGGTGTCGAACCGGTTCACCAGCCCACCACAAGGAAAGGCAGACCAGTGTCCATGACTCATACGACCCGGCGCATAACGGGCATCATCCTGGTGATGTTCCTCGTCGGCACCCTGGCGGCCTGCGGCGACGATTCGTCGGGCTCCGACCAATCGACCACGACGGCTGCGAGCGCGACCACCGAGTCGAACGCGATCACGACGATCGAGTTCTGGGACCCGTATCCCCAGCACGAAGCTGGCTCGGATTGGGCCAACTACGTCGACACGTGCGCGCCGAGCGGCACCACCATCAAGAGGAGCGCGGCTGCGACCGCAGATCTTCTCAACAACCTCACCACAGCGGTGAGGGAGGACAACGCACCTGACGTCGTCCTGCTCGACAATCCTGCCGTCCCCGAGGCGGCGAGTTCGGGGCTGCTGGCACCGGCGGATGAGGTCGGCATCACGACGACGGGCGACGACCCGAACCTCGCCGGTCCGGGCACCGTCGACGGCGTCACCTACGGCGTCCCGGTCGGGGCGAACACCCTCGGCCTCTACTACAACGAGACCATCCTGACCGACGCCGGCGTCGACCCGGCGAGCGTGACGTCGTGGGACGGCCTCAACGCTGCGTTGGAGGCGGTCGTCGCAGCCGGGTACAAGGGCATCACGTTCTCCGGCATCTCGGGTGAGGAGGGCGTGTTTCAGTTCTTGCCATGGTTCTGGGGCGCGGGAGCGACGCTCCTGGATCCCGGGTCCGCCGAGGCGGTCGACGCAGGGCAGCTCCTGTCCGACTGGATCGGGAACGGCTATGCGCCCAAGTCCTCCACGACCGACAACCAGTCCGCGTCGTGGGACCTCTTCCTCACCGGCGACTACGCCTTCGCCGAGAACGGATCGTGGTTTGCACGGGCAGCCTCCGAGCAGGACTTCCCGATCGTCATGATCCCGATCCCGGGCAAGAACGGCGGTGCCGCCCCGGTCCCGACCGGTGGCGAATTCGCGCTCGCCCCGATCCACGAAGACAACGCCGCTGCGCACTACGCAGCCGCCAAGCAGGTCATCGAGTGCTTGCTCGGTGAAGGCAACCAGGTCAAGACGGCGGACGCGCTCGGCTACTTCACAGCGAACAAGACGACCCGGCAGCAGCAGATCGACTCCGACCCGATCTGGGCGCCGTGGGCCGATGCGATCGACAGCGCCCAGGGGCGCACGACCGACCTCGGTGCCGCCTATGTCGCCACGTCGGCGGCGATCTCCGCCGCGCTCCAGACCGCGCTGAATGCGGCCGGCGACGCGGACGCGGTCAAGGCGGCCTTCGAGGCTGCGGGCCAAGAAGCCGCCGGCTGAGACACTTCGCCCCCGCCGGGGGTGGGCGACGACCCGTGACCGGTCGCCCACCCCCGGTCCTCCCGGACCGATACAGTCGTGGCGAGTAGGAACCCTGCAGGAGAGACATCGTTGCTGCGGCATCGTGGCAAGGACCCCGCGAGCAAGCGGACGCCCGGTGGTGATCGCCGCCGGTTCCGTCCGCGTCGCGGGACGCTGGCGGGCATCGCGTTCGTTGCGCCGCTCGCGGTGTATCTGGTGTTCTTCTATGCCTACCCGCTCGTCGAGAACGTCTCGATGAGTCTCCATCGCTTCACACGGGCGACCTTCGTTTCCGGCGACGCTCCGTTTGTCGGCGGTGCGGTGTACCGAGAGGTCATCGCCTCGCCGCAGTTCTGGCCGACGGTGCGCCAGACCGCGGTCTTCGTCCTCGTGTCTCTGGTCTTCCAGTACACCATCGGGATGGGATTGGCGGTGTTCTTCCAGCGCAACTTCCCTCTGTCCCCCGTGCTGCGCGCGCTCTTCCTCGTACCGTGGCTGTTGCCGATCATCGTCTCGGCCACTACGTGGCAGTGGATGATGGACGCCGACTCGGGCGTCCTCAACGGGTTCTTGGGGATCTTCGGTCTCGCCCCGATATGGTGGCTCAACGCCAACAACTCCCTGTGGGCGGTGACGATCGCCAACATCTGGCTCGGGATTCCCTTCAACCTCGTCATTCTCTACTCCGGGCTGCAGAACATCCCCGCCGACCTCTACGAGGCCGCGGCAATCGACGGCGCCGGGGCCTGGCGCCGCTTCTGGTCGATCTCGTTCCCCCTGCTGAGGCCGGTGAGTGCCATCACGCTGCTCCTCGGGTTCGTCTACACCCTCAAGGTCGTCGACATCATCTGGATCATGACCACCGGGACGGGGACGTCGCAGACGCTGGCCACCTGGGCGTACGGGATGGCGTTTGGGAAGGGCACCTCGGCCGTGATCAAGTACTCGCAGGCCTCGGTGGTGGGCACGATCCTGCTCATTGCCGCCCTCATCATGGGCCTGGTGTACGTCGCCGTCATCCACCAGAAGGAGGCTTGACGTGTACAGGACGACCCGCCGCTGGTGGAAGACCGCGATCGGCCTGGTGCTGACGGGAATCATGCTCTTCCCGTTGTATTGGATGATCAACGTGTCGTTCACCCAGCGTCGGGCGATCCGGGGCGGAGGCCTGTACCCGCACGCGTTCACCTTCGACCACTACGCGGTGGTGCTGCGCGACCAGCTGCCGTACCTGGGCACCAGCCTGCTCATCGGCTTCGGCACCGTGTTGTTGACGTTGCTCATCTCGGCACCCGCGGCGTATGGGCTTTCCTTGCTGTACGTTCCCGGCCGGCGGGTTTTCAACTTCTTGCTGATCGTGGCCCAGATGATCCCTGCGGTGGTCATGGCCCTCGGCTTCTACACCGTCTACACGGATCTGGGCATCCTCGATACGGTCCCGGGGCTGATCCTCGCCGACTCCACCATCGCCGTCCCCTTCGGGGTGATGCTCTTCGCCGCCTTCATGTCCAGCATCCCCCGCGTGTTGCTCCAGGCCGCCGAGGTCGACGGGGCGTCGGCCTGGGCCAGGTTCCGCTTGGTCGTCCTGCCGATCTCCCGCAACTCGGCGGTCACCGTCGGGCTGTTCGCCTTCCTGTGGGCGTGGTCGGACTTCCTCTTCGCGTCGACCCTCAACCGAGGAGGTGGTCGCCTCCGACCGATCACGATGGGCCTCTACGACTACATCGGTTCCCAGAACCAGGAGTGGGGTCCGCTCATGGCGACAGCGGTCGTGGCCTCGATCCCCACGGCGATTCTCCTCGTGGTCGCGCAACGGTACGTCTCTGCCGGCTTGACGGCAGGTGCCGTCAAGGAATGACGAGGAGCGCCAGAATATCTCCCACCGCGGCGCCGGCCGCCCTCCCACCGAAAGAACCCCCACAGTGATTCCCACCCCTGGACCCGATACGCCGGTCGGCGACTCCGTCCGCTTCGACCTCTGCGAGATTCCGTTCTCCCGACGCGGCTCCTGGCTGAACCTCTCGCCCGTGACCGCTCTGGGGACGACCGGCGACGTGATCCACCTCGTCTCCCATCGCAACGGGATGAACGCCGTGCTCGCCTTCACACCGGAGTTCGACGGCTCCCCCGTCGATGCACGGTGGGAAGCCTCCGCCTCGACCGTGGCGTGGCGTGGCGAGGCCGGGGTCGTCGAGGCGGTCTTCTCCGATGCTTTCACCCTTCGCCTGCGGGGAGAACACCTCGGTCTGCGGGTCGAGTCTGCGTCCGCTGAGCTCACATCCTTCTCCGGCACCTACCTGTTCACCGACCCGGTGGACGGCGCCTTCGAGTTCACCAGCTACGAGACAGGCCACCGCTACCGGGTCAGCATGCTCCATGGCTCCGCCCGGGTGGGCGGCGACGAGGCGCTCGACATCGCGGAACGTTTCGTGGTGCTCGGCGACGACGCCGGTGTCTGGGAGGCCGAGATCCGAGAGACGACGTCGACCTCGGCGAACAGGCCGGCGCCGTGTACGTACGACGAGGCCGTGGCCGGTGCATCCGACGACTTCGCGGCCTTCCTCGCCGCGGTGGCCCCGTGGCGCGACCGCCGCACCCCGGCGGCGGCACTCGCGGCCTATGTCCTGTGGTCGGCAACGGTCGCACCTGAAGGACTCATGACTCGTGAGTCGGTGCTCATGTCCATGCACTGGATGGACAAGCTCTGGAGCTGGGATCACTGCTTCAACGCCCTTGCCCTTGCCCCCGGGTTGGCCGACGTCGCCCTCGACCAGTTCCTGGCGCCCTTCGACCACCAAGACGAGAACGGCGCCTTGCCCGATTCGATCACCCACTCGGAGGTCCTCTACAACTACGTCAAGCCGCCGATCCACGGATGGGCGTTCCGTCGTATGCGCCCCCGTCTGGGCCGTGACTTGACGCGGGACGAGCTGGAGGAGATCCACGACCGCCTCAGCCGCTGGAGTATGTTCTGGCTCGAGTCCCGACGCCGTCGCGACCACCCGTTGCCCTACTACCAGCACGGCAACGACAGTGGATGGGACAACTCCACCACGTTCGACGCGGACCGGGTGATCGAGGCGCCGGATCTGGCCGGCTTCCTCGTCATCCAGCTCGATGTCCTGGCGGAGTTGTCGGCGGAACTCGGCCGACCGTCGCAGCCGTGGAGCGCGGCACGCGACCGGATCTCGCAGGCGCTCATCGACGAGCTGTGGACCGGGGAGTCGTTCGTCGCGCTCGGTGTGCGGTCCGGTCGGTCGAGTTCCTCCACCAGCCTGCTCAATCTCCTGCCGCTGGTGATCGGTGATCGGCTCCCCACCGACGTGCGCGATTCCCTGGCGGCGCGGGTCGTCGAGCACCTGACCGACTTCGGGCTCGCCACCGAACCGGTCGATTCGCCGCACTACGAACCGGACGGCTATTGGCGTGGGCCGATTTGGGCTCCGGCGACCGCCCTGATCGAGGACGGGCTCCGCTCCTCGGGTTACCCGGAGCTGGCCGACGACGTCAGCGCTCGCTTTCGCGCCCTTTGCGAGCGCTCGGGATTCGCAGAGAACTTCGAGGCGACCACGGGGCGCGGTCTCCGGGACGGCGCGTACACCTGGACGGCCTCCGTCTACCTCATCCTCGCGGCGGCGTACATCGAGCGTGCCGGGAACCTCACCTGATCGGGGCCGCGACGAAGCCCCCCTCTTCGGGAGCGCGGTCGCCGATTGGTCGTCGTCGTCGTTGTATGCCTCGTTCTGGCCGCGTGGCTCATCGCCAAAGGTGGAGCACGGGGCGGGTATCATCCCCCGACCTGCGCCGACACGATCGGCCGACGCCGTGGAGGAGGATTCATGGCGACGTCGGCCGGCACCTTCCTCGCCCCATTCGCCGGGGCCCGCAGGCCGCCAACTGCGGTTGGTTCCCGTCCTTCTGCCATCAGGCCCGAAAGGTACGACTCGTGACCCCACTTCCGCGCACCGACGAGCAGCGCCACAACATCGAGACGTTCACCGCCGTCATCCAGGCGGGATTCAACGAAGGCGACTTCGAGGCCCTCGACGATCTCTTCACGAGCGATTTCGTGGAGCATCAGCGGGGCTTCCCGACACCGGACCTCGCCGGGCTGAAACGCGGCATCGCCGGCTTGCGCCGCTCCATCCCCGACCTCCATCTCGAGATCACCGACACGATCGTGGAGGACGCCAAGATCTGCTTCGTCCTCCACGGCGAGGGGACCCACGGCGGCCCGCTCGGGCCGCTTCCCGCCTCGGGCACTCCCCTGACGATCGACGTCGTCGACGTGTGCCGTTTCCAGGACGGCAAGGTCGCCGAGCACTGGGGCGTCGCCGACCGGATGGGGATCATGGAGCAGATCGGCATGCCCCAACCCCCGAGATGGCTCATGGGGTTGCTCGTGAAGGCGAGGCGCCGCCGCACAGGTCGTTGAGTTCCGGGCGAGTCAGATGGCCTGGTCGATCAGGACGGTCGTGACGATGGCGGCGGCGAGGACCAGCAGCGGGATCAGGGAGGCGCGACGTGACCGGATGCGGCCGCGCCGGAGGGCCCACAGCAGGATGCCGGTGGAGGCGACGAAGAAGGCGGCGGTGAGCCCGTAGGCCAGCGCCCGGTTGGCGTCCTGGGGTAGGTCGTCGAGTCCGATCGAGAGCAGGGCCCGGGTCACCAGCAGCACCGCGATGACCGCCGTCGCCGTGATCTCGGCGATGAAGGCGCCGCGGCTACGCCCGGTCCACGTCGGGCCGGGGGCCGGGGAGGCGGGGGCGGCGGCCGGCCATCGCCGCAGACCCCACACCACCGAGCCGGCCATCACGATCGCGGCCAGCAGCGACGCCAGCCACAGTCCCGCCGCTTCGAGGGGAAACTCGCTCTGGGGGAGGTAAGCGTCCATGAGGGCGAAGAAGCGGGTCTCGTAGTCGGCCTGGCTGATGCCCATGTGGCGCTCGAACGCCTCGGCGAAGGGGACGTCGTCGCCCATGTCCCGCATCACGGCGGCGAGGTCGGCGGGGGTCTTGTCCATGCCGCGGGGATCGAGCAGGTACTCGACGGCGAGCTGGGCCATCGGGTAGTAGTAGTTGGAGTACGCCCCCGGGGCCAGGTCCGAGAAGGGTATGTCGACCTGCCACGAGATCGGGTTGATCCGCCCGTATTGGGCGATCAACTCGTCGACCTGGTCGAGGGTCCGCGGCGCCCCGCCGGTCGAGCCGCCCGAGACGGCTTCGGCCGTCCCTTCGCTGAACCACACCGGCATGCGCCGCGGGTCACCGACCGGCACGTCGCCCACGAACCGGCCCTTCAGCAGCGCCTCGGCGACGTGGACCAGCTCGTGCTTCAGGTTGATCCGCACCGTCGCGGTGCTGGTGGGCTCCCCGATCTCGTTGTCGAACGACGCGATGATCACCCCGGCGTAGTAGGCACGGGCCCCGCCGCCCTCGATGACGTGGGAGCGGTTGGCGTACAGGTCGATCTTGTCCTGACCGGCGGGGAAGGTGAACATCGTGGCCGGATCGAGGCCCATCTCGTCGATGATCTCGCCCCAGACCTCCTCGGCGAGGGTCCCGAGACGCTCTCGTGCCTCCTGGCCGGCGCCGTCGCTGTAGACGACGAAGTGCGCCGTCTCGTAGGGGTGCCCGTCGTGGGGCCATGCCTCGCGGACGTACCACGACCCGCTGTCCACCATCTGTGCCGCATCGGGAGGTTCGGATTGCGGCGCCGACCCGGAGCACCCGGCGACGGCCCCGATCAGGAGGATCCCACCGACGAGCAGCGCCCGCGCCCGGAGGCGGCGGGACCCGGTCCCGGACCCCGCGGCGCCGCTCGGTCGCTCGGCCTGTCCCATCCGCGCTCCTTCGCTGCCTTCATCGGCTCGCCGGGCGGCCGTGGTGCCAACCTCCCCAACTCGGCTGACGATGCGGGTGCCGCACGACACGGCGGACCGGTTCCAGCCGAGGACCGCCGCCAGCATCGAGGGTATCTCCGGATTGGTCAGCCGGTGGGTCGTACTGCGTCTGCCGGGTTCATGGTGGCGGCCCGAACCGCAGGGTAGAGGCCGGCGACGATGCCGAGCAGCAGCGCGACGCCAATGGCAGCGGCGAGAATGCCGGACGGTATCGCCACGGTCCAGCCCTGACGGTGGGCGTATGCGTACGTGATGGCGGCGCCCAGCGTGGTGCCGGTCATCCCGCCGATGGTGGTGAGGGTTGCCGCCTCGACGACGAACTGGAGCCCGATGTGATGACGGGTGGCTCCCAGGGAGCGGCGGAGGCCGATCTCGGTGCGGCGCTCCAGCACGGAGATGACCATGACGTTGGCGACCCCGACTGCGCCGACACCGAGCGCAACCAGCCCCAGGCCGATGAGGAGACGCTGGAGCCCCTCGTCGACACGGGCCCGCTGATCGCCAACCGATTGAACGACCGGGCGCACGAGTTCATGCCGCCGAGTCTGCTGGCATCCCAATTCGATGCACTGGAACGACCCGCCGCCGAAGACGATGTCGTCGTCGCCGACATCGAACTGCCCGTCGCCGACCTGGTGGCGTTCGCCACGGCGCGGCTCGGAAGGGATTGAGCTCCTTCCACAACGAGGGATCCGTCGGATCAGGACGCGTCATCGCGTGTCCCTGCTGGGATCGAGCCAGCCCCTCGACAACCGTCCTCGAGACGAGCAGCGACAGCTGCCCTTCAGGGGCTTTCGCGCTGTGGGCGCTCCCAGGATCGAACCGGTGACCTCTGCCGTGTGAACGCGAAACCGATACCACCGGTCATCAACGGCCGCCCCACAGACGTACGAGATCGATCGCCTCAGGTACGAGCAGCATCCCGCTCCGGTCCCTTCGTTGCACGGCACGATTCGTCGCGGCGCGACGGACGGTTCAGTGGCAGCGGCATCGATCTCTTCGCTCGACTCGCGGGTACGCGAGGGCCGCCG
>CAZQUB010000034.1:12680-14264 GCA_964596225.1 uncultured Acidimicrobiaceae bacterium
CAGTGGCAGCGGCATCGATCTCTTCGCTCGACTCGCGGGTACGCGAGGGCCGCCGGGGGGCACGTCCTCTCGCATCTGCGGCGGTCCCCGGTCCGGCCATCACCTAGGATCACACCCAACCTGACAGCCCGGGCCGTGAACCACACGTGCGCGACATCGCGGCTCGACGAGACAAGGCCGGGAGTTGGTCTGACGCCTGCCATGGAACCGACTCACAAGACCTGGGCAACATCGGAGCGGTTCATACCCAAGGCCTTCATCAGGCCACTTCTTCGGTTCGGCCAGATCGAGGCGGCATCGGGCATCGTGCTGCTCGTCACAGCGGTCGCCGCAGTCATCTGGGCCAACAGCGCCGCCTCCGACACCTACCACTCGATGCTCGACGCTCATCTCGTCATCCACTTCGGGGCGTTCCACCTCGACGAGTCCGTCCTTCACTTGATCAACGACGGGTTGATGGCCATCTTCTTCTTCGTCGTTGGCCTCGAGATCAAACGCGAGCTGGTTGCGGGCGATCTCCGAGATCCGAAGGCGGCGGTCCTCCCCGTTGCGGCCGCCGCGGGAGGCATGATCCTCCCTGCGCTCATCTACGCGTTGGTGACCGCCGGCAAAGGCGCCGACGCCGCAGCCGGCTGGGGAATCCCCATGGCAACCGACATCGCATTCGCCCTCGGGATCGTTGCACTGGTGGGACCACGCATCCCGTCGGGGGCGAAGCTGTTCCTTCTGGCGGTCGCAGTCGTCGACGACATCGGCGTCATCGCCGTGATCGCCATCTTCTACACCACCGACCTGAACGCCGGCTATCTGGCAGCCGCCGTTGCCGGGTTGATCGTTGTGTGGGTAGCGAGCAAGGTCCAGGTGCGGGCGCTCTGGTTCTACTTACCGCTCGCCGTCGTGATCTGGTACATGATGCTCGAGTCAGGGGTCCACGCCACCCTTGCCGGGGTGGCCCTCGGCCTCATCACGCCCGCCCGGCCCTACTACAACAGACGGGACTTCGAACAGCGGGCGGAGGCGATCATGGAACGGCTTCCCGCCGACGAGGCAGACAGCCAGCAGACGCAGGAGCACATCGATCACATGACCCTGTTGATGTCCAGGATCGCCGGTGAGTCGGTGTCGCCGCTCAGCCGCCTCGAGCACGCCCTCGTAGGTTGGAGCTCGTTTGTGATCATCCCGATATTCGCCCTCGCCAACGCCGGGGTCGATTTCCGCGGGATCGACCTCGCCGATGCGCTCACGTCACCGGTGTCACTGGGCGTGGGCGGAGGACTGGTGGTCGGCAAGGTCGTGGGGATCACTGTCGCCTCGATCGCCACGGTGCGGTTCGGCCTCGGCCGCCTTCCGTTGGCGACCACCTGGCGCCACATCGTCGGCCTCGCCGCGGTCGCCGGTGTCGGTTTCACCGTCTCGATGTTCGTCACCGGCCTTGCATTCACCGATCCTGCCCTCGGTGACCTCGCCAAGGTGGGGATCTTCGCCGGATCGCTCATCGCCGCCACCATCGGCGCCCTGGTGCTGAGAGGAGCACGGCCGATTGGTACCGATCCATCCTCTCTCGAATCCGGAGCGTGACCTTAC
>CAZQUB010000035.1:0-14009 GCA_964596225.1 uncultured Acidimicrobiaceae bacterium
ATGCTCAACGCCGTCAACCTCAGCTTCGTCGCCGCCGGCAACGAGTTGGGGGTGCTCGACGGGCAGCTCGCCGTGCTGTTCGTCATGGTGGTGGCGGCCGCCGAGGTCACGGTCGGACTGGCGATCATCGTCACGGTCTTCCGGCGGAGGGCGACCGCCAGCGTCGACGAGCTGTCCGGGATGGGGGGCTGACGGCATGATCGACGTCATATGGCTCGTGATCGCCCTGCCGCTGCTCGGCGCCGCCGGGCTGCTGTTCTTCGGTCGCCGCCTTGGCGAGCCGTGGGCCGGCTGGGTGGCGTCGGCGACGGTGATCGTCTCGTTCCTCATCGCGGTGGTGGCGGCGGCCGGCTTCTTCGGCGGCGGCGGCGAGCCGCACCGGGTGATGCTGTTCTCGTGGATCCCCGGCTTCGGCGTCGACGCCCAGCTGCTGTGGGACCCGCTCTCGGCGCTCATGACCCTCGTCGTCACCGGGGTCGGCGCCCTCATCCACGTCTACTCGATCGGGTACATGCACGAGGACCCTCGCTTCGTGCGCTTCTTCAGCTACCTCAACCTGTTCGTGATGTCGATGCTGACCCTGGTCCTGGCCGACAACTTCGCGGTGCTCTTCGTCGGCTGGGAGCTGGTGGGGCTCAGCTCCTACCTGCTCATCTCGTTCTGGTTCGAGAAGCCGTCGGCGGCCGCCGCCGGCAAGAAGGCGTTCATCGTCAACCGGGTCGGCGACCTCGGATTCCTCGTCGCCCTCATGCTGATCTTCGCCACCTTCGGTTCCCTCGCCTACGGCGACGTGTTCCCACAGGCGGCGGCCCTCCTCGACCACGGTGGCACCACCATCACCGCCATCACCCTGCTGCTCATGGTCGGCGCCGCCGGCAAGTCCGCCCAGCTCCCCCTCTATGTATGGCTCCCCGACGCCATGGAAGGCCCCACCCCGGTCTCGGCCCTCATCCACGCCGCCACCATGGTCACCGCCGGGGTCTACATGGTGGCCCGGACCGGGGCCCTCTTCGAGCTGGCGCCCTTCTCGGCCGGGGTGGTCGCCACCGTCGGCACCATCACCGCCCTCTACGCCGCCATCGTCGCCATCGGCCAGCGCGACATCAAACGGATCCTCGCCTACTCCACCATCAGCCAGCTCGGCTACATGTTCCTCGGTGTCGGGGTCGCCGCCTACGTCGCAGGGATCTTCCACCTCATGACCCACGCGTTCTTCAAGGCCCTCCTCTTCCTCGGTGCCGGATCCGTGATCCACGCCATGGCGGAGGAGCACTCGGTGTGGAAGATGGGCGGCCTGCGCAAGGTGCTGCCGATCACCTACGCCACCATGGCGGTCGCCTGGCTCGCCATCAGCGGCATCCCTCCCTTCGCCGGGTTCTGGTCGAAGGACGAGATCCTCGCCATGGCCTTCGCCAAAGGCGGCTGGTACGTGGCGCTGTGGGCCGTGGGGCTCCTCACCGCCGGCCTCACCGCGTTCTACATGAGCCGGCTCATCTTCCTCACGTTCTGGGGCGAGCCCCGCTGGGAGGAGGGGGTCGAGCCCCACGAGGCGCCGTCGGTGATGACGCGGCCGCTGCTCGCTCTGGGCGCCCTCGCCGCCGTCGGGGGTCTGATCAACATGCCGTGGACACCCGTCCTCGAGCACTTCCTGGAACCCGCCTTCGAGGGCGTCCAGCAGGCCCAGCTGCCCTCCGGCCTCACTTCGTGGCTGCTGGGGGCGGCGTCCGTCACGGTTGCCGCCCTCGGGATCCTCTACGGCTACCGCCGGTACGTGGCGGCCACCCTGCCCGACGAGACCGGGGAAGGATGGGACCTGGTGGAGCACGGGTTCCGGGTCGACGATCTGTACGGCGCCACCCTGGTACTGCCCGGGAAGCGGGCAGCCGAAGTGATGGCATTCCAAGCCGACGCCAAGGTCGTCGACGGCGCCGTCAACGGCGTCGGGGTGGCGGTCAAGGAGATCGCAGCCCGTCTCAAGCCGATCCAGTCGGGTCTGGTCCGCAGCTACGGGGCGGCCATCCTGCTCGGCGCGGTCGGGGTGCTGCTGGTGATGGTGCTGCGGGGGAGTGTGCTGTGAACGGCTTCCCCACCGTCGCCCTCCTCGTCGTGCTCCCCCTCGTCGGCGCCGCCGTCGTGGGTCTGATCCCGAAGCGTCGCCAGGAGCTGCTGTTCCCGCTGGCGGTGGCGATGTCCATCCTGCCCCTCGCCGTCGCCGGCTACGTCCTGTGGGAGTTCGAGGTGGGCGTGGCCGGCTACCAGTTCACCCAACAGGTGCTGTGGTCCCAGCCGTGGGGCATCTCCTGGAACGTCGGCATCGACGGGATCTCACTGCTGCTGGTCGTCCTCACCGCGTTGCTGTTCCCGCTGGCGATCGCCTCCTCCCGCTCGGTCCAGAAGAACCTCAAGATGTACCTGGTCCTGATGCTGGTGCTCGAAACCGGGCTGCTCGGCGTGTTCGTCTCGCTCGATCTCATCCTGTTCTTCGTGTTCTTCGAGGCGACCCTGGTGCCCATGTACCTGCTGATCGGGATCTGGGGGAGCGGACGCCGGGTCTACGCCGCCGTCAAGTTCGTCATCTACACCGCCCTCGGCTCCGCCCTGTTGCTGACCGGCATCGTGTGGCTCGGCGTCCACGGCGGCACCTTCGATCTGCGCCAGCTCCTCGAGATCCCACTCACGTCGACCCAGCAGCTCTGGCTCTTCCTCGGATTCGGGATCGCCTTCGCCATCAAGGTGCCGCTGTTCCCGTTCCACACCTGGCTGCCCGATGCCCACACCGAGGCGCCCACCGCCGGATCGGTGCTGCTCGCCGGGGTGCTGCTCAAACTCGGCACCTACGGTTTCATCCGTTTCAACCTGACCCTCTTCCCCGACGCCGCGGTGCGGCTCGCCCCGTGGCTCGTGGTGCTGGCCGTGATCGGCATCGTGTACGGCGCCGCGGTCGCCATCGTCCAGCCCGACCTGAAACGCCTCGTCGCCTACTCGTCGGTGAGCCACCTCGGCTTCATCGTGCTCGGTATCTTCGCCATGACGAGCCAGAGCCTCCAGGGCGGGGTGATCCAGATGGTGAACCACGGTCTCGCCACCGGCGCCCTCTTCCTCCTCGTCGGCATGATCTACGACCGGCGCCACACCCGCCAGATCGACGAATACGGCGGGATCGCCTCGGTGATGCCGATCTTCGCCGGCGTGTTCCTCTTCACCGCCTTCGCCTCCATCGGCCTTCCCGGGCTCAACGGCTTCATCGGCGAGTTCAACATCCTCGTCGGCAGCTACCTCCGCTTCCCGGTGGCGGCCGTGATCGCCGCCACCGGCGTGATCCTGGCCGCCGTCTACCTGCTGTGGGCCTACGAGCGGGTCTTCACCGGCCCGCTCACCAAGCCGGAGAACCACAAGCTGCTCGATCTCGACTTCCGGGAGAAGGCGATCCTGCTGCCGCTGGTGGTGCTGATCGTGTTCCTCGGGGTGTATCCCAAGCCGGCCCTCGACCGCATCGAACCGTCGGTGGGAGCGGTACTGGAACGGATCGAAGCCTCCACCGGCTACGACGTGCCCCAGTTCGGCCTCCCCGGTGACCTGCTGCATCAGGTTCCGGAACCGGCCGGGGGAGAGGAGTAGCCGTGGAGAACATCGCCTTCCTCCCCATCGGTCCCGAGGTGGTGCTGCTGGCGGGCGCGGTGCTGGTCCTGATGGCGGGAGTAGCCCTCAAGCTCGGTTCTCGGGACTGGGCCATCGTCGCCGGGATCTCGCTGGTGGCGTCGTTCCTGCTGTCGTGGGTGCAGTGGTTGCGGGTCGACGACCTGGGACGCCAGCTCTCCTTCTCGGCCCGGGGAGTGTCCTCGCCGAACACTCCGATGGTGGTGATGGACGCCTTCTCCGCCTTCGGGGGCATGGTGCTGTTCGCGGTGGCGATCCTGGCGGTGACGGCGGCGTGGCGTCTCGTCGTGACGCTCGGTGAGCGCGGGCCCGAGTTCGTCGCCCTGCTGCTCCTGGCGACCGCCGGGCTCCACATCATGATCATCTCAGCCAACCTCATCCTCCTGTTCATCGGGTTGGAGACGGCGTCGATCGCCCTCTACGTGGTGGCCGGGTTCACCCGCACCGAACCCAACTCCGACGAGTCGGCGATGAAGTACTTCCTGCTCGGGTCGTTCGCCTCGGCGATCTTCCTCTATGGCATCGCCCTCGTCTTCGCCGCCACCGGATCGCTCTCGATCTACGGAGGCGGCGGCATCCTGACCTTCTTCCGGGACGAACCGGTGCCGCTGCTCGACGTCGGTGTCCTCCTCGCCGGGATCTCGCTCATGATCACCGGCCTCGGGTTCAAGATCTCGGCGGCTCCCTTCCACCAGTGGGCCCCCGACGTCTATCAAGGGGCCGCCTCCGGAGCGGTGCCGCTGATGACGGCCGGTGTGAAGGTCGCCGGGATCGCCACCATCGCCCGGGTGCTGGTCGGGACGTTCGAAACCCGCGTCGACGACTGGGCCCCGGTGATCTCCGTGATCGCCGCCCTCTCGGTGGTGGTGGGAACCCTGGGGGCGATCGCGCAACGGGACGTCAAACGCATGCTGGCCTACTCGGGGGTCGCCCATGCCGGGTTCATGCTGACCGGCCTGGTGGGCGGTGTCGCCGGCATCCCGGCGGTCTGGTTCTACCTCGCCACCTACGCCATCCAGCTCGTCGGAGCATTCATCGTGGTCACGATCGTCAGCGGGAGCACCAGCGGTCGATCGTCGTTCGACGACTACCAGGGCCTCGCCCGCAGCTCCCCATGGGTGGCGGCGGCGATGGCGACCTTCATGCTGGGCATGGGCGGCATCCCCATTTTCACCGGCTTCGTCGGCAAGATCGGCGTCTTCGGAGCGGCGATCGGCGCCGGGTACCTGTGGCTCGTCATCGTCGGGCTGGTGGCGTCGGTCGCGGGCCTGTTCTTCTACCTGCGGATCATCGTGCTCATGTACTTCCAGGACGGTGAGGCGCCGGCGCCTGTCACCACCCTCGGCGCCGGGAGCGCCCTCGGGGTGGCCGCCGCCGTCACCCTGATCGTCGGTGTGGTGCCGTGGCCGCTGCTGAACCTCGTGCAACACGCCTTGTTCTGACCGGCACGCAAATACGGGCGCGCTCCTAGGGTGAGAGACCGATGACACCCCACTCTTCCGGCCCCCGTCGCACCCTCGGCGCCCTCGCCCTCCTCGGCATCACCGTGGCCGCGCTGGCGGTGCCGTTGCGGGCCGTGGTCGCCGACGTCGTCACCGCCGATGCCTACATCGTCACCGCCGACGACGTCGTCACCGAGGACGTCTACGTGGCTGCCTCCAGCGGCTCGGTGGAGGGCGTCATCGAAGGAGATCTCTCCATGGTCACCGGTGGCGACCTCGTCATCAGCGGGAGGGTCACCGGCAGCGTGTTCGTGATCTCCACCGGCGCCGTCTCGGTTTCGGGCACGGTCGAGGGATCGCTACGAGGAGCGGCCCGCGAGGTCGCCATCGACGGGACGGTGGAAGGGGACATCGCCGTCGCCGCGGTGTCGACCCGCATCTCCGGCACGGTCGGGCGCGACGCCCTCTCGTTCGCCGGGTCCTTCGGCCTCGACGGCGACGTGGGGCGCGACATCAAGGGTCGGTTCGTCAGCGGCACCATCGACGGGACGGTGGGCCACGACGTCGACATCGCAGTCGGCGATCTCGAGGTGGGGCGGGCCGCCTCGGTCACCGGCGACATCCGCTACCGGTCCGGAAACGACGCCTCGGTGGCGCCCACCGCCCACATCGGCGGCCAGTTCTCTCGCCTCCCCACCCGCGGCTCCTTCTTCGTCGAGCTGATCCTGACCGTGGCGACCATCCTCAGCTTCTTCGCCTTCCTCCTCGGCGGCATTGTGCTGCTGTGGCTGTTTCGCGCCACCGCACCCCGCGCCGTCGGCGCCGTGCTGCGCCACCCGTGGCGGTCGGCGCTGGTGGGGTCGGCCGCGGTGGTGCTGGTGCCGGTCGCCGTCGCGCTCTTCGCCATCAGTCTCGTCGGGATCCCGCTGGCGGTGGCGTTGCTGTTGCTCATCGTGCTCGCCCTCCTCTTCGGACCCGTCCCGGCGGTCACCGCCCTGGGGGTCCGGATGCTGCGAGGCCGCGGTGGGATCTACGGCGGCTTCCTGGTGGGCGGGGTGGTGTGGCGGGTCGGCATCTGGCTGATCCCTCTCGTCGGGCTGGCGCTCTTCCTGGGTGGCCTCATCCTCGGCGTGGGCGGGTGGCTCATCGGCGTCTGGGAGGAGCGCAGGGCACGGGCGGTGCGACGGCACGGTGACGGCTCCGCGCCGCGGGACGTTCCGGAGGGGTGGGAACCGCCACTGGCGCCGGCGACGGCGGCGCCGGCACCGGAAGCGGACGGCGGCGACGATGGCCCGTCCGAACCGGAAGCGCCCTGACCCGAGAGCGTCAGGTTCCCGACTCGCGTTCGGCGAAGACGATCCTGGCGTCGGCGAAGGCGCCGGCGCTGGTGCTGAAATCTCCCGCCGGTCCCGTGTCGGGGAGGGGTGCGTCCCCTCGATCCGACCGGGCCGCCTCCAACCGTGCGATGCGGCGGTTGCGCCGTTCCAGCTGGGCTTCGAGCCGGGCCACCTTCCCGGTGACGTCCTCCAACTCGGCCTGCAGCCGGGCCATCGCCTCGTCCTCATCGAGGGGAGGGGCCTCGAACCGGACCTCGGCGGCGCGTGTGATCTCGGCCGCCTCCCGGCGCGCCTCTTCCGCTTCCTTTTTGGCGGCGGTGAGTTCGTCGTCGAGGGCGCCCCGCTCCTCTTCCAGCTCGCGGATGGCGTCGAGGGCCGTGACGAGTTGGTACTCGAGATCGGGATCGGCCACCAGGGCGCGCCTGCGACCGGAGCGGCCAACCAGGAACCCGAACAGCGTGGCCGCGACCATGAAGACCACGACCTCGAGGATCGCGTACAGGGTCCCGTTCATGAAGGGCCTCCTTGCGGGGCGAAGGTGAACTCGATGCGCCGGTTCTCGAGCCGGCCGGCGGCTGTGTCGTTGTCCGCGATCGGTCGGGTGTCGCCGTACCCCACCGCGAGGACGCGGTCGGCCGGGATACCCGATCGGACGAGAAGTTGGGCTCCGGCAGTGGCCCGCTCCTCGCTGAGGAGCTGGTTGGCTTCCACCGACCCGACGTCGTCGGTGTGACCGAGCACGGTGACCACCAGTTCAGGGTGTTCGGTCATGATGGTCACCACGGCCGGAACCTGCGGGATCATCTCGGTGGTGAGCTGGGTCCCGCCGGTCGGGAAGGGTCCGCCCCGGATCTCGCCGGTCAGGTCGGTGCCGGACACCGTGAAATGCCAGTTCTGGTAGGGATGGAGCAACACGAACAGCGCCGGCAACCGGAAGAGCGTGAAGCTGGTGTCGACGCTGGAATCGATGGTGAGGCCGTCGACGACGTGATCCTTGCCGTAGGTGTCGACGAAGAGGCCGAGCACGAAATCGGCGACATCCGTGCTCGCCACGGTGCCGGCGACCCGGAGGATGCCGTCCTCGCCCATGGTGCCCTCCAGGAAGGGCGGGGCGAGACCTGTGACGGTCACGTCACCGGTCAGGGTGAGGTCGGGGCCGAGGGCGGCCCCGACTGCGGCCTGCAACGCCCGGGCCGCCGCTTCGTCGGGGGCGAAGCCGCTCAGAATCGCGTCGGATCCGGTGATGTTGAGCTCGACGACCCCGATCATCGGCAGGGCGCTGATCGCCCCGGCCACCTCGCCGACCCACGGCACCGGTTCGAGGGAGGAGTCGATGACGAGATCGTTGTCGAGGAGAGGGGCGTAGAGCCGGTCGGCGGCTGCGGCGAGGCGGGCAGCCGATCCGGCGTCGGGGAGCGACCCCTGCATCGTCACCCGGCCCATCTCGATCCGGATGGCGAAGGACGCGGTTTCGGCGTGGCCGGACTCGTCGGTCGGGGGGAGGATGGCGACCGTGCCGCCCGAGGCGACGGTCGAGGTGGTGATGAAGAGGTCGTCACGGGTTTCGATCTCGTCCGGGTCGAGCCACCGTACCCGGCGCACGCCACGGAGCGAGGCGACGACGGTCTCCGCCTCGGCCCGAATCGATTCGGGGCCTCCGAGCACCGCGTCGCGGCCCTCGAAACCGACGTATTGGACGGGGATGCCGGCGGCGGCGAGTTCCGCCTTGGCGGCGGCTTCGAGGTTGGACTGCTCCTCGCCGACACCCCACAGTACGGCGGCGGCGACCAGCGCCACCCAGGCCACCGTGAGGAGCACGATACGGCTGGCTCTTCCTCGCTCTTGCATCGTCGGCTCATCCCTTGGACTCGGCGCGCGCGACGTGCTGTTGGTCTACGGTCGATCGGACGCTCCGATGAAGCCCTTTCCAGGGGCTGCGGCGAGGAATCGAGACCCGGCGCGGGCCGCCTATCCGGGCAGGTCCACCGTCAGGGACGGGTCGTCGAGGTGGTCGAGGGCGAAGCGCAGCGTGTACAGGTACGGGCCGGCAGCCGACGGGTCGGTGACGAACTCGTCGAGGAACCACTCCTCGAGGCCGGCGACCGAGGTGAATTCGATCTGGTGGACCATCGCCAAAAGGTACTGACCCTCTTCGGGGAGCCACACCACCATGGTGGCGGAGTCCGCGTTCTCGGGCGCCTCCGTCAGCGAGCTGAGGTCGACGCGGCGCGCCGCGATCCCGTTGACGGTGTCCGGGTCGGACGGCAGGAAGGCCAGCTGCGAGTAGTACTCGTACGCCTCCCAGAAGGGGGGCGACGTCGGGCAGGCGATGAGGAGGTTCTCCGCCACGGTGTCCGTCGGCGTGGTCGCCTCGTACCCGTCGGCGGTGGCGAACCAGATGGCGTCCTGCGACGACACGAGCTGATCCGACGTGGCGATGTCGCCGGTGTCGGTCGCCACCGTGCAGCTGAACCCATCCTTCGTCCAGGTTCCCTCGCCGGTGGTCCTCACCAGCAGGACGTCATTGGCGTCCGTGAGCTGCATCATGAACGCCGCGGTGAATCCCGCGAGCTCCCCAGGCGGGGTACCCGGGAGGATGTCGTACATCGAGGGGATCATCGTCGTCGTGGTGGTCGACGTACTGGTCGTGGTCGTGGTCTCGGAGGCGCCCCCCGAGCAGCCGGCGACGATGACCACCGCCACCGTCAGGGGCAGGATGCGCCGCGCCATCCCCGCCTGGGGGAGGTGGGGGCGCCGGCCGGTGCCGTGCCGTCGATGGGCGGTACCAGGCGGGCTCATTCGGGTATCTCCACCATCAGGTCGGGATCGTTCAGGTCGGCGAGTTCGAACCGCATCGTCATCCCGGCAGACCCGTTGACGTCGATTTCGGGGGGAAGTCCCATGTCGGCGAGCGCCGCCTCGTCGATGGTGGCGCTCATGTCGAGTGCGACGAGGTAGCCCTCATCGCTGATCCATGCGGTGAAGGTGTCGAGCGTGATGCCCTCCAGGCCGGGCACCAGCCCCAGGCCGGAGAACCCCTCGACCGCCTCCTGGAGGTCGATGCGCCGGGCCGGGATGCCGTTCACCTCGTCCCTCTCCGACGTGGCGGAGTCGAGACCGGCGGGTAGCGAGAACCGCTCCCAGAAGCCCGGTGACGCCGGGCAGCTCTGGATCACCGATGCCACGTTCGGGTCGTCGAGGGAGGAGGGCTGGTAGCCGAAACCGCTGTCGACCCACACCTGCGAGGAGGTGGCGATGACGTGCTCTTCGACCCCGAGACCGAACATGTCGGTGGAGGCGGTGCAGGAGAAGGCGTCGGTGGTCCAGACCCCCTCCGTGCTGATGTCCATCGCCAGCTCCCCGAGGTCGAAGCCCATCTCCATCGTGGCCGAGTAGGCGTCGAGTTCAGCCGGCGGGGTTCCGGGCGTCGTGGCGAGCGGTTCAACCGCCCCGTTGGTCGAGGGCGGAGCGGGGGTGGTGGTCGTCGTCGTGGTCGTGGCGCTGGTGGTCGTCGTTGACGTGGTCGTCGTGGTGGCGGCCGTGGTCGTGGTCTCGGAGGCGCCCCCCGAGCAACCGGCGGCGAGCAGCCCCATGGCGGCGAGAGCGATGAATCGGCGTCGCACGGTCAGCGGTCCTCACTCTCGTCGGGTCCGGTGTCATCGGTCGGCCCCGCCGCCACCATGAGCGGGATGAGGCGCTCGGCGTCGGTGAGTCCACCGTGGGCGCCGGTCATGCGGTCGTCACTGCGGCGGTGAAGGAGCAGGATGTCGTCATCGGCGATCAGGACCCCATCGGGGGCGCGTTCGTCGAACGCCGGGTGGTGCGGTCCGGGCCCCCACCAGGATCGCATCTCTTCCAGCGGGATCCAGGTGGCGGGAAGTCCTGCGGCGAGGGACGCTCCCTCCCCCTTCACGAACATGGCCCGCCCGTCCCCGAAGAACTCCCGATCTTCGTGATCTTCCTTGGCGATCCGGATCTGCCGGGCCTTCGGGAAGTCGACATGACCGTGGTCGGCGGTGCCGACCGCCACCGCCCCTGCCGGGAGCCGCAGGCCGAGCCGCTCCCAGGCGGTGGCGACGGTCCGGACCGCCACCGCGTACTCGTCGGCGTTCTGACCGAAGACGTGGGCGGCGAAGTCGACCTGCGGCAGGTAGGCGAGGATGAAACGGCCCGGGGTGCCCGCCAGCTGCACGGTGGCGTCCACCCACTCGCCGATCGTGGTGATCCCCTCGAAGCGGGCGCCCCGGTAGAGGACCTCGCTCAGGTTGCTGCCCTCGAAGTTGGCCGGCTGGATCACGACCGGCTCGACATCCCGCGCCGCCAGCCGCTCCCACAGGTTGGGGGTGGGGAGGAACGGCCGCGGCTCGAAGTCGATGGGGTCGCCCCACAGCGTCTTCCAGTGGATGGTGTTCACCACCGTCCCGACCGCCGGGAGCCACATCTGATACCCGAGCAGGCCATGACGGGACGGGGGGAGCCCGGTTGCCACCGACGCCAAGCTGACGGTGGTCGTGGTGGGGAACGGGGCGTCGAGTCGGCCCACCAGGGCGTCCCGCAGCGGGGCCGCCGCCGGGTGGCCGAGTTGCTGCAGCCCGAGCCCGTCGCACAGCACCAGCACGTAGCTGGCGGCCTCCGGGACGAGCCGGCTCAGGTCGGGACGGAGCGGGGGCGCCGCCGCGGTCCCGGTCAGCCGGAGCTCGAACTCGGCGACGAGGTTGACGAGGGATCCACCGGCGTAGTCGGGTACGGTGATCGAAGCCATGGGGCCCGACGGTAGCAACCGGCCGCGGCTGTGGCGGCGACCCGACCGGGCGTCTCCAGGCGCCTCTCCGGACCGATCAGGGCGGTCGGGACGCGCAGGCCCGGGCCCCTATACTCGCTGCGGCGCGCCACCTGCCGAACCCGGTACGGTGGGGCGACGAACCGTAGGGAAGGGGAGTGACGGGTGCTGGACCAGTACTTTGGGGACTACGTCACCGTCGGGGTGTTCCTGGCGGTGGGGGCCCTCATCGTTGGCGGGGCCGTGCTCGTCTCCGCCCTGCTCCGACCGAGCCGGCCCAACCGCTTCAAGTCCGACGTGTACGAGTGCGGGATCGCCCCGGTGGGGAGCGGATGGAGTCAGACCCACATCCGCTACTACATCTTCGCCCTGCTCTTCCTCATCTTCGACGTCGAGGCCGTGTTCATCTTCCCGTGGGCGGTGCGGGTCGAGGCGTTCAGCGCAGCCGGCATGGGCGCCTTCGTGCTCGTCGAGATGGTGATCTTCATCGCCATCCTCGTGCTGGGTCTCGTCTACGCGGTCCGCAAGGGAGTGCTCCGGTGGGAGTGATCGAGAAGTTCGGCGCCCCCAAACCCCTCTCCTGGTTGCTCAACTGGTCGCGCAAGTACTCGCTGTGGTTCTTCAACTTCGGGCTCGCCTGCTGCGCCATCGAGGTGATGGCGGCGGCCGGTCCCCGCTACGACTTCATGCGGTTCGGCGTCATCCCGCTCCCGGCGTCGCCCCGCCAGGCCGATCTGATGGTGGTCGCCGGCACCCTCACCGACAAGATGGCGCCCGCGGTCAAGCGCCTCTACGACCAGATGCCCGACCCCAAGTACGTCATCTCGATGGGATCGTGCGCCAACTGCGGAGGCCCCTACTGGGATTCCTACTCGGTCACCAAGGGCGTCGACCAGGTGATCCCGGTCGACGTCTACGTGCCGGGCTGCCCGCCGCGGCCGGAGGCGCTCATGGAGGGCATCCTCCTGTTGCAGGAGCAGATCACCCACGAGGACATACGGCGGAAGTGGAGCGAGCGTGACCCCCAGCCCGTCTGAGACCGCCACCGAGCCGTCCGCCCTCGCCGCCCGCCTCGCCGGCCTGGTCGGCGCCTCCGGCTTCAGCGCCGAGCACGGCACGGTGAAGATCCAGGTGGAACGGGCCGGGTGGGTCGAGGCGATCCGCACCGCCCGTGACGAGGCGGGCCTCGCCTTCTTCTCCTGGCTGTCGGCGGTCGACTGGTCGCGCCAGGTGGCGGTGGGCGACCCTCCCGCCGACCCGGATACGATCGAGGAGCGCTACGACGTCGTGTGCCGCCTCTCCTCGGTGGCATCCGCCGACGGTGCCCTCTTCGTCGCATCGCTGCCCAAGGACGATCCCCGCATCGATTCCCTCGTCCCGGTCTTCGATGGGGCCGCCTGGCACGAGCGGGAAGCCGCCGAGATGTTTGGCATCGACTTCACCGGGCATCCCCACCTCGTCAAGCTCTACCTGCCGGAAGGTTTCGAGGGTCATCCGCTTCGCAAGTCGTTCGCCCTGCTGTCGCGTGAGGTCAAGCCGTGGCCGGGCACGGTCGACGTCGAGGCGATGCCCTCCGCCGAGAACCGGGAAGCCGGCGAGGGAGGGGAAGAGGCGTGAGCGCCCTCGACGCCGGAGGCATGGTCCAGATCTCCGACGCCGCCGTCTCCGTGGAGTTGGTGGGCGAGGACATGATGCTCAACATCGGTCCGCAGCATCCCTCCACCCACGGGGTGCTGCGCCTCGTCGCCCAGGTCGACGGGGAGCGGATCACCCGCCTCGAACCGGTCATCGGCTACATGCATCGCGGCAAGGAGAAACTCGCCGAGGTGCGCACCTACCCCCAGATCACCACCCTCATCAACCGGATCGACTGGATCTCCGGGTTCGCCAACGAGGTCCCGTTCGTGGTGGCGGTGGAACGGCTCATGGGGATCGAGGTGCCGGAGCGGGCCCAGTACATCCGGCTCATCCTCACCGAGCTGACTCGCATCTCGAACCACCTCGTCTTCGCCTCCTCTTACCCGCTCGAGCTGGGCGCCGCCACCCCGCTCATGTACGCCTTCCGGGAACGGGAGCGGGTCCTCGACCTCATCGAGAGCGTCACCGGGGGGCGGTTCCACCCCAACTTCAACCGGGTCGGGGGCGTCAAACCCGCCGCCGGCGGCGGATCGACCCAGAAGAACGTCGTGCTCGATCTCCCCGCCGGATTCTTCGAGGCGACCCTGCGCACCATGGACAAGGTCCTCGAGGTGTGCGACGAGATCGACAACCTCGTGGTCGGCAACGAACTGATCCAGGCCCGCACCATCGGCGTCGGGGTCCTTCCCCCCGAGATCGTCCTCGCCTACGGGGTCTCCGGGCCCAACATGAGGGCGTCCGGCATCGACTTCGACCTCCGCAAGCATGAGCACCTGCTGCCGTACGACGACTTCGACTTCGACGTGGTGGTGCGTTCCAACGGCGACTGTTTCGACCGCTACGTGACCCGGATCGAGGAGATCCGCCAGTCGGTCTCCATCGTGCGCCAGGCGATCGGCAAGATCCCCTCGGGCCCGCTCCGGGCCAAGGTCCCCCGGGTCCTCAAGGTCCCGCCCGGTGAGATCTACGTCCGCGCCGAGAACCCGAAGGGCGAGATGGGGTACTACGTGGTATCGCAGGGAGGGCGGGTCCCCTACCGGGTCAAGATCCGCTCCGCCTCCTTCTCCAACATCTCCGTGCTGCCGTGGGTGTCGCAGGGGCAGCTCATCCCGGACCTGGTGGCGACGATGGGGAGCTTCGACTTCGTGCTGGGAG
>CAZQUB010000036.1:0-3786 GCA_964596225.1 uncultured Acidimicrobiaceae bacterium
GCGTCACCAACCTCGACGCCCTCACCTACGCCGGGGTGCGCGCCACCGTCGACGAGCTCGACCGGGCCCCCAACCACCGTTTTGTCCACGGCGACATCCGGGACGCCGCCCTCGTCGGCGACCTCGTCGCCGGCAGCGACGTCGTCGTCCACTTCGCCGCCGAGAGCCACGTCGACCGCTCCATCGACGGCCCCTCCGTGTTCCTCGACACCAACGTCGGGGGGACCGGGGTCCTGCTCGACGCCGCCCGCCGCCACGGCATCGAGCGCTACCTCCAGGTGTCCACCGACGAGGTGTACGGCTCGATCGCCGAGGGATTCGCCGCCGAGGACGCCAAACTGGCGCCCTCCTCGCCCTACTCGGCGTCGAAGGCCGCCGCCGACCTCCTCGTCGAGTCCTACCGGGTCACCTTCGACTACCCGGCCATCATCACCCGCTGCACCAACAACTACGGTCCCTACCAGTTCCCCGAGAAGGTCATCCCCCTGTTCATCACCAACCTCGCCAAGGGCGACAAGGTGCCGCTCTACGGCGACGGCGGCAACGAACGCGACTGGCTCTACGTCGAAGACCACTGCGCCGCCATCCACCTCCTCGTCGACCACGGCACCCCCGGGGAGATCTACAACATCGGGGCCAACGCCCAGATCACCAACCTGGAACTGACCCGCATGCTGCTCGACCTCACCGGCCGGGACGAGACGTTCATCGAGCACGTCGCCGACCGCCCCGGCCACGACCGCCGCTACGCGGTCGATTCGTCGAAGATCCGGGCCCTCGGATGGGCGCCGCGCCACAGCATCGAGGAGCGTCTCGCCGACACCGTCGCCTGGTACCGGGAACGTCCCGACTGGTGGCAGCCGCTCCGAGGAGGTGGCGCATGAAAGGCGTCGTCCTCTCCGGCGGCACCGGGAGCCGGCTGCGGCCCATCACCCACTCGATGGCGAAACAGCTCGTGCCGGTGGCGAACAAGCCCACCCTGTTCTACGGGCTCGAAGACCTCGCCGAAGCCGGGATCGAAGACGTCGTCGTCATCATCGCCCCCCAGACCGGCGACGAGATCCGCGACACCGTCGGCGACGGCAGCCGCTTCGGGCTCCGCATCCAATACGTCGTCCAGGACGCCCCGCTCGGGCTGGCCCACGCCCTCAAGACGGCGCTGCCCTACATCGACGGCGACGACGTGCTCATGTACCTCGGCGACAACCTGGTCAAACAGGGCGTCGCCGACATCGTTCGCGACTTCGAACAGGAACGCCCCAACTGCCAGATCCTCCTCACCGAAGTGCCCGATCCCACCCAGTTCGGGGTCGCCGAGCTGGGGGAGCACGGCGAGGTGGTGCGGCTGGTGGAGAAGCCGGCGCAGCCCCGCTCCAACCTCGCCCTGGTGGGCGTCTACCTCTTCGACGCCACCGTCGCCGAGGCGGTCGACGCCATCCGTCCCTCCGCCCGCGGCGAGCTCGAGATCACCGACGCCATCCAGTACCTCGTGGAGTCGGGGCGGGTGGTGCGCTCCACCCTGGTGACGGGATGGTGGAAGGACACCGGCCGTAAGGAGGACCTGCTGCACGCCAACGAATTGGTGCTCGCCGACCTCGCCGACCAGATCGACGGCGAACTGATCGAGTGCCGGGTGGAGGGCAGCCTCGAGGTCGGCGCCGGCTCCACCCTGGTCGACTGCACCGTCACCGGCCCGGCCATCATCGGCACCAACTCGCACCTCGCCCGGGTCACCGTCGGGCCCAACACCGCCATCGGCAACGACTGCCGCCTCTCCGACGCCACCATCGAAGCTTCGATCGTGCTCGACGACGCCGAGGTGCACGGCTGGAAGCTGCGCCGCTCCCTCCTCGGCCGGGCGGTCCGCCTCCACGGCGCGGCGCCGGCCGGCTTCGTCGAGACGATGCTGGGCGAGCACTCGGAGATGTGCGGCGAATGACGCTCATCATCGGCGGCAGCGGCCAGCTCGGCCGTGCGTTGGGAAGGCTCCTTCCCGGCGCCCCCGTTACCGAGCGGGAGGAACTCGATCTCGCCCGCACCGACACCGTCTACCCGACCCTGGAACGCCGGGCCCCCGACGAGATCGTCAACTGCGCCGCCTTCAACGCGGTCGATGCCGCCGAGGAGCACGAGGCCACCGCCCACGCCGTCAACGCCGCCGCGGTGGGGGAGATGACCCGCTACGCGGCAGACCACGGGATCCGCTTTGTCACCTTCTCCACCAACTACGTCTTCGCCGGGGACGGGACCCGGCCCTACCTCGAATCCGACCCCACCGACCCCATCAACGCCTACGGGCGGACCAAGCGGGCGGGGGAGGTCCTGGCGCTGGAATACGCCCGCAGCCTCGTGATCCGCACCTCGTGGCTGGTGTCCGCCACCGCCCCCAACTTCGTCGCCACCATGATCCGGCTGGCACGGGACCGGGAGCTGCGGGTGGTGGACGACCAGGTCGGGTGTCCCACCATCGCCGCCGACCTGGCGGCCGGCACGCTGCGGGCGATGCAGGCCGGAGCGACCGGTCTCCTCCACCTCGCCAACCAGGGTGTCACCAGCTGGTACCACCTGGCCCGCCGCGGCGTCGAACTGGCCGGCATCGACCCGGCCCGGATCACGCCGTGCACCACCGAGGAGTATCCGACCCCGGCGCTCCGTCCCGCCTACTCGGTGCTCGGCTCCGAACGCCTCGAGCCGCTCGGGATCGAGCCGTTGCCACCGTGGGAGGAATCGCTGCCGGCGACGGTGGCGGCGCTGGTCGCCTCCGAGGGCTGAGGGCTCCAACTCCACCTCGATCGGCCTTCTTGGGGTGGGAACCGCGAGTCTGGCTCGAGGACTGTTGAACGAGATAGCGGCGCTGGATAGGGTGACCGCAGCTCCCGAAAGGACTCGTGATGATTCATCCCACGGCCATCGTCGAAGACGGGGCAATTGTTGGCGATGACGTTTCCATCGGTCCGTTCTCGATCGTGCATGCCAACGTGACGCTCGGCAGGGGCTCTGTCGTAGACAGCCATTGTGTCCTCGGCCACACCGAGCCCGGGGCTGATCCGGTGCCGCTGATCATCGGAGCGGAAGCGCGCATCCGGAGCCACTCGGTCCTCTACGGGGGCTCCCGAATCGGGCCGGGTCTCGAGACAGGGCATCGCGTGACCATCAGGGAAGACAGCGAGATTGGAGACGGATTCCGGGTGGGCACCGTGTCGGATCTGCAGGGAAGCTGCTCCATCGGCAACTACGTGCGATTCCACTCCAATGTCCATATCGGTAAATGCTCCGCCATCGGTGACTACGTGTGGATCTTCCCGTACGTGGTGCTCACCAACGATCCGCATCCGCCGAGCGACGGCTTCCTTGCCGGGGTCACCGTCGAAGACTTCGCCGTCATCGCCACCATGTCGATCGTCCTCCCCGGCCTGACCGTTGGCCGCGATTCACTCGTTGGCGCCCACTCCATGGTCAACAGAGACGTCCGGCCCGGTTCAGTCGTCGCCGGTACGCCTGCGGTTGACCGCGGTGATGCGTCGGCCATCCAGCTGAGGGACGGAAGCGGGCCCGCATATCCTTGGAGGAGACACTTCCGGCGCGGCTACCCACCTGAGGTCGTCGAGATGTGGATGGCCGAGTTCGCCGACGAGCCAACGTGACCCGGCGTCGTCCAACTCACCGGTCTCGCGGCACCACGATCGTGAGCGAGCCGTCGCCGCGGCGCACCGCCACCTCCCAGTCCGGCCCGGGATCGAAGTAGTCGGCGGGAACCGTGAGATCGCGGTTGCCCAGGTAGGTGAG
>CAZQUB010000036.1:3886-11996 GCA_964596225.1 uncultured Acidimicrobiaceae bacterium
CGGGATCGAAGTAGTCGGCGGGAACCGTGAGATCGCGGTTGCCCAGGTAGGTGAGGCCCAACTCGTGGAGGAGGATGGCGCCGTCCATCTCCTCGACGGGGAGGAACGCGCCGTCGTCCTCGAAGATGACGATCTCCCCGTCCCAGATCGATCCCCCGAAGACCTCGTTGGTGTAGAGCGGGAGCACCATCGCCATGCGGTCGTCGGTGTAGATCCGGGAGATCTGGTCGCCGTCGCGCCGTAACCAGTCCCGCACCTCGTCCCATTGGGTGGCGCCGAAGGCACGGAACTCGGTACCGGGCGGCTCGTCGTGGAGGTCGTAGGCGACCGCTCCCACCAGCAGGATCCCGACGAGCGCTCCTGCCACCCACCGGCTCCCCCGGGTCCGCATGACCCGCACCGTGGCCATCGACACCGCCCCCAGCAGCAGGTAGAGGGCGGGGATCACCAGATACCAGTAGCGGATCCGGTTGTCGCGGATGTGGGGATGCTGCGGGTCGAAGATGCCGGCGAGCACCATCATCGGGACCCACAGCGAGGCGACCCACAACACCAGCATGCTCCACAGCCAGCGCCGGGGCCGGTTGAGGACCGCCAGGGCGACCCCGGTGAGGGCGCTCAGCAGCAGCAGGATGCCGACCGCGTAGTGGGCGAAGGTGATCGGGGACCGAGTCAGCACCGTCCAGAAGGTGGCGCCTTTCCCGTAGGCGACGAGGCGGGTGCTCTCTCCGGTGGTGCCGCGCTCGGCGAAGCCGGCGAGGGCGCGGAACCGGGCGAACGGGTCGTCGAACAGCACCACCATGAGGATCATCTCGATCCCGAGCGTCACCGCCAGCACCGCCCCGAGCCTGATCCAGTCACGCCGCCGCCAGCCGGTGGTCCAGCCGACGAACAGCAGCACCGGCGCCAGGAACACGGTGTAGGAGCGACACAGGTAGGCCATCCCGACCGCGACGGCTCCGGCGGTGAGCCACCAGGTGCGCCGGGGCGAGGAACGGGCCGCGAAGAAGCATGCCAGCGCCGCCACGAACCAGGCGGCGGCGAAGGGATCGGGCACGATCTGACTCGAGAGCTTCAGCACCAAGGTCGAGGTCGCCATCGCCACCGCGGCGATGAACCCGACCCGGGCTCCGGCGAGCTGGGTTCCCACCACGTAGACGGCGCCGACGAGCAAGAGGGCCATGAGGAACGGCACGACGTAGTAGGCGGCCTCCGACCTACCGAAGATCTCCTGGGCGAGCCGGACGGGGAGCACCACCCCGAGACGGGTGGTGCCGTGGTGGATCTGGTTGTGGCCGAGCCGTTCCGCCCACTGGAAGTACGACATCGAATCCGACGGGTAGGGGGGACGAAGCATGGCCCACTGGATGCCCGCCGCCACCGCCACCACGAGGGCCACCGGGAGGGCCTTGACCCGGCGCGGTGGGGGCAGGCTGTCCTTGACGGAGCCGGCGAGGCGTCGCAGGCGGTTGCTCAGGGGGCGGCGCGGCCCGGTCGCAGGCGCCGGCAGGGCGTCGGTCACCGGAAGTCGGCCAGTTGTTCCCGGGAGACCTCGTGGCGCTTCCCGGTGAGGCTCTTGATGCGCAGCACGCGCACCCCGAACCAGCGGACGTAGCGCGCCAGGAACCGTCGCAGCTCCTTGGTGCCCTTCCGCCAGCGAAGGAACCGGTAGCGGCCGGCTCGTTGCAGCTCGAGCTTGCGCTCCAACTCCCGGTGGAAGGAGGCCGTTTCCGACGCCGGCACCGGCTGGTGCCCCTCGAAGTTGGGAGCGTGGAGTTCTGGGACGAACCGTCCCTGGCGGCGCAGGTAGTCGGCGTAGGCGTAGGCGAAGTCCCCGAAGGTGGCGCGATGCGTCTGCGACTCCTCGATCTCGGCCGTCGAGACGTCGGTGAGCACGATCCGCCCCGACGCGGCCAGGTCGCGCAGGAGCCGGTCGGTGGCGGCGGTGCGGGCGATCACCAGGCTGATGCCGGTGCGGGTCGCCACCGTCGAGGGGAGCCAGGCGTCGCCGACCACGACGTCGGCGAGGAAGTTGGCGTGGTTGACGCACAGGTGGCAGCGGGGGGTGTTGAAGTGCCGGTCGAACGCCACCTGGTAGCTGAAATCGACCCGCCGGTTGATCTTGGTCACTTCTCCGTTCGCGGTCGTGATCTGAAGCTTGCCGACCGGGCCGCCGCCGCGGTAGGCGATGTCGGAGATGGCGTCGAAGTCGATGCCTTTGAAGTCGCAGATGGCACGGAGCGCATGGTGGCTGTACTGCCAGCCGCACAGCAGCCCGACGGTGGTGTGGATGCGATCCGCCAGCTCCGGCTCCACCTTTGAGACGTAGCTGAGGATCCCCTCCAACTCGCAGGGGATGGCGACCAGCACGTAGCGTCCCTCGTGCCGGCGCAACAGCTCGAGGACACGATGCTTCGGGAGGTTGTGGTAGATGGAACCGGGGAGGTGATCCACCTCGTCGACGGCCCGGATCAGCCGCGGTTCGAATTCGAGCCCGGCGACGTGGCCGAGGGCGATGACGCCGTCGACGTCCTCCATCGCCAGGTAGGCGGCGAGCAGCTCCTTGATGATCCCCCCGGAGCTGGCTCGCAGGTTGCGTTCCCGGTCGACGCTCTGGGCGAGCGTGACCGACTCGACCACACCGAAAGGCCCGGGGACCGCACCGGGAAAGCGTTCCGCCTGCAACCCGGCGTAGTCGACCGAGATGGCGGGACAGACCGAGGCCGCCACCTCGTTGCCGGGGTGGTCGGGTTCGAAGATCTGCTTGGTGGGATGGAGACGGAGCGTGATCGACGGGTCGGCGGCGGCGCAGGCGCCGCAACCGATGCAGAGGTCGTTCTCGATGACGGCAGTCAGGTCGTGCATGTCCTCCGCTCCGTGCTCACTCGGCCACCGGGGCCGTCGCCGTCGAAGCCTCTCCGCCTCGGTCAGCCTACCGGCCGGGGGTCCGTCCCCGACGACTCACCAGGGTGGCGACCGCGGCTCCGGTGGCGTCGACGACGACGAAGACGAGGCGGGCCGCCACGGCCACCGTGGCTGCGATGGCGGGCGAGAGCGACGTGGCCAATGCTACGAAAGCGGTCTCCCGCACCCCGATCCCGCCGGGGACCGGTAGCACGACGAACCCCACCACCCAGGAGATCGCAGTGGCGGCCACGATGTTCACCACCGAGCCGGCTTCGCCGAAGGCGACCGCCACCGAGTAGGTGGCCAGGCCGATCAGCAGCCAGCTCGGGACCTGTTGCAGCACCACCGCCGAGGAGATGCCCCACCGGGGAACCTGCACCGCCAGGTCGCGGCCCGTGACCCGCCGCAGGCCGCGCAGCATCGCGTGCACCAGCCGGGGATGGAGCAGAGCAAAACCCAGCGGGAGCAGCAACAAGACGAATCCGTAGCGGGCGTCGCCGTTCGATCCGAAGAGCCCCGCCACCGGCACCAGGGTCGCCGCCAGCAGCACTGCGGCGAGGTACACCGACCCCATCGACAGCAGCACGCTGCTGTAGGCGACCGCACCCGGTACGCCGGCACTGCGCACCCACTCGCCGCGCCCCATCACCGCCCAGACCCCACCGGGCACATACTTGCCGAGCTGGCCCACGAAGTAGGCCCGCAACGTCGGGAGCAGGCCGATCGATCCGCCCAGCACCCGCACCGCGGTGTGCCATGCGATCCCGATACTCACCATGCCGAACCCTCCGAGAAGGAGCGCGAGCGCCAGCAGGCCGGGTCGGGCGTGGGCCACCGCGTCGGTCACGGCTTCCCGGTCACGGAGCAGGGTCCGGATGACGAAGGCGGCGCCGGCGAGCCCGATCGCGGTGCCGGCCACGACCGACCAGCGTCTGGCGCGGTGCCGGCGCCCTCCCACCGGGTCGAGGTCGAGGTTCACGTGACAGGAGGGTAGCGATCAGGGGCGGCAGGGACGGGCCCTGCCGCCACTGCACCCTCAGCGGCGAAGTCGCGCTCTCAGACGGGACACGGCACGGCGCAGCGGGCACCGTTCTGCCAGGCGGCACCGCCGTGCCGGCTTGGGGGCCGGCGGTGGGGGCGGGGCGGGGGCCTGGCGGGCCGGGCGCTGCGCCTCGGCGGCGGCGTCCATCGCCTCGAACCACTTCCGCATCCAGGTCCCGGCGATCCGGGCCTGCTCCAGGTTGGCGGCGAACCGGTCGGGGGGACAGGCGGCAAGGCGGGGGATGTCCGCCGGGTCGGCGACGCTCCAACGGCGGGCGAACAGCAGCCGGTTGGCCCGGTAGACGGCGCTGCGGTTGGGGAGCTTGGCCGCGATCGTCGCCGCCGAGACGTGCTCCACCAGCACCCGCTCGTCGAGCACCACCGCCAGCCCGTTGCTCCAGAACGTGAAGAGCAGGTCGAGGTCCTCGCCACTGGCGACCGGGTAGCGCTCGTTCCAGCCGCCCAGCTCCTCCATGACGTCCCGCCTCGCCAGGTAGACCACCCCGCTCGGAATGGCCCGGAACGGCGGGAAGGTGACGACGCCGTCTCCCGGCTCCTGCCGCACCGACGCCTGATTGCCGGCCGCGGTGACCGCGGGGAGCACCAGACCGGCGTCCGGCACCCCGTCCATCGTGGCGACCAGCCGGCTCGCCCACTGCGGCGGGAACACCGTGTCGTTGTTGACGAAGGCGACGAGCCGCCCCGTCGCCGCCTCCAAGCCCTGGTTCATCCCGGCGGCGAAGCCACGGTTCTCGGCGTTGAGGACGGCGACGTCGGCGGCTTCCGACGCGAAGGCGGCGGCCTCCCGGGCCGAGCCGTTGTCGACGACGATCAGCTCGAAGGCGACGTCGGTGTGGGCCCGCAACGACGCGACACACGCCCGGGTCAGCTCGAGCTGGTCCCAGGCGAGGACGACGACGGTGAGATCCGGTGGTGCCACGATGCTCACGCCGGACTCTACCGCCGTGCCGGCCCCTCTCCCCGCCGCTAGATTCCGGTCGCCGCCTACCATCGGCCCGGACCGGGAGGAGTGGAGTGGAGCCTCAGGATCGCCGGCCGGGGACGCCCAGCCGCCTCGACGACCTGCTGTTCAGGGTGCGGGCCCGACCCATCCTGTACGGGACGATCGCCGCCGCGGCGGTGGTCCTCGTGGTCGTGCTGCTGGTCGTGATCCTCGGGTCCGGCGGCGGCGAGGAACCCGGCACGGATGCCGCCTCCGGCACCACCGTTGCCACGTCGACCCCGTCCGAGACCACCGTTCCGCTCGTCCCCGACGTCACCGCCGGGGAGTCGGTACCCGCCGACCAGAACCCGCTCACCGGGGTCGCCCTCACCTCGCCCCGCAACGACCGGGTGATCGCGGTCAAGGTCGACAACGCCCCCGAAGCCGGTCCCCCCATCGGTATCCAGGACGCCGAGATGATCATCGAAGTCCCGGTGGAAGGGGGAGCGACCCGCTTCACCGCCCTCTTCTTCGAGAACGAACCCGACGTTGTCGGGCCGATCCGGTCGGTGCGGCCGGTCGACGCCGACCTGCTCGCCCCGTTCCGGCCCCTCCTGGTCACCACCGGGGGGCAGGACTTCGTGTACCGGGAGCTGACCGCAGCCGGGATCGACATCCTCGACGAGGGTTCCGACGGTGTGTTCCAGGTCACCGAACGCCGCCGCCCCTACCACCTCGTCGCCACCATCCCGCTCATCGAGCAGAGGGCCGGGGTGGGGCCGCCGCCGGTTGCGGTGTTCCCGTTCGGCGGTGAGGACCTGGGCGGGGAGCCCGCCACCGACGTCGAGATCCCCTTCTCCGGGGTCGCCGACGTCACCTGGAGCTACGACGCCGGGAGCGGCGGCTACACCCGGACCGTCAACGGCACGCCGTTCCAGGTCTACCCCACCTACCAAGCCGAGCTGGGTCCCTTCTCCACCGACACCGTCGTGGTGCTGCTGGCGGCCCAGCGTTCCGCCGGCTACCACGACTCGGCCGGCGCCGACGTCCCCACCTTCGACGTCATCGGCTCCGGCGACCTGCTCGTGTTCCACGGCGGCGAGGTCCGCACCGGCCGCTGGTTCCGTTCCGCCCAGGCCGACGGCTGGGTCTTCGTCGACGACTCGGGGGCCTCGTTCACGTTGCCGCCCGGTCGGGTCTTCGTCGAGGTGGTGCCGCGGCGGCTCGACGTCACGTACCGGTGACGGAGACGGCATTCAAGATTTCCGGCCGTGGTGCCGATGGCTCCAAGATGGGTGGAGGTCCCCGTTCCCGCCGCGCCCTGGTGGCATTCCTCGTCGTGGCGTCCTCGCTCGTCGCCGTTTCCTTCGCCGCCCCGGCGCCTGCCCGCGCCGACGACACCTACGAGATGTACTTCCCCATCATCGGGGACACCCACTACACCGACACCTTCGGTGCCGAGCGCGACGGCGGCACCCGCGAGCACCACGGCGTCGACATGATCGCCCCCAAGATGACGCCGGTGATCGCGGTCGCCTCCGGCACCGTCGGCTGGATGCATGACGAGCAGGGTGGCGACTGTTGCTCCATGGCCCTCCGCCACGACGACGGGTGGGAATCGTGGTACATCCACCTCAACAACGACACCCCCGGCACCGACGACGGTCAGGGATGGGGCTTCGCCCCCGGCATCACCCAGGGCGTCCACGTCCAGGCCGGCCAGCTCATCGGCTACGTCGGCGACTCCGGCAACGCCGAAGAAGTCGGATCGCACCTCCACTTCGAGCTGCACCAACCCGGCGGCGTCGTCGTCAACCCCACCCCCTACGTCGACGCCGCCATCAAGCTCTCCGCCCCCGTCGCCGCCGGCTACGACGGCACGTTCTGGGACGACGAGACCTCGGTGCACCGCTTCGACATCGACCTCATCGCCGCCGCCGGCGTCACCTACGGATGCAACCCGCCGATCAACGACCAGTTCTGCCCGGAACGGCAGCTGACACGAGGCCAGATCACGGCGTTCCTGCGCCGGGCCCTCGACCTCCCCGACGTCCAGGACGACGCCTTCGATGACGACGGGTGGAGCGAATTCGAGGGCGACATCAACGCCCTCGCCGCCGCCGGGATCGCCTTCGGGTGTACCGAGCAGCAGTACTGCCCCAACGACCCGCTGCGCCGGGAGGAGATGGCGGAGTTCCTGGTGCGGGCCTTCGGCTACACCAACCCGGACGAGACCGACTTCTTCATCGACGACGACGCCAGCCCCTTCGAGGTCTCGATCAACAAGCTCAAGAACCACGGCATCACGATCGGGTGCAACCCACCCGACAACACCGCTTTCTGCCCGGAGCGGACCCTCACCCGCGCCGAGATGGCGAGCTTCCTGGTACGGGCACTCGGGTTGTCCTCAGACTGAGGCCCCGCGTAGGGTGGAGCCGGATCGAGGCGGCAACCTCACGCTCAATAGGCGTAGGTCCACGTCCACGTCTCGGACGTCGACCCCTCCCGCGAGGTGATGGTGCGGGTGACATGGTAGGTGCGGCCGCTCCCCACCACCGAGCTGGTCACCATCCGGGCATTCGGTCCTCCCACGCTCACCACGTCGAGCACGGTTCCGGTCTCCGGGCTGAAGTCCCCGACGACACTGCGGCCGTCGTTGTCGCCCCACAGCTCCACCGTCACCGACGTGCCGGTGTAGGAGGTGCGGATCTGGAGCGGATGAGCGGTGTCGTTGCGGAACTTGAGATCGACCGCGCCCGGGATCAGTGTCGACTCGATGCCGTCGGGGTAGCGGGCGAAGTTGACGCTGTGGGGCCGGTGCTCCACCTCGTCGAGACCGGCGTAGTACAAGGCATTGAACAAGGTGGTCGACGTCTGGCAGTTCCCGCTCTGCACCCGTTCGCCGATCCGATCCAGCACCGAGAACGTATCGCCGGGCAGCACCCACACCCCGTCGAGGCGGTCGGCGATGGAATGCACCGCCGCCACCCGCGTCTCACAGCAGTTGTGGTGGGTGGTGAAGCTCGCCATCAGATGGAACGGCGCCGGGGGCGGGGTGAGCGGCTCCAGGCCGAGGGCGCGGGTGAGGAACGACGCCATCTCGCCCCTGGTGACGGATTGGGCGGGGCAGTAGCGGTCGTCGTCGGGCGGGTTGCAGCCAAGAGTGATCCCGGCGGCGGCGATGGCGTCGATGTCGGCGGCGTGGACGGAATCTGCGAT
>CAZQUB010000036.1:12096-13828 GCA_964596225.1 uncultured Acidimicrobiaceae bacterium
GACGGAATCTGCGATGTCGGTGAAGCCGGCGGACCCGGCGGCGGGGAGGTCGAGGGCCCGCACCAGGAAGGCTGCCATCTGACCCCTGGTGACGGATTGGGTGGGGCAGTAGCGGTCGTCGGCGGGCGGGTTGCACCCTGCGGTGATGCCGGCGGCCGCGATCGCCTCGATGCTGGCCTGGTGCACGCTGAGGTCGTCGTCGACGAAGCTGCCCCCCGGAGGGAGCTCGGCGGCGCCGGCGGCGCCGGCCGCACCCACCAGCAGACCCACCACCATGGTGAGCGCCGTCGCCAGGCGGAGCGCCACCGTCACCGTCGTCCGATCAGCTCTCTTCATACCCTTCCACCGGGCATCGGGAACCGGCATCCCTTGGGTTTCGGCCGGTCTCCGGGCCGCCTGAAGCGCCTCTGTCGCCGCTCATTCGCAATCCCACCCGTATCCCTGGCGGATCCCGTCCACCGGGGCGTCGAGATCGACGCTGATCCCCGGCGCCTCGAACAGGTAGTCGCCGAGGTCGAGCACGATGAACGTGAACGGCGTCGTCTCCACCGTGCCGCCCGACGCCGCCGCCGGATCGCCGATGGGGTCGAGGAAGGCGGTGCCGTACGGCAGCTCGAACTGGTCGGGAGTCGGGCCCCCGGCGGCCGGGTCCAGGTCGGGTTCGAGCTTGTAGCGCCACCCGACGAACCCCAACGGCTCGCTCCCCGACGCCGTGGTGCGGAAGGCGGCGGTGAGCGACCCCCACGTCACATGGCGCATGTTGGGATCGGTCAGGAAGTAGGGGCAGCGTTCCGGGGTGTCGCTGGTCGGGGTGCCGAAGAGGGCGGTGAGTTGCGCCACCGCCGTGGTCTCCGACGTCCCGATGGCGACCCCGTCCAACTCCTGAACGCTCGACACCGTGATCGTCTCGGCGGGAATCTCGAGGTCGAGGGCCCGGGTGAGGAACGACGCCATCTGCTCACGGGTGACGGCGTCGTTCGGGCAGAACCGGTCGTTGTCCGGAGGGTTGCACCCGAAGGTGACTCCGGCGGTGGCGAGCTTGTCGATGTCGGCTTCGAACACCGAGTCGTCGTCGTCGACGAACCGATCGCCTCCGCCGTCGGCGGTGTAGTGGAGGGCCCGCACCAGGAAGGCCGCCATCTGCCCGCGGGTGACGGCGTCGCCCGGGCAGTACCGGTCGTAGTCGGGTGGGTCGCAGCCGTAGGTGATCCCGGCGGCGGCGAGGGAATCGATGGTGGCGGCATGGACCGAGGTGGCGGTATCGACGAACCCGGCCGGGGAGGCGGCGGGGAGGTCGAGGGCCCGCACCAGGAACGACGCCATCTCGCCCCGGGTCACCGGCCGGCTGGGGCAGAAGCGGTCGTTGGTCGGGGGGTTGCACCCGAGCGTGATCCCCGCCGCGGCGACGGCGTTGATCGCCGGCTCGTGAACCGATCCCTCATCGTCGATGAAGTAATCGCGGGCACCGGCCGGGACGGCCGCCACCAGGAGGAGGAAGGCACCCAGCAGGATCGGCGGCGAGGTACGTCGTCTCATGGGCTCCCCTCCGGAACGACGATGACGAAGGCGCCGGTGACGGTCACCGACTGAGGCAACGGTACACGCAGGGTGGTGGGTGTCCCGAGGATTTCGAAGCCGTAACGGCTCGCCTCGGGATTGAGTTCGTTGGGCCACGCCGGTTCGGTGGCGGGGATGTCGATGTCGTAGCGGGATCCGAGATCGACGGTCTCGG
>CAZQUB010000037.1:0-13717 GCA_964596225.1 uncultured Acidimicrobiaceae bacterium
CGATCCGGGAGGGAGTGCTGCCGCCGACGATCAACTACACCACTCCCGACCCGGAATGCGACCTCGACTATGTGCCCAACGAGGCGCGGGAGGTGTCGATCTCGACCGCCATGTCGAACTCGTTCGGGTTCGGGGGACACAACGTGGCGTTGGTGTTCGGCGCGGCCTGATCGATCCGGCCGGTCAGGAGTCCTCGCCGGTCTCGCATCCCACGGTGGGGGGTGGCCGCTCCTCTTCGATGGCGCGGCGGTACTCCTCGAACGAGCGCAGCGCCAGCGCCATGACGAGCCCGATTCCCACCATCGCCCCAACGCCGGTGAGGGTCGCGGCGACGGCTTCGAGCCCCCCGCACCCGTCGGGACGGCACAGGGTGTGCACGATGCCGGCACCGAGGAACCCGCCGGCGGCGCCGCCCAGCACCACTGGGCCGGCGACGATCCATCGGATGCCGGTGAACCAGACGGCGGCAGCCACCAGGAGGCCGATGGCGGCACCGCCGGCCGCCCCCCAGCTCCCCTCCAGCATGAGCAGACCGGCCGCGGCGCCGACCGCGGCGGACAGGGCGGCGGGGAGGAGCAGCGGTCCGCGCGAGGTCACGATGCCTCCCGGCGCCGGGGGACGGGGCGCGGTCCGGGGAGGGTGGCGAGTTCGGGGTCGACCGCGAGGCGGGCCTCCCGGGTCCAGGCGACGGCGGTGAGGGCGGCGAGGCCGGCGGCGAGGACGAGACCCCCCAGGAACGGGGAGGCGAGCACGGCGGGGATACCGATCGCCGGGACCATGACCCGGAAGGCCCACAGGCCCCATGGGTGGGAGCGGGCGTAGGCCCAGGCGGACGCCACCGCGGTTGCGGCCAGCACGAGGTGCGCCGCCCCGACCCCGCCTGGGGCAACGAGGCCGAGCGCCGGTACCAGCGCGAGAGCCCCGATCGTCACCAGGAGCGGCCTCGGGCCGGGCGCTCCCGCCGCGGGCCGGCGCCGCAACCAGCCGTCGAGCCAGGGGCCGCCGACCGCGACGAGGGCGGCGCCGCTGAGGACGGTGGCCCCGATCGTGACCGCGTCGAGGTCGACCACGGCCGCCATCGCCAGTTCGAAGCCGCCGAGGGCGAGGGCCACGTTGCGGGCCCACCGGCCCCGGCTCAGCAGCAGGCCGGTGGTGGTGATGAGCCCGAACCCGAGGATCCCTCCCGACACCAACAGGGCCGACGGGCCGGCGAGCGGATCCGGGTCGGTGGCGAGGCGGGCCGCCCAGGCGAGGGCCGCCACCATCGACAGCGCGGCGACGAGGAACGGGACACGGGTCATGCCGGCATTATCGCGGTCGGAGAGAGGGGAAGATGGCGCGTGATCAGGCGCCTGCCTCGCCCTCCAGCGGGGGGAACCGCACCCCCTGGGCGGGTTCCCAGAACGAGACCTCGCGCCAGAGGGCGGACGGACCGGCGCCCGGAACCAGGGTGATGACCGCGGCGTGGCCGGGTTTGGCGCGATGGAAGTCGGTGAGGTCCCCGCCGGTGAGGGCGCGCCGTCCCGCCTGGACCGGGTCCTGATGGGAGACGAACACCAGGTCGCCGTCGGGGACCCGGGCCCGCCATCGGGTGACGGCGGCGGCGACCCGATCCGCCACCTCGTGCAGAGGCTCGACCGCGGGCAAGGTGTCGGGCGCCCGCAGGTAGTGCTCCAGCTCGCCGGGGAAGCGGTCAGGCAGGTCCTCCCACGTCACTCCCGCCCAGCGGGAGGCGAGCCGCCACTCGAACAGGGACTCGTCGACGACCGGGCTGAGCCGGTGGAGGGCGGCGATGATGGTGGCGGTCTCGACGGCCCGTTCCAGCGGTGAGGCGATCACTGCGACGACGGGGGCGGCGGCGAGCCGTTCCGCCGCGGCCGCGGCCTGGCGCCGGCCCCGTTCGCTGAGCGGGTAGCCGGCGAGGTCGGCGTAGACGACGTGGTGCGGGTTGTCGACTTCGCCGTGGCGGACGAGGTGGATGGGCGCCATGGCGCGGAGTCTGGCAGATCGCCGGGAAGGCTCGACCGTCATGTCACGCCCGTTGGGTACCGTGGGCCCGATGGAGCGCTTCGAGGAGCGGTTCCTCCACGTCGACATGGACGCCTTCTTCGTGGAGGTGGAGAGGCTGCGCGACCCAACCCTGCGCGGCGTGCCGGTGGTGGTCGGGGGCCTGGGCCGGCGCGGGGTGGTGGCGTCGGCCAGCTACGAGGCGCGCCGGGTCGGGGTCCGGTCGGCGATGCCGATCGGAGAGGCCCGCCGGCTCTGCCCGCGGGCGCGGTTCCTGCCTCCCGACGGCGCCGCCTACGGCGAGGTGTCGGCCCGCCTCTTCACCCTGCTCGACACGTTCACCCCGCTGGTGGAGGGGCTCTCCGTCGACGAGGCCTTCCTCGACATCGGTGGCCTCCGCCACCACTACCCGAGCCCGACCGCGGTCGGTACCGCGCTCCGGCGCAGGATCCGTCAGGATCTCCGGCTCCCCGCCTCGGTCGGCATCGCCACCTCGATGTTCCTCGCCAAACTCGCCTCCGAGGACGCCAAGCCGGACGGCCTCTTCCTGGTGGAGGCGGGGAGCGAACTGGCCTATCTCCATCCGATGCCGGTGCGGCGGCTGTGGGGAGTCGGCGAAGCGACCCTGGCGCAGCTCGAGGTCCTCGGTGTCGCCACCGTGGGAGAGCTGGCGGCGGTCCCGGGCGGCGTGCTGGAACGGCGGGTGGGCCGCAGCCTGGGACGGCATCTGGCGGCGCTGGCGCGCGGCATCGACGATCGGGAGGTCGTCCCCGAGGAGACGGTGAAGTCGATCTCGGTCGAGGCGACCTACGAGCACGACCTCGTCGAACCCGAAGCGATCGAAGCCGCCCTGCTCCGGCTGTGCGACCGCCTCTCGGCCCGCCTCCGGCGCGGGGGCCGGGCCGGCCGGTCGCTGACCCTCAAGGTGCGCTTCGGTGACTTCACCACCGTGAGCCGCTCCCTCACCCTGCCCACGCCGGTGGACCACACCCCTGCGCTGTGGGACGGCGCCCAGTTGCTGTACCGGCGGGCCGGGGTGGGGGACCGCGGCATTCGACTCCTCGGCCTCGCCGCGGTCGGGCTCAGCGCCACCGCGGCGCCGCGCCAGCTCACTCTCGACCGGCGTGCCCGCGACGCTGCGGCGGAGGCGGCGGAACAGGTGCGGGCACGATTCGGGGACGAGTCGGTGGTGCCGGCGCGCCTCGTCCCACCGCCGCCGGACGGGCCCGATTCAGGTGAGAAACCAGGGCGTTCGTAGGACATGGCGGCGGTATACTTGCGTCATCCGGCCATCCGCGAGGTGGAGACGATCGCATGCCGCTGAACGAGCGAGAGCAGCGGATCCTCGAGGAGATCGAGCGCCAGTTCTATCAGGAGGATCCGAAGCTCGCTGAGACCGTTGCCAAGACGACGCTGCGCTCGGCGGGCCGTCGTTGGCGGCGTCTCGCCCTGATCGGCTTCGGCGTGGGTCTGATCGTGATGCTCCTCTCCTTCACGAGCTCGCCTTGGATCGCGGTTGCCGGCTTCATCGTGATGCTCTCCTCGGCTGGTTGGCTCACGGTGAACCTCCGTAAGGGGGGAGGCGACGGTGTTCCGGGACGCCTCGAGGCGTGGCTGGAACGCACCCGACAGAGGTGGCGTCGAGACGGCTAGAGTGACCGTCCCGACGACGTTGCACGTTTGGACGAGAAGGTGTGGGAACGGCCGCAGGCGTGGCTGCGGCAGTCCTTGGATCCCGGTGTGAGGGAGGGGTGTTGGAAGGTTTCACGGCGCAACAGGCTTCGCGGCTCACCGCCTGCAGCGCACATCAACTCCGATACTGGGACAAGGTCAATCTCGTCACACCTTCGATTCAATCCACGGGGGGACGGCCGGGGAGGCGCAGGCTCTACTCGTTTCGTGACCTCGTCGCTCTCCGAGTCGTCAAGAGCCTCCTCGACAACGGGATGTCGGTGCAGCGGGTGCGCCGGGCCTGGGACTACCTGCGGCGCACCGCGGATATGGACACCCACCTCGCCTCGGTGAAGCTCGTGACCGACGGGCAGACCATCTTCCGGGTCGCGCAGGACGAGGAAGAACTCCTCGATGCCCTTCGCCAGGGCCAGCTCTCCTTCTTCGTTGCCATCAACGAGATCGCGGTCTCGGTCGAGGAAGACATCACCCGATTCGAGCTCGATCGCGATCAGTTCCTCGGCATGCTGCGGCGAGTCGAGGACGACGTGCTCTCCGAGGTGGAAGCCACCGGCTGACCGTCCGGATCTGGCTTCTCGACGCTCAGTGTGACCGTGTGCCGGTGCCGCGTCGCGTCTTGAGCGACCCTGGCCGGTACCACGCGAGGAACCGCTGCCCCACACCGAACCGTGACGTCAGCACCGCGGCCGTGTGATCGAACGAGGCGCGGGCGGTGGCGACATGGGCCGGGTTGACGCCGCCCTCGGGTCCGTAGACGGCCCTGCCGTACACCGACGCGAGAGGGCGCATGGCCGGGTCGATGGCGGCGGCGAGCTCATTGGGGGTGAGCGCGGCATCGGGGGGCTGGCCCAGGTCGGTGAGCCGGGCCACGATCTCCTCCCAGGCGGCGGTGACGTCGCCCTGCTCGAGACGGCGGAGGCGGCGTCGTTTCCTCCGCCACTTCACCGTGGGGATGGCGAGCACCAGCAACCCCACGATGATCGCCGCCGGCAGCGTCACGGTGAGCCACCCGGGGAGATCGAGACCGGAGGAGTCCGCGAGCAGATCGCTGGCGGAGACCGGCCCATCCTCCCCTTCGTCGAACTGGTCGGGGCGGCGGGCCTGGCCTGGCAGCGTCGGGATGAAGGACGGATCGGGGACGTCGAGGTAGTCGGTGAGATCGAAGCCGAGGGCGCCGGCGACATCGGTGTAGGTCGTCGGGGTCGCGCCGTCGCCGCGGGGCGTGGGGTCGAAGCGGACCCAGCCGACTCCGGGGATCCACAACTCCACCCAGGCGTGGGCGTTGCGGTCCCGCACGATGACGACGCCGGGATTGTCCGGGTCGGGTTCCCCGGGCGTGAAGCCGAGCACCACCCGGGACGGCACTCCGACCATGCGGGCCAGCACGGCCATGGCGGTGGCGAAGTTCTCGCAGTATCCGGTGTGGAAGTTGGGCGAGTTCTCGTCGAGGAGCCAGGCGTCGAGTTCGGAGGCGGCGTGGCCGGGCTGGATGTCGGTCGAGTAGCGGAAGGCGCTGGAGTGGAACCACGCCTCGAGGGCGATCCCCTTCTCGAACGCCGTCTCCAGGTTGGCGGTACGGTCCCGGGCGAGGTCCTCCAACGCCGGGTCGAGGTCGTCGGGGAGTTGGAGGAATCGATCCACGTCGGGCGGCGTCATCCTGCCTGACCCCTCCACCGGGACCGGGACCGGTTCGGCCGCGTCCTGCGCCTCCTGGAAGGAGGGCGACAGCTGTCCGTCGGGGGTGGCGACGAGGAGCGCCGGATCGAGGATCGGGACCTCCGATTCGACCGTGTAGCTCATGCCCGGCAGCGTGAGGCCGCCTTCGAGGCGGAGGGCGGCGTCGTCACGGCGCACGCGCAGCGTTTCGAGGAAGGTGCGGTCGGCGGTGACGTCGACCGGGGCGTAGGCCTCGGGGATCCAGTCCTGGGCGAGCCGGTCGATGACGATGTCGGTGACGACGGTGGCGGTCTCGCCGCCGAACTGGTAGCCCGCCAGCTCCCACGGCTGCTCGTTGAGGGGGACCACCTCGGGGTGTTGCGCGAAGAACTGGTTGCCCCCGTACATCTCCATCGTGACCAGCTGGAAGTAGATGTGGTCGGCGGGGAGGTCACCGGTGATGCGGGCCCGGAAGAGAGGGGTGTTCGTGTTGCTGACGAGCGATTGTTGGATCCCGATGAACGGGTTGTAGGACACGCTGCCGTAGAAGTCGCCGGTCAGGCCGGTGCGGCCTCGCCAGTCGATCACCCCGTCGCGGGGGACGGCGCCCTTCAGCGTCGCCACGCCGAAGAGGCTTCCGACGATGGTGAGGCCGATGAGGACGACGGCCGATCCTCCCAGGCGGGATTGCGCCGTGGGACGCCAGCCGCCGCGTCGCACCATGCGGCCCGCGGTCTGGTCGCGCTGATCGAGGGTGACGGCGAGGAGGCAGCCGGCGACGAGGAGCAGGGAGAGGAGGATCCGTCCGGCGCCGGTGTCGGCGCGGTCCATGGTGGCGAACTGGAGCACCATGACGAGCGGCGGGATGAGCGCCACGTAGGGGTGGCCTCGCAGCAACCCCCACGCCAGGAGGATGCCGGCGGTCCACATCACCACCATGAGGATGACGACGATGCCGCTGAGGGGTATCACCGGTTCGAGGCCGTGGCGGATGAGCGAGAAGGCCTGGGAGAGTTGCTCGCCCACCTCCGAGAAGGTGTCGCCGGTGGGGAGGAGGAGGCTGGTGGTGTCGGGGGCGGCGATCCGGGCGACGGCGACGATCATGGCGAGCACGTTGACGGCCACCGCGAGCCCGATGTGGAGCCGGAAGCTGAGGGCGGCCCAGGTGATGGCGATGCCGAGCACCGCTCCGGCGAGGACCACCGGCTGCCACGGCGGTCCGGTGACGGTGGGGCGCAGCAGCTGGTTGAGGCCGGCGAAGGCGAGGAGCAGGGCGGCGATCCCCGCTAGCCAGCTGTAGCGGTAGACCATGCCTGTTCCAATGCTTCTCGCCACGCGGGGGCCCAATTGGAGCCGGGCCCGGCCAGGACGAGTACCGACCCGGTCAGGCGCATCTGGAGCGTGGCGTCGTTGTCGTGGGTCGTGGCCGCCATGACGACGGTCCGGGTGAAGTCGCGTGCCAGGAGATGGAGGGCGGGCACCGATGCCAGGTCGGGCCGGCCGGTGACGAGCACCAGGGCTCCTCCGCTGAGACCGCGGCGCCGCAGCCGGTGCATGAGGGCGCGAAGGTCGAGGTCGGGGATCGGCGCGATGGTGGCGAGACCCTCCATCACCGTGCGGTAGGAGTCCGACCCGCTCACCGGGGTCTCGGCGCCGGAACCGGTCCAGACGACCGGGCTGAAGCCGTTGCGGTACAGGTGCCGGGTGACGGAGGCGGCGCCGCGTACCGCATGTTCGAAGTGGTCTCCCGTGGGATAGGCGTTGGCTCGCGGGTCGAGTATCACGAGGGCACGGGACTGCCAGGGCGTTTCGAGCTGACGGATCATCAGCTCGTCGCGGCGCGCCGAGGAGGGCCAGTGGACCCGGCGCAAATCGTCGCCGCGCTGGTACTCCCGCAGGGTGTAGAAATCCTCGCCGCCGGCCTGCGAGTAGTTGGCGCGAGCCGAGGTGGCATTGGGATCCTGGCCGCGGGTGATCGGGATCCCTTGCAGGTCCTCGACCACCGGGTAGACGACGAGGCGGTCGATGGCGCGGTCCCGGGCCGCGAATTCCGCCATCTCGAGGGGGTCTCGCACCTTCACCGCCGCCGGGCCGACCTGATAGACGCCGCGGGGTCGGCACAGCACCTCGTAGCGGGCCAGCATCGGCTCGTCCGGTTCGATGCGGTCGGCGACGAAGGAGGCGGTGCCGAGACGCTGCACCACGTCTTCGGTGATCGCCTGGGAGATGCGACGGTGGGAGACGAGCGAGATTTCGACGATGGCGCGGTCGCCGTCGTGGACCTGGAACGGGGTGATGGTGCGTTCCACCCCGATCCGGGGTGCAGCCCGCCGCACCGACAGCATCCCGAGGAGGACCGAGAGCACCAGGAAGAGGGCGGAGGCGAGCAGGAGCTGCTCGCCGAAGACGACCCACAAGATGACGAGCGCCAGTGCCGCTCCGAGGGCGGCCCAGCCTCGGATGGTGGGCATCAGACCGCCGCCCGGGTTCCCGGGACGACGACACCGGCGCGGATGCCTTCCACGATGTCGGCGACGGTGACGCCGCGCATCTGTGCCTCGGGACGCAGGATCAGCCGGTGGTTGAGAACGGGGTGCAGCATCGCCTTGACGTCGTCGGGGGCCACGTACTCCCGCCCCTGTCTGGCGGCGTGGGTGCGGGCGGCCCGCTGCAGGAACAGCGTGGCGCGTGGGGAGGCCCCGAGGAGCACGTCGGGGTCGTTCCGTGACGCTTCGGAGAGGTCGACCAGGTAGGAGCCGATCACGTCGGCGACGTGGATATGGCGGGCGATGTCGGCCATATGCACCACGTCGTTGCCGGTGACGACGGAACCGAGGTCCTCGTAGGTGGAGTGGTCGCCGTGAGTGTGGAGCATCTCCAGTTCCTTGTCCCGTTCCGGGTATCCCATGGTGAGCCGCATCATGAAGCGGTCGAGTTGGGCCTCGGGCAACGGGTAGGTGCCTTCGTGCTCGATCGGGTTCTGGGTGGCGACCACCATGAACGGGGGGCCGAGGGGCCGGGTCACGGCATCGACGGTGACCTGGTACTCCTCCATGGCTTCCAGCAGGGCAGATTGGGTCTTGGGGCTGGCACGGTTGATCTCGTCGCCGAGCAGGACGTTGGCGAAGACCGGGCCGGGACGGAACACGAAGTGGGACGAATCGCGGTCCCACACCGACACCCCGGTGACGTCGGAGGGGAGCAGGTCGGGGGTGAACTGGATGCGCTGGAAGCTGCAGTCGATGGAGCGGGCCAGTGACTTCGCCAGGAGGGTCTTCCCGACGCCGGGCACGTCCTCGATGAGGAGGTGGCCACCGGAGAGGAGACACGTGGTGACCAGCTCGATCGTCTCGCGCTTGCCTTGGATGACCCGCTCGATGTTGTCGGCGATGGCATCGAAGTGCTGCCTGAACCAGTGGAGGTGCTGGGCGGTGACCGTCACGTGTGCTCCTTGCTGCATCGTCGGCCGCGGCCCATGAAGGATATCAGTGAGCCCTGGTTTTGGAATCCGCCCCGAACAACGGCGTCGCGGTACGATGCGTTCCAATGTGGTCGTGGGGTGCTGCTTGGGCTGTCGGACGGCGGCCCTCTCTCTGGATTGAGGGGGTGCGCACCCTTGCCGCGTTCTCACGCCGAGGGTGGTGGCGGCGTCCCCCGTTCCTGCCGAATCCCGATCGTGCCTACGTGCAGTGGCGGATGCTGACCGCCTACGGCGATCCGGATGGGTCGCCCTCACCCGGAGAGTTGGTGGCCTACCTGCAATGGCGGCGCCGGCAGCGGGTGTCGCCGGCGACGAGAAGGGCGTGATCGTGGCCGCCGATTCCCTCCGCGACGAGCTGCTGGCCATACCCGGCATCGACGGGGCCGAACTCGATGACGACGACGGGGTCTCCGGGGTGCGGGTGCAGCTCGCCGCCGGAGCCGATCCGGATCGGGTGGGTCTGGCGGTGCAGCGGGTGCTGGCGACCCATGGAATGCGCTCGACCGTGGCACCCAACCCGATCTCCACGTCCGGTCCTCCTCCGCCGCCGGGCGCCGCCTCGGTGGTGGCGTTTCCCCAGGGCGGCCGGGAAGGCGCCACCGGGCACCGCACTGTGATGGTGCCCCCCGAGGCCACTCCGTCCGGCGAAGGGTCCGAGGCGGAGGCCGGGCCGGTGCCGGTGTCGCGGCCGATCTCGCCGCCGGTCCTCGACGTGGTGATGGTGGAGGAGGGTGGCGCCGGCGTGATGGTACAGGTGGTGGGCCGGGATGGCTCCCGAGTCGAGCGCCGGGCTCGTTCCACCGGGAAGGGTCTCGACGAGGCGGTGGTGGCGGCCGTCGCCGACCTGGTGGGGGCGAACCCGCCGCCCCTGGTGGTGGGGATTCACGACGAGACGGTGGGCGACGCCCACAGCGTCACCGTCGTGATCGAGGTCGGGGGCGCCGAGTACCGGGCCGGGGCTGCGGTGGTGGAGGCGGGCCGTTCCTTCGCGGTGGCCCAGGCGGCGTGGATGGCGCTCACCGAGCCGGTTTGAGGATCTCCTGCGGGAGGGCGGCGGCGCGGGGAGCGGGAATCAGTTCCACGATCACGTCGGACGAGTCCTCCAGGGTGATCACCGGTTCGGGTTGGGTCTGGGGCAGTTCACGGAGGAAGGCGAGGCTCTCCTCGTGGCGGGTCGCCTTGGCGAGCACGTCGCGCACGATGAGCCGGAGCTGATCGCGGGGCGGGTCGGCGAGCTGTTCGGATTCGTCGTCGTCGGCCGAGAGCACCGCCACCTCGCGGCGCCGCAGGTCCCAGATGACGACTTCTTGGGTGATCTTGTCCGTCGAGAGCGCCGAGAGGTCGGGCACGATGACGCCGTCGGCCTGTCCGGCGGCGACGATGCCGACCATGGCGCGGAACCCTTCCCGTCCGAGGGCCCGCCCCGGGGTGCGGACGTCCTGGCAGATGGCGACGAGTTGGTGCCCGGTGTTGGCGGCCCAGCGGCGGATCTTCTCGGATTGGGCGAACGCAGGCTGACCGGTTTCCACCCCGGTTGCCTCCCGGACATACCCGACGACCCGCACAGCACTTCTCCGTTCCGTGGTGCCTCAGTCTCGCAGCGTGGTCGAAGTGAATCAATCACTGGGGCGAGGTGGCGGGGTCGGCGCCGCGCCGCCCCGTACCCCTTGGCGTCCGGCCGTTCGAACGTCGCTGGTAGCCTGCCGTCATGGCGAGGGCCCTCGTGCTCAATGCGTCGAACGAGCCGCTGTCGGTCGTTCCGGTGAGGCGGGCGATCGTGCTCGTCCTGCGCGACCGCGCCGACGTGGTCGCCTCCAACGGCAAGGTGTGGCACTCCGAGCATGTCGACTTCCCCGCCCCGTCGGTGATCCGGCTCCGCCACTACGTGCGGGTGCCGTACGCCCGCCGGGTGCCGCTCAACCGGCGCGCCGTGTTCCTGAGGGACGCCCACCGCTGCCAGTACTGCGGCCGTCCGGCGGAGAACCTCGACCACGTCGTGCCGAAATCCCAAGGCGGGCTCCACACCTGGGAGAACGTCGTGGCGTGCTGCCGGCGCTGCAACACCCGCAAGGGGGGTCACACCCCTGAGGAAGCGGGCCTCCACCTCCACCGCAAGCCGGTCGCCCCCCGTCAGCACAGCTGGGTACTGGTCGCCACCGGCGCCATCCCCGACCCGTCGTGGGAGCCCTACCTGCTGTTGAGCTGAGACGGGGCGGCCCTGGCCGCGCCTCGATCTGGCGGCGAACGGAATGGACGGCTCGGCTCAGCTCCAGGCGTCGGGGAAGCAGACCTCGCCGGCGAGCTTGGCGGTCGAGCCTTCCGCCCGGACCGGGACCTCACCCGCGGTGGCGCCGGCGCACAGCCACGTTCCGGAGGCACTGCGGGTGATCACGTAGAAGAAGTCGCGATCGGACGAATCGTCGTCCCAATAGACGGTGCCGACGGTGCCCGAAGGCGAGGTGCCGGCCGTGTGGTTGACCACGGTGACGTTGGGGACCCGGCTCTCGAGGCGGCTCTGGGTAGCGGCGGCGAAGGTCTCGTTGTAGTCGTCGTAGAGGAGGCCCGCTCCCGCCAGCACGCTGTTGATGAGGGCGCGGGCCGTGTTGTCCTTGGCGGCGGTGTCGGCGAAGGGGCCCTCGCCGCCGACCCGGTACTTGGGGCCGGGGGAGTAGGAGTACGGCACCGGCGCCCCCTGGAACCCGAGGTCGCAGAAGGCGGGGTCGACACCGACGGTCGCCTGCTCGGCGGCCAGGTCGAGCCACACCGGGGACGCGTCGGGTGGGCCGAGCCAGACGCCGTAGGGAAGCGCATCGGGATCGACGAGGCGGCCGTCGCGCGGGGCGGCGAACACGAGCGACTGCTCGGTGACCGAGAAGGGCGGCAGGTACACGGTGGCGTCGGACCGCTTCCACAGGTCGTCGTATCCGGTCTCCAACGACAGTTCGGCGGCGCCCCCGTCCGACCACTGGGCGACGGCGGCGGGGACCGGGCCCTCGGTGGCGGGCCACGGCACCATGTCGGGGGTGTCGTTGCTGACCTCGAAGGTCACCCCGATGATCTGGGCGACCGGCTCGATCGAGGGATCTCCGCACTGCAGGCTCCCGAGCGCCAGTGGCACCACGCTCACCCCGTCACCCCAGGTCACCGTGTCGTCGAGGTGGACGGTGGCGAGGGAGGGAGCGCTCCAGAACACGCCGGCCTCCGGAGAGGTGAGGTCCCACACGGCGACCGTGGCCCCGTTCACGCTCAGCTCGACGTCCATGGCGTCGGTCCGGTCGGTGGGGACCGAGAATCCCACGGTGGCCCGGGCCCCCAACCCGGCCTCGATCCACGCCACGTCGGCTCCGGTGGCGGCGTTGGCCCCGGGGTGGAGCAGGTCGACGGGGTAGCGGTCCCCGGCCGAGTCGATCAACGTGAAGCGCAACGCCCGGTCGCGACCCAGCGCGTGGGCGTCGAAGGGGATGGCGACGGCGCCGCTGTTGCGGAGCGAGACGCCGAGGAGGACCTCGCTGGCGCCGGTGGCGAGCGCCTCGGGGGATTCGTCGGCGAAGAGGGTGTCGACGGTGACGTCGATCCCGTCGCCCTCCCACACCTCACCCATCACGAGCAATGCCGCCACGGTCGGTGCGTCTGCCGCGGCGTCTGCCGCGGCGTCTGCGGTGTCATCGGTCTGGAACGATCCGGCGGACGCTGCGGTGGTGGCGACCAGCGCCATGGCGCCCAGGAGGAGGGCGGCGAGGACGATGGAGAACCTACGGGGCATCTGGGCACCAGTCGGGTCGGCTCTGCTCACACATCGGATGCGGGGTTTCTGCCGTTGAGCGGTTTCGCCCCGCACGATACCGAGCGGCGGCCCCCGATGCGTGTCATTGCCGCCGCGGGCTACGAGCCGCCGCCGCCCGCCGGCACCTCCAAGGTGCCCTGGATGGCGGCGAGGCGCGGCACCGCGATCCCGGCCTGGGCCGCATGGTGGAGCGCCCGCGCCAGCCTGGTGGGGGCGCTGCGCCCAGTGGCGCCGTGATCGAGGTCGGCTTCGATGGCGTCCACCATGCCGGCCACCAGCGCCTCCCGGTCGAGGGCGGTGCCGCACAGCCATTCCTGCAGGTCGAGCACTTCGGAGGCGACCTCGGTGGCGAGGGAACGATGGTCGTGCCACAGCGCCCCGACCGTGCCTCCGGTCACGAGGCCTGCGATGTTGGCCGTGAGGATGTAGAGGTTCTTGCGCACCAGCTCGAACAGCAGCGCCTCCTCGCCGTCGACGGTGATGGCGGGGATCCCGATGCCGGACAGCGCTTCGGCCAGCAAACCGGCACCGGGGCCTCCAACCGGGGTGGGCAGGATGGGCGTGACGGGCCGTCCCGGCTTCTTCTCGAACCAGACCACGGCGACGGTCGGGTCGGAGAGGTCGTGCGCCTCCCAGTCGCGCGGCAGCAGTTCGTTCTGGAGGAGCCCGGCGCGGGGGCGCCACGCGGCGGGGAAGGTGGTCAGCACCGGGTTCAGGTCCGCCTCGGCGACGGCCACCAGGGCGATCTCCGGATGGGGGAGGCGGGTCGCCAGCGCGGCGGGATCGTCGCCGCGCAGCACCGGGAACACCGGGTGACCGACGCGCAGCAGCGCCCGGGCGAACACGCCGCCCATCTCGCCGAGGCCGACGATGACGGCGGGGGTGTCGTGGGAGGGATCCATCGGGAGGACGATAGTGGAGCGTCTCGGGGGAGGTGCAGCACGGGTCGGGCGCCTCATTGTCGCTCCGGGAGCCGCCTGATACGGTCGGTGGAGCGGCTGCCCGGGCGGCCGATGGCCATCTCGCGAGCGTTGGGGAGAGCGTATGGGTCGTCTCGTGTCGGGTGTGGCTGCGGTGGTGTTGGTGGTGGGGGTGGT
>CAZQUB010000038.1:0-13690 GCA_964596225.1 uncultured Acidimicrobiaceae bacterium
CATCTCGGCCGCCACCCATCACATGAACGTCGATTACTCCTGCTTCGAGGGCATGGAACTCACCGGCCGGTTCGAGACCGTGATGGCGCGGGGCCGGGTCATCGTCGACGGGGACGCTTTCGCCGGCTCGATCGGGGCCGGCCGCTACCTGCGGCGGGGGCTCAACCAGTGCCTGCGATGACCGGGAGGGCGCGGTGAAGATCATCATCGTCGGGGCGGGCGGCACCGCCCGCGAGCTGCTGCAACGGCTCGGCAAACTGTGGGACTCCGTGGTGCTCGTCGACACCGACGAACACCACCTCGAAGCCGCCGTGGGTCTGCGCGAGTTCACACCCATCGTCGGGGACGGCTCGAGCGGGTTGGTGCTGCGACGGGCCGGCCTCGACGACGCCGATGCCCTGGTGGCGGCAACCTTCGACGACGACGTCAACCTGGAGGCGGCCCGCATCGCCCGTGAGGCGGGGCTGCTCCGGGTGCTGGCGGTGGCCGCCGACCCGACCCGCCTGGCCGACTACCGGGCGATCCAGGTTCCCGCCTTCGCGCCCCATACCCTCACCGCGCGCCGCCTCGAAGCCGCCATCGATCCCCGGCGGGTGGCGTCCACCACCTTTGCCGACGGGCGGGCCGAGGCCATCGAGTTCGTCATCTCGCCCGACGCCGCGGTGCGAGGCAAGCGGCTGCGGGACCTCCATGCCGCATCGTGGGTGGTGGCGGCGGTGCTGCGCGGCGGCGACCTCATCGTCCCCCACGGTGAAACGCAGCTCGAAGCCGGCGACCGGGTCACCGTGGTCGGCGCCGCCTCGGACTACGCCGCCCTCATCAAGACGTTCACCTCCGGGGAGTCACGGTTCCCCTACGACTTCGGGCACCGTGCCCTCGTGGCGCTCGACGGCGCCGAGGACCTCGCCGGACCGGTCGCCGAAGCCGTCAACCTGGTCCACGGCTCCACCGCCGAGTCCCTCATTGTGCTCTACCCCGACCCGGAGGCGGAACGGGACGGCGAGCGGGCGACCGAGATGGAGGGGCTCCTCGAACAGGTGGCGCGGATCCCCGGGATCGAAGTCGAGCTGCGGGCCCGGACCCAACCCCGCCACCAGGCGCTCCTCGAGCTGATCCAGGAGGAGAGCGTCGGCGTCGTCGTGGTACCGGCGCCGGGCGGGGGGAGGCTCCGGGGGCGCACCCGGGTCGCCAAGCTCCTCAGCACCTACGGACCGGGCGGGATCCCGGTTCTCGTCTCCCGGGGCAGCTACCCCTACCGGCGCATCATCGTTCCCGCCCGCCGCACCGTCGTCGGGGAGACGGCGGCTCGGGCGGCCATCGACCTCGCCCAGGCCGCCGGCGGCGAAGTCCACGGGGTGGCGGTCGTGGCGCCCGCCTTCGCCGGAGGCTCCGCCGCCGCCCTGGAGGATGCCCGCCGTGCCACCGCCTGGCTACGGGAGGAGGCGGCGGTGCAGGGAGTCGACGTCCGCCGCCACCTCCGCCGTGGCAACCCGATCCGGGTGATGGAGGAGATTGCCACGGAGGACGGGCTCCTCGTCATCGGCATGCCGGAGACACCGGTGTCGCCGTGGCGGCTCGGGGTCGCCTCCCAGTTGGTGCGCAGGGCCGAGTGCTCGGTCCTCGTCGTCCCGGCGGAGCGATGACGCCCCTCCTCGCCGTCGAGAGCGCCGGGCTGCCGAGCGCGTCGGGGTTCCTCCTGATAGGGATCGGCGCCTTCACCCTCCCGCTCATCGCCCGGCGACTCCGGCTGCCTGCCATCGTGCTCGAGATCCTCTTCGGCCTGGTCCTCGGACCCGAGGTGCTCAACATCTTCCGGGAGGGCACCGCCGACCTCGCCTTCCTCGAGGTCCTCGCCGGGCTCGGCCTGCTGCTCCTGATGTTCCTCGCCGGCTTCGAAGTCGATTTCGAGCGGCTCGAACGCCAAGGGCGGGGACCGATCGCGCTCGGCCTCATCGTCTACGCGGTGGCGGTGGTGGCCATCTGGATCGGGTTCGGGATCGTCGGCACCGACTCGACCAGCCAGCGGGTGTTCCTCACCCTGCTCACCTCGGCGGCGTCGCTCGGGATCGTCATCCCGGCGCTGCGCACCACCGGGCAGACCGGGAGCCGGCTCGGGCAACTCACGATCGTGGCCGCGGTGCTCGCCGAGTTCCTCTCGGCGGCCGCCATCGTGGTCTTCGGCGTGTGGCACCAATCCGGGGTCTCGTGGCGGCTCCTCGGTGTCCCCGTCCTCTTTCTGATCATGGCGGTGTTGCTGTTCGCCATCCGCCGCCTCGCCTGGTGGTACCCGGAGCGGTTCGAGCGGCTCTTCGCCACCCACGATCCGGACGAGATGGGGATCCGGGCCAGCCTGGCGCTGCTGTTCGTCTTCGTCGGGATCTCGCTCCTCCTCAACGTCGAGGCGATCCTGGGTGCGTTCCTCGCCGGCGCCCTCTTCGCCTACGTGTTCCGGGAGACCGGGGAACTGGAGGCCCGCCTCACCGGGTTCGCCTACGGCTTCTTCGTGCCCGTGTTCTTCATCGGGGTCGGGGTGCGATTCCCGCTGGGGGAACTGGCCGACGGCTCGGTCCTGGGGCGGGCGTTCGGGCTCATCGCCGTTGCCATCGCCGCCAAGCTGATCGCGGGCCTGGTCCTCATGACCCGCGGCCTGTCGCTGCGCCGGGCGCTCGCCTCCGGGGTGCTGCTGGCGGGCCAGCTCAGCGTCATCATCGCCCTCGCCGAATTGGGGGTCAGCCTCGGCGTCATCGATCAAGGCCTCGAAGCCGGTGCCATCCTCCTGGTGGGGGTCACGGCCCTCCTCTCGCCGATCCTGTTCCGGGTCCTCTCCCCGCCGCAGCCGGCCGCCCCGGCGCCGAGCCCGGAGTTTCCGGAGCGATGAACGAGCCTCCCGACGCTCCGGAGCTAGGCTCGCCGGCCATGGAATCCAGCGGGAATCCTCGGCGGCGCTCCGGTCCCATCGTCTCCGGCGGCGGCAACGCCGATTCAAGTGCCGGCCCGTCGACGGCCGATATCTCCTGGCAGCACTGCGATCGGCAGGAGGCCGAGAGGATGAAGCGTGTCGAGATGCTGAAGACGGCGATCGCACGCGGCGAGTACCGGGTACCCGCCGCCGCAGTCGCCGACGCCATCCTGGCCTTCCATGGGGCGCAACCGGCATCCGCTCCTCTCCCGGCGCGATCGCGGCGCCGTCGCCGTCGATGACCGACGCCATCCGCGACTGGGTCCAGTCGCTGCCCATCCCCGAGCCCCTGGCGGTCGTGCTGCTGGCGATGGTGCCCATCTTCGAGCTGAGGGGGGCGCTTCCCTTCGCTCGCCAGATCCTCGACATGGCACCCTGGCCCGCCTTCGCCTGGTCGGTGATCGGCAACGCCATCCCGGTGCCGATCATCCTCTGGCTGCTCCCCCCCTTCACCGGGTGGGCGGAACGGCATTGGGGGGCGCTGCACCGCCTCCTCGACCGGCTGAACGCGTACACCGAGCGTCGTCACAGCGGCCGCTTCGAACGACTGCGGGACGTCGCCCTCGTCACCTTCGTCGCCATTCCCCTCCCCGTCACCGGCGCTTGGAGCGGCTCGCTCGCCGCGGTGGTGTTCCGGGTCCCGAAGCGGCGGGCGATTCCGCTCATCTTCCTGGGGATCCTGATCGCCGGCGTGATCGTCACCCTCCTGATCGAGGTCTTCGGCTGGGTGCTGTGACCGCTTCACGGCGCCCGGGCCGCCGCGGCGGCGCCCTCCACCCTCGCTAGATTCGGCCCGTCGACGAGAAGGGCACGATGCGGGCGGTGGTGCAACGGGTGAGCCGGGCCGCGGTGACGGTGGGGGACCGCACCGTCGGTGAGATCGGTCCCGGGCTGCTCGTCCTGGTGGCGGTGGCGACGCCGGACACCTCCCGCGAGGCCCGGATCCTGGCCGACAAGCTGTGCGGTCTGCGCATCTTCGGTGACGACGCCGGGCGGATGAACCGGTCGGTGGCCGACATCGCCGGGAGCGTCCTCGTCGTCAGCCAGTTCACGCTGCTGGCCGACGCCCGCAAGGGTCGCCGCCCCTCGTTCTCGGCGGCGGCACCGCCGGAGATCGCCGAGCCGCTGATCTCAGAGTTCTCCGCCATGCTTGCCGCCAACGGGGTGACCGTGGCGGGTGGCGAGTTCGGGGCGATGATGGAGGTCTCACTCGTCAACGACGGTCCGGTGACGTTGGTGCTCGACGTCGCCGACGGCAAGGTCCGGTGACGGCGATCAGTCGGCGGCGATGAAGGCGCGGCCCGCCTCGCAGAAGGTGAGGAAGTCGCAGCGGCGGCACGCCGCCGACGGCTCCGGTTCGAAGCGGTCACCCCTGCTGGCGGCAGTGAGCTCTTCGAGCCGGCTCCGGGCCCGCTCCAACCACGCCTCGTCGACGTCTTCGGCGACCTCGATCATCTCCTCGCCGCCGAGGTAGGCGAACGCCACCCGGAGGCGAGCGGGAGGATCGGGCGCCACGGCTCCGTCGGCGGCGGCGACCGCGTAGGCCTGGAGCTGGACGATGGCGGCCGGGTCGTCGCTCGGTCGGCCGGACTTGAAGTCGACGATCTCCCACGTCCCCGGCTCCGGTTCGTACACGGCGTCGATCCGTCCCCGGACCCGGCCCGACGGAGTGGCGAGGTCGATCGCGGTCTCCACGAAACGGGGGCGCACCGCGGCGAAGCGGGATCGCTGGTAGGTGGCGAAGGCATCCCCGACCGGCCCGGCTCCCTCGGCGTCGATGCCGGCGTCTCCGCCGGAGACGGTGAGGTCGTAGAGATCGTCAGCCTCGTCGAGCGCCATGTGGCCGCGGTTGTGCAACTCGATCCGGCGGTGCACCTCCACGCCGTACCGGAGCCACGGGGAACGTCGGCGCGGTAACGGCTCCTTCTCGCTCCAGAAGAAGCGCTTGGGGCAGGACGCCAGGGTCACCAGCGCCGTGACCGAGACGTCGGCGGCCTCGGAGCGCTCGGTGGCCGGCAGGGGGTGCGGGAGCCCGTCCAGCATGAGGTGAAGCTGGTCCACCGCCTCATCGTACGACGCGGTCTGATCCCCGGCGCGGCTCCGCATCGCCTCGGGAGCGGTCGTGGCGGCCCGCAGCGCCTCGGCCCAGCCTTCGGTGAACACCGGGTCGGGAGCGCCGGCGAGGGTCGGCAGCGTGAGGCGTTGTGGCGGATCGCCCGGGTCGGTGTGGTACTGGAACACCTCGACCTCGGGCGTGTCGGCCGCCAGCAGGAACAGGTCACTGGGCGGGTGGGACGTGGGCCCGGTCGAGTACCAGTGGGCGCCGGTGAGGACGAGCTGTCGCCGGGCCCGGGTGACGGCGACGTAGGCGGCCCGCCACTCCTGGACGCGGTGGCGCTCCTGTAACTCGGCGCGTCGCTCTTTGTCGGGGCCGAGCAGGGCCGGCTCGGTGGCGATGTCGAGGCGGAGTTCATACGGCAGCCGGCGCGCCTGGCGGGCAGGATCGTCGTAGCCGAGCGACTTGGCAGGGAAGACGCCGGTGGCGAGGGCGGGGAGGAACACCGTGTCCCACTCCAACCCCTTGGCCCGGTGCACCGTGAGCAGCGTCACCGCGTCCTCGCCGCCGACCCGTGCCGTGTCGAGTTCGTCGGCGGCGTCGTCGCTGGACAGCAGGTCGAGATACCCGAGGAACGCCTCCAGCGACGGGCGTCCCTGGAGCGGGCTCCACTCCTCGGCGAGGTCGAGGAACCGGTAGAGGTTGAGCCGGGCGGTGAGAGCGGCTGCCGGCTCCCGCGCCTCGACCTCGGCCCAGGTCTCGGTGCCGTCGAGGATGCGCCGGCACAGCTCGACGAGGGACACCCCCTGCGCCAGCTGGAGGAAGGTCCGGAAGCGGTCGCGGAACTCGCGGAGGCGAACTCGGGTCTCGTCGCCGAGGTCGGGTACGGCGTCGAGGCGGTCGACCGCCTCCAGCAGCGGCCAACCCGGCACCTCGTCGCCCCCGTCGGCGTCGGTCCGTTCCCGATGGCGGCGCCACCGCACCAGCGGCGCCACGTCACCCATCCCGAGCCGGTAGCGGTCACCGAGGAGGATGCGGAGCAGGGCCGCCGAGTCGTCGGGTTGGTCCAGGATCCGGAGCCAGGCGTGGAGATCCGCCACGTCGGGAACGCTGAGGAGGCCCCCCAGGGACGCCACTTCCAGCGGGATCCCTTCGGCGTCGAGGGCGTCGCGCACCAACGGGATGTGGCGGTTCTTGCGGAAGAGCACCGCCATGTCGCGCCATGCCGTTCCCTCCTCGTCGTGGAGGCGACGGATCTCCCCTGCGATCCAGGTGGCCTCACCGATGGCGGTGCGGAAGTAGCCGGCCCGCACCTCATCGTCGGGGGCGCCGGGCACGCACTGGAGGCGATTGGGGGGCTCGCCGCGGTGGATCTCGGCGCGGATGCGGTGGGCCACTTCGAGCACCCGCGGCCCGGACCGGCGGTTGTAGGTGAGGGGGAGGGTGGCCGCCGGCACCCCGTCGGCGGTGGGGAAGTGGGTGGGGAACGCGGTGAAGTTCGCCGGGGAGGCGCCCCGCCACTCGTAGATCGTCTGATCGACGTCGCCCACCGCGGTGACGGCGAACCCGTCGCCGAAGATCACACGCAGCAGCTCGCGTTGCGCCGGGTCGGTGTCCTGGTACTCGTCGAGCAGCACCAACCGGTAGCGGTCCCGGATCCGTTGCGCCAGGTGGGGGTGCCGGGTCACCAACCGGTGGGCGAAGAGGATGAGGTCTCCATAGTCGACGACCCCGAGGCGCCGCTTGGCGCGATCGAAGGTGGCGATCACCTCGAGCAGCTCGGCGCGCTGGGCCGCCACGTCGTCGCCCGCCATTGCCGGATCGGTCGCCAGTTCGGCGGCGGTGCGGAGGTTGCGGGAGAGCTGACCGGCGAGGGCGGCGGCATCGTCGACCCGCTGCGGGGTGGCGCTGACGTCGAGGAACGCGTACTCACCGGTGGCGAGACTCTCGAGCAGGAGCTGGCGCACATACCCGGGACCGATGACCGGGACGTCCCGCTCGATGCCGACGGCGGCGCCGAACTCCTGGAGCACGCCATGGGCGAACCCGTGGTAGGTGGTCACCTCGACTTCGCGTCCCTCGACGGTGTGGAGGGGGAGGGCGAGGCGAAGCCCGTCGGCCAGCTCCTCGGCTGCCTTGTTGGTGAAGGTGATGCCGATCGCCTGCTCCGGGGCGAGTCCGGCGTCGACCGCGGCCCGGAGCCGGTGCACGATGGTGGTCGTCTTCCCGGTGCCGGCTCCGGCGACCACCCGCAGCGGCTCGGCAGGATGATCGATGATGCGTTGCTGCTCGGCGGAGGGCACGAAACGGCCGTTCATGTGAACGCCTCCCCGCCCTCCGGCCACTCCGGACACACCTCGCGCACCCGGCAGCGCTCGCAGCCGGGTCCGACCAGCGGGGTCCAGTCCTCGGCGGCGATGCCGGCGCCGGCGGCGACGAGTTGCTCGCGCACCTCGGCGAGGCGGTCGGGGGCGAAGGCACGGGTCGTGACCTTGGTCTTGGTCCGCGCCGCCGGATACCAGGTCTCGGCGGCCACGATCGGCCCCAGCGCGCCGATCTCCGGATCTGCCGCGGCCGCCAGCATGTAGAAGCCGAGCTGGAGCGACGATGCGATGTCGTCCTCTTTGGGCACCGACCGGGTCGACTTGTAGTCGACGATCCGGATCCCCTCGTCGTCTCGTTCGATGCGGTCGGCGCGTCCCATCCAGGCCACCCCGCCCAACTCGAGATGCACCTCCCGTTCCACCGCGGCCACCCGGCCGGTCGACGGCCACATCCGGTAGAGGCGACGGAGCGCATCGACGGCCCGCCGGTACCACGCAGTGGCGAACGGGCCGCCGCCGAAGACGGTGGGTTCGAAGACACGGTCGAGGGCGGCGAGGGCCTCCTCGACGGTGCCGTGGGCGTCACCGCGGTCGAGGGCGAGCCGCTCCGTGTCCTCCAGCACCTGATGGACGAGGAGACCGAAGGCGGCATAGACGGAGGGCTCGTCTCCCACGTGGAGGCGCCGCTCCAAGGCGTAGCGGCGGGGACAGAGGGCGTACGACTCCGCCTGGCTGGGAGAGAGGACGAGGCGGTCCCCGATCAGGCCGGTGTCGGATCCCCTGGTCCGGACTCCGGCCAGGTGCGACGCGGAACGGAGGCCCCAGCGCTCGCCCTCCGCCAGCACCGCGATGGCGGCGAGGCGGGCACCCCGGCTCCCGGCCGGGTCGGCGGCGAGGCGGCGCAGCACCGCCTCCGCCTCGTTGGGGGTCGTCGGAGTCTCGGGTCGCGGGGGCCGCGTTGCCGCTTCCTCGCCGGTGGGGGTGCCGGCGACGAGTGGCAGGAACCGGCTGGGGACACCCTGCCCCTCGTCGAACCCGGTGGCGGTGGCGGTCCACACCACGCGGCGCCGGGCCCGGGTCATGGCGGTGTAGGCGAGGCGCCGCTCCTCCTGGAGGCGGAAGGCGCGGTAGGCGGCGGCGTCGGCCGGGAGGTGGGGGAGGAGGTGGCGGACCCCGAGCAGGGAATCACGGGCTCGCAGGTCGGGGAACACGCCCTCCACCGCGTCGGCGATGAAGACGACCTCGAACTCGAGACCCTTGGACTGGTGCAGGGTCGTGAGGGTGAGCCGGTCGCCGCGCGCACGCCGGTAGCTGAGCAACGGCTGGGCCTCGAAGTCCTCCTCCTCGGTGAGCCTCCGGTAATCGAGCAGGGTTGCCTGCGGGTTGCGCTCGTTCCACCGGGCGAGTACCTGGGCGAGAGAGCGCCAGGCGGCCCGCTCGTCGGCCCGGGCCGGGTCGTCGACGATGTGGCGGATCTGGGGGAGGTGCGACCACAACGCCCAGAAGCCGTCGGCGGCCGGGAGGCGATCGGCCCACGAGGGATCGTCGAGGAGGGCGGCGAGCCCGCCCGGACCGGGGCCGCGCCGGGCGGAGGCGGGGACGAGTGCGGCGACCGCGGAGGGCCAGGTGCCGCCCGCCCGGGCCCGGCGCCGCTCGAGGTCGCGCATGGTTCCGAGGGGAAGGGCGAACAGTGGTCCCAGCAGCATGCGGCGCATCGCCCTGGTGGTGCCGGCGGGACCCTCGCATCCGGTGGCGGCGACCACGGTGTCGAGCACGAAGCGGACCGCCGGCTGGTCGGCGAGGCGCGAGTCGGGGAGATCATGTGGGACCCGTCGCCGTTCCAGGGAACGGGACAGATCGGGGAGGAAGCGACGCTTGCTCCGCACGAACACGGCCATGTCGCCGTAGGGGATGCGCTCGGCGAGGTGGAGCCGCTGCACCTCGGAAGCGATCCATTCCGCTTCCTCGGTCTGCTGGCCGAAGCGGTAGACGTCGACCCGTCCGTCGCCCGGTGCCGGCGTGACCGGCCCGGCGGCTCCGGGGAGTTCACGCGACGTGACCTGCACCGCGGCGTCGAGGATGGCGCCCGGGGTCCGGAACGAGGTGGTGAGCACGAGACGGCGCGGGGGCGGCGCGTCGTCGGCCGGGTAGTCGTCGGGGAACGACACGACGTGCCGGTAGCTGGCGCCCCGGAAGCTGTACACCGACTGGTAGGGGTCGGCGGCAACGGTGAGGTTGCGGTGACGGCGGCTGAGACGCTCCAGGAGGCGCACCTGCGCGGTGGTGGTGTCCTGGTACTCGTCGACCAGGAGGAAGCGGGGTCCACCGCCGAGGGCGTTCCACACCTCCGCGTCGTCGAGGAGGTGGACCGCTTCGACGAGCAGGGTGCCGTAGTCGATCCGGCCTCGGGTCCGCAGCTCCGCCCGGTACCGGGCGAGGAAGGCGGGGAGACCGCGCCACAGGTCCCGCCCTGCCGCCGCAGCCCGGATCGCGTCATCGTCGAGGAGCTGTTCGGAGGCCCGCAGCACGAAATCGGTGACCTCGCGGGCGAAGGTGTGGGAGCCGAGAAGGTCCTGCACCCCCTGCGACCATACGGTGGGGTCGGACGTCTCGATCAGCTCGTGGACGAGGGCCACCTGCTCGGGGCCGGTGAGGATCGTCGGGGGCCGCTCCCACCCGGCCCGTGCCGCGTGGGCCTCGACGAGACGGGCGGCGAAGGAGTGGAAGGTGGCGACATCGAGGGCGGGGATGGAGCGTTCGAGCCGGCGGCGTACCCGGGTGGCGAGGTCGGCGACCCCGCGGCGGGCGAACCCGAGCACCAACACGTCGGAGGCGGGGACGGCCTCCTCGGTGAGGAGATGGATGCAGCGGCGCACCAGGAACTCGGTCTTGCCGGTCCCGGGCCCGCCGACCACGATCTGGGGGCCGGCGACGGCGGCGACCGCCTCGGGCCAGTCGCCGGGATCGATCCGGCGCTCGTCGAGGGCGACCCCGTCGCTCATGGAAGTGTCCGCCATGCGCCCACCGTACCGGGCGGCCATGACACGATCACAGGTCGAGGGTGTCCTGGTGTGGCTCGGTCGACCCATCGGCGAGGATGTGCACGACCCGGTACCCGTGGGCTTCCAGCAGGGGGGCGAGCCGCGTCATGCGATGACACTCCCGGGGGGCGACCTCGGCGCACAGCAGGGTCACCGTGGAGACGGAGGTGAGGCCGTCGAGTTCGGCGAGAGCGGACACGACATCGGGAGACTCGGCGAGGGCGGTCTCGTCGAGGTTGCCGTCGGCGTCCGCCACGGAAGGGTGGATGGTGCGGCCCCCGAAGCGGTCTCCCAGCCAGCGGTACCCGAAACCCCGCTCGGCGCTGATCGCCCGCAGTTCCCGCTTCCCGAACTCCGGGACGGCCTGGGAGGCGGGGATGGAGCGGATGTCGACGAGGGTCTGCACCTGGTGCGGTGCCAGCCGCTCGGCGAGGCGCTCGAAGCTCTCGGTGCCGTAGCCGATGGTGTAGATGATCCGCGGGGATGGCTCGGGTGTGGTCATCGTGGAGGTGTCCCTCTGCCGGAGAACCAGGGTACCCCCGCCCTGGTTTCAGCGAGACGGAGAGCCGGCCGTCTCATCGGCGAAGGCGGGGCAGAGATCGCGGTACTGGCACCAATCGCACAGCGCGCCGGGCCGGGCGGGGAAGTCGTCACGGATGATGGCCCGGTTGATGGCGTCCCACAGCGCCTCGAGCTGACGTTCCATGGCGTCGAGTTGGGGGTCGGTCACCGGGATCTCGTAGACGGTGGGGCCGTTGAGGTACATGAGACGGAGCCGGACCGCGGTCCGGCCGATGCGGCGCCGGATGAGGAGGGCGTAGATCTTGAGGGCGAAGAAGGCGGGGATGGCGTAGCGCTCCGGGGGCGCCTTCCCCGTCTTGTAGTCGGTGATGACGAGGCCGTCGTCCTCTTCCTCCATGCGGTCGAGGATGCCGCGGATGGTCATGTCCCCGAGCGACTCGGTCATGTCGAGTTCGCGATCGAGCGGCTCGAGCGCGGTGGGATCTTCGACCCCGAAGTAGTTGGCGAGGATGGCGAGGCTCTCGATGCCCCACGCCCGTTCCTCCTCGACGTCCTCGAACAACGTGGCGAACTCCTCGGGCTTGAGTTCCTCCCAGGCATGGCGGAACAGGTCGAAGAGCCGCTGAGGCGTCCGTTCCGGTGCCGGGAGATCGAAGAGCCGCTGAAGGGCGAGATGCGCGGTGGTGCCCCGTGCCTGGTAGACGGTCGGCGGCATCTCGATGCGGTCGATCGCCTTGAACTTGAAGAGCTGGGGGCAATGCTTGAAGTCGCTCGCCCTGCTGGGAGAGAGGGTCTCCAGGAGTGCCGGGGGATCGACGGTTGTCGTGACGGGGTCGCTCATCACCATGCCTCGACTATACGTCGTCGCCGTGACGAAATCACAGGGTTGTAGTTCTCCAGGCAGAAAGCGGGAAAAGAATCGCAACCCCGCGAAAACCAGGCACCGATCTCGGTTGACGGTCCCGGAACGCGTCGCATAGCTTGCGGTTCCCATACAGGGGCTCCACCTTCACGGGGGAGCGCTTCGGGACACCCCTCCTTCGGGAGGCGCAAGGGTTCGACGGGAAACCGCCGGGCTCGAGTCTCGAGGCAACCGGGCATTCGGTTCGCCGGAGGTCCGGAGCGGAGCGGCTCTCGGGTCGTTTCGCATCCGCTGAGACTTCGGTCTTGGCGACGTCGGTTGGCTTCGGCCATACCGACCCGTCCCGGGAGGGGCTTCGGCCCCGCCGAGGGACACGGTCCGAGAGGACGACCTAGAGGGTCATGCGGCGCAAGCCGACGGCTCACTGGGTCGTCCTCGGGCCGTTTCTGGGGCCGTTTCCGGGCCCGATGCCTCCAACCCAGGGTTGAGAGGCCGCAAAACCGTGTACTGGAGCCCTGGGTTGGGAGCACGGTGCGCTGGTCGCGGGCGGGGAGCCGTAGGCTTGGGGCCCGGCGAGCGAAGGAGCGTGTGATGCGGTTTGGGGCATTCGTCCCGCAAGGCTGGAAGATGGACCTCCAGGGCCAGCGGACCGACGAGCAATGGTCGTCGATCCGGGCGGTGGCCCGCCGTATCGAGCGGGAGCACTATGCATCCCTCTGGGTGTACGACCACTTCCACACCGTTCCCAGGCCCACCCAGCAACCCACCTATGAGGCGTGGACACTCATGGCGGCCCTCGCCGCCGTCACCGAAACGGTGCGCCTCGGTCAGATGTGCACCTGCAACGGGTACCGGCCCCCCTCCTACCTCGCCAAGGTCGCCGCCAACGTCGACGTGATCTCCGGTGGCCGTCTCGAGTTCGCCATCGGCGCCGGCTGGTACGAGCAAGAGTTCAACGCCTACGGATACGAGTTCCCCAAGGCGTCCGTCCGCATCGGGCAGCTTCGCGAATCGGTGGAGATCATCAAGGCGATGTGGACGAGCGATCACGCCAGCTATCACGGCACCTACTACCACGTCGACGGGGCCATCAACCAGCCCAAGTCGCTGCAGGACCCCCATCCCCCGATCTGGATCGCCGGCGGCGGTGAGAAGCTCACGCTGCGCCTGGTGGCCGAGCACGCCGACTACGCGAACTTCCACGGGAACATCGCCACCTTCCGCCACAAGTCCGAGATCCTCGCCGGCCACTGCGAAGCGGTGGGCCGGGATTACGACGAGATCGGGCGCACCTACCACCCCGAGGTGGTCGTCGCCGAGAACCAGGCGGACCTCGACACCGTCGTCGCCCGGGTCGCCGCCCAGCGCGGCATGACCCCGGACGCGTACCGGGCCGGCCAGCTCATCGGGACGCCCGACGAGGTGGTGGAGCGCCTCGCCGAGTACGACGAGGCGGGGTGTGCCTACGTCATCTGCTACTTCGGCGACGCCGCCTGGGGCGATTCCATCGAGGTGTTCGCCGAGCGCGTCATGCCCCATCTCACGTCCTGAGCCCCTCCACCATGGGTCTGGCGGGAGGGTCGCGAAACAATTGGGCAAGACGCGAAAACCAACCATCGAATTCGCTTGACCGGGTCCGGGGCGGGCGCGTACATTGCGTGAGTCGTTGACGGGGCAACCCGTTCGGCGGCCCCGGAAGCCCGCAAGGGCGGATGGGGGTTCGGTGGCCCGCAAGGGTCGGCGGACCGGTCTGGAAGGACCGTCCACTCGAGAGGGTGGGCAGCGTTCCTCTTCGGAGGGGCGCCGGAGTCGAGCCTTCGGGTTTGGCACCGACCGGAAGGACCAAGCCCACTTCGGCTTCGGCTGAGGTAGGTTGATCGGTCAGGCCGCAAGGCAGGTCCGATCTGGGAATCCCGAGAGGGTTGA
>CAZQUB010000039.1:0-13509 GCA_964596225.1 uncultured Acidimicrobiaceae bacterium
CGTATCGAGCTGCGGGTGTGGGAACGGGGGGTGGGGGAGACCCTCGCCTGCGGCAGCGGGGCGGCCGCCACCGCCTATCTGGCACGCCGGCGGGGACTCACCGAGGATCGGGTGACGGTGGACCTCCCGGGCGGGGAGATGATGGTGGAGATCGAGAACGGTACCGCCTGGATCGAAGGTCCGGCCAACGTGGTGTTCAGCGGGACCGTCGACTGACGGGGACCGCGGTCGGGCGGTCAGCCGACCCGGCGCATCAGGGCGACGACCACACCCAGGATGTCGACGCCCTCGGAGAACACCATGGGCGGGAACGCCGGGTTCTCCGCCTTGAGCACCACCCGGCCGTCGATGCGTTGCAGCCGCTTGACGGTGGCTTCCTCCCCGTTGACGAGGGCGGCGACGATCTGGCCGTCCCGGGCGTCGGGCTGGCGGCGCACCACCACGTAGTCACCGTCGAAGATGCCGACGTCGATCATCGAGTCGCCTCGTACGTTGAGCATGAACACCGGGTCGTTGCCGACGAGTTCGACCGGGAGGGGGAAGATCTCGTCGATGTCCTCTTCGGCGAGGATGGGGGAGCCGGCGGCGATCTGGCCCACCAGCGGCACGTCCCGCACCGGAGCCCGGTGCAGCGACCGGAGGTCGTGCTCACCGCTGTCGAGCACCTCGATGGCTCGGGGCTTGGAGGGGTCGCGCCGGATGTAGCCCGCTTTGACGAGGGCCGACAGGTGGCTGTGCACCGTGGAGGGGGAGCTGAGACCGACCGCTTCGCCGATCTCGCGCACCGCCGGCGGGTAGCCACGGGAGCGGACCGTCTCGAGGATGAAGTCCAGGATCTGCTGCTGGCGGCCGGTGAGCTGCTTGCGGTCCATGGCGAGGCCTTTCTCGACGCTGGGTGGCCACGTTAGCCGCGTTTTCGCGACCAACCAAACATATGTTCGACTTGACAGGCGAACAGACGTTCGGTAGCGTCCTCGCGATGCGAACAAGCGTTCGGTCGACGGCTCGGAGATCGGCTGCCGGGGCACGAATCCCGGTCGTCGAAATCCTGTCACACCCGGGCGATACCTTGCTTGCAAGGCCGGTTCTCCACGATCCGGCCGGACGGCGGGCCACACCCACGGCCCATGAGACGGTCGGAAGCTGAAAGAGGAGGAGTCACCACGATGCCTCGACACTTGACCACTCCATCACGTGTGCTGGTCGTCATCTCCATCGTGTTGGTCGCTCTGGTGCTCCTCCTCGCTTCCGCCGTCGACGCCGCCGGGCCCGACCGGGTGGGGGACGGGCCGGCGGCTTCCGCCGAACATGTGGTGCGGTCCGGCGATTCGTTGTGGGCGATCGCGGCAGAGGTGACGCCGGCCGGCGCCGACGTGCGGGCCACGGTCGAGACGATCCGAGCCCTCAACGACATCGATTCCAGCCTGATCGTCCCCGGTCAGGTGCTGAAGGTGCCCGTCGTCGATTGAGCGTCGGGGTGGTGGGGCACCGAGCGGAGGCCTCCCGGGGACGGAACGGTGCCCGACGGTGCGCGGCGATGCCGAACCGCGTCCGGCTGGGCAGCAACCCGGCGTCATCGAGTAGCCTCGTCCCGTGCGCTGCCCCCTCTGTCTCACCGACGGCACGCGGGTCGTCGACAGCCGTCCGGCGGACTCCGGGACGGCGATCCGGCGACGGCGGGAGTGCGCCGCGTGTGGGTACCGCTTCACCACCTACGAGCGGCTCGCCATGACGGTCCGCAAGCGCGACGGCCGCAACGAGGCATTCGATCCCCGCAAGGTGCGGCGTGGCATCGAACGGGCGCTGGCGGACCGCCCGGTGCCGGCGGGCACCATCGACGCCATCGTGAACCGGGCCGAGGGGCTCTTCAGTGCGGGGACCGGCACGGTCACGGCGAGTGACATCGGGGACGTGGTCCTGGCGGGGCTGCGGGAGGTCGACGAGGTCGCCTACCTGCGGTTCGCCTCGGTGTACAAGGAGTTCCAGGGTGCCCGTGACTTCGAGCGGGAAGCGGCCGCCCTCGAAGAGCGCGCCTGACCCGGTTCCCCGCCGACGGGGCGGGCGTCCCGCCCATCGTCAGTCCGGGATCACCACGAGGGCGTTGTCCAGCGCCTGCGCCAGTTCAAGGATGTTGGTGTCGGTTTCGGAACGGATCGCAGCCAGGGCGGGCACGATGGTGTGGTCGAGGTCCTCGAAAGTGGTGGTGATGTCGTCGATGAGCGCGGTGGGATCGTCTCCTTGCCGGAGCGCCTCGAGGTAGTCGGTCTGCCATTCGGAGAAGTGGTCGAGGGCGGCGCGGACGTCCCCCAGGTGCTCGGTGAGCACCTCGTCGGGCGTCATGTCGTTGACGGTGCCGAGGCCGTTGGCATGGAACGCCGCCAGCGTGACCCGCAATTCGTTGATCTGGGCCGCGTCCGCTTCGACCGGGAGGTCGGGGAGGGCGATGACGCCGGCGAGCGAGATGCGGTAGTCCACCAGGTCGGTGATGCGCTGCTGGATGCTGGTGGCCTGCCCGGCGAGGGGCCCGAGCCGGTCTTGGATCGGCACCAGCTCGTCGATCGGGCCGGAGGGGAGCAGGGGCGGCGCCTCCGGGAGGGGGGCGTCGACGACGTTGCCGAGCCGGTCCGCCAGGGAGGCCAGGTCGGTGAGCGGGCCCACCAGCTCGGAGAGCTCCTCCTGGGTCGCTTCCGGATCGGTGGCGGTGGCGAGCGCCCCCTGGGCGGAGGGGAGGTCGTTGCGCAGGTCGAACACGGCGGTGCGGTACTGGTCGGCCCGGACGTTGGCCCGGTGGCGGACGATGGAGGGGAGCCACAGGACGGCGCCGATCACGACGGCGGCGGCGATCGCCATGGCGAAGATGACGGTCCAGCGGAAGTTGCGTTTCGAGGTGACCTGGCGCGCCAGCTCATGCGGCACCCAGTCGGCGAGGGGGTCCGGTTCGGTGCCCTGGCGCCAGGCTTGGGCCACCAACTCGGTGGTGGTCTCGGCGTCGGAGGAGGAGGGAGGGAGGACGGGGACTTCGAACTCGTCGCGGGGCCGGCGGGGGGTCGGGATGACGTGGCGGGCGTCGATACCGAGCATGTCGAGGAACCAGGCGCCGTTGTTGCCTTCCGCCTCCGCTTCAGGCTGCCGCTTCCTGCTCACGCTCCACCTTTGCCGTCGTCCCGGGCGTCGGCCACAATGCCGACGATGAAGATACCGCTCGCCCGGCTCGATCCGGGGCTTCCGATACCTTCGCACGCCCACCCCGGCGATGCCGGCGTCGATCTGTACGCCCGCTGCGACGTGCGGCTCGAGCCGGGGGAGCGTCGCATGGTACCAACCGGGGTCGCGGTCGCCATCCCGGACGGCTACGTCGGCCTGGTGGCGCCCCGCAGCGGGCTGGCGGCGCGGCTCGGCATCAGCGCCGTCAACGCTCCGGGAGTGATCGACGCCGGGTTCCGGGGCGAGATCCACGCCATCCTGGTCAACCTGGGCGCCGAGCCGGTGGAGCTGGGGCGGGGGGAGCGCATCGTGCAGATGGTGGTGGTGCCGGTGGAGGAGCAGGAATTCGTCGTGGTCGAGCAGCTCCCCGCTTCGGTGCGAGGGGCCGGCGGGTTCGGTTCCACCGGTACCTGACCCCTCCCGGCCCGTCAGGGGCGCGTGGTATCATCGCGATTCCCCTGCGGACGTAGCTCAGCTGGTAGAGCGCAACCTTGCCAAGGTTGAGGTCGCCGGTTCGAATCCGGTCGTCCGCTCCGAGGGCGGTGCCGCCGTCCTGTTCGGCGACGTGGCCGAGTGGTTTAGGCAAAGGTCTGCAAAACCTTTTACCCGGGTTCGATTCCCGGCGTCGCCTCGAACCGGTCCCAGCCGGTCCCGAGGGCGCTTAGCTCAGTGGGAGAGCGCTTCCTTGACGCGGAAGAGGTCGGCAGTTCAATCCTGCCAGCGCCCACCAACGGACCCCAGGCGATGCCTGGGGTCCTTCTCGTGCGGAACTCTCTCGCAGGTCCCTGGCCGCCCTCCTCTGCCCTTCGGCGGGTCATCACGGTGCGGGGCACGATGCCACACACCCACCACTCTGGGTGGTAGCATGCTGCCAGGCTTAGGAGGGTAGATGAGCGACACCTTGTTCACGGCTACCGAGTTTCGTGAGCCGATGCCGGCGCCGGGACGGCCCTATCGGGGTCCTGAAGAGACGCTGCTGGGCACCTTCGAATCCGAGAAGGAGGCGATCGACGTTGCCCGCGCCCGCTGGCGCGACCATCGGGCGGCCGACTCCAACGAGGTCGCATGGTGGCTGGTTCGCCGTCAAGGCGAGACGCTGGCACGGTGGATCGCGGAGAGTCGCAGTGACGTAGAGCGCGTGCTCGATCTGACCACGAACGAGCTGGTCGAAGTCAATCACTGACCCGGCCGGTTCTGCAGCGCCTCAGCGCCCGGAGCGTGCGTTGAGGTCGCGTATCCCGTCCCGTACCGCGTCGGTGAGGGCATCCGGGGCGAGCCGCCACTGCCAGTTGCCGCCGAGGGTCCCGGGCAGGTTCATCCGAGCCTCGGTCCCGAGCCGGAGCGGATCCTGGATCGGGGTCACCGCCAGGTTGGCGACCGAGTCCCACACCCCTTCGAGGAAGGCGGCCACCGGATCCGATTCGTCGACCTCCAGGTACTCCCGGGCGTACTCGCGCTCGACGGGTGGGGCCGACGCCCACCATCCCAGCACCGTGTCGTTGTCATGGGTGCCGGTGTAGGCGACGCAGTTCTTCGGGTAGTTGTGGGGCAGGAACGGGTGGGTGTCGTCGCCGTCGAAGGCGAACTGCAGCACCTTCATGCCGGGAAGGCCGAGCTTGTCGCGTAGCGCCGGGACCCGGGGGTCGAGCTCTCCGAGGTCCTCGGCGATGATGGGGAGGGTGCCGAGGGCGTCGCGGACCGCCACGAAGAACGCTTCCCCGGGACCGTCCACCCACCGCCCCACCTCGGCGGTGGGGGCGCCGCCGGGGATCTCCCAGTAGTTGACGAACCCCCGGAAGTGATCGATGCGGAGCACGTCGACCATCGCCAGCGTGGCGCGGATCCGATCGATCCACCACCGGTACCCGTCCTCGCGGTGCCGTTCCCAGTCGTACAGCGGGTTGCCCCACCGCTGCCCGGTGTCGGAGAACAGGTCGGGCGGCACCCCGGCGATGACGGTGGGGTTGCCTTCGTCGTCGAGCTGGAACAGCTCCCGGTTGGCCCACACGTCGGCCGAGTCGCCGGCGACGAAGATCGGGATGTCGCCGATGACGGTGATCCCGGTGTCGGTGGCGTGACGCCGCAGCTCGTCCCACTGGCGCCGGAAGAGCCATTGCCGGAAGGCGTGGCGGGCGATGGCTTCGGGGTGGTGGCGGCGTAGCTCGGCCATCGCCTCGGGATGGCGGAGGCGGAGCGGCCGTTCCCAGGCGTTCCATGGGGCGCCGCCGTGGAGGTCCTTGAGGGTCATGTAGGCGGTGAAGTCGGCCAGCCACCTGCTCTCGGTGGCGACGTACTCCTGGTACTCGTCCCGCAACGCGGCGGGCGCGGTGGGGAAGCGCTCGAAGGCCCGGTCGAGGAGGGCGAGCTTGGCCGGGATCGCCGCCCCGTAGTCGACCCTGGCGTCGGGCAGTTCGGGGTAGGCGTCGAGGTCGGCGGCGGTGACGAGGCCGTCGCGGTGCAGCAGCTCGGGGCTCACCAGGTACGGGTTGCCGGCGAACGAGGAGAAGCATTGGTAGGGGGAGTCGCCGTAGCCGGTGGGGCCGAGGGGGAGGAGCTGCCAGCGGCGGCATCCGGTGGAGGCGACGAAGTCGACCCAGGCGGCGGCGGCCGGTCCGACGTCGCCGATGCCGAAACGCCCGGGGAGGCTGGTGGGGTGGAGCAGCAGCCCGGCGGCACGCGTGTCGAGATCGGCGATCGGCATGGGCGCCATTCAAGCGGTTCGTTTGGGCTGCTGGCGACACCGCCGGTTCACTACAGTCGAGACGAGACCGCGGAGGGAGGAGGAGGCCGGTGCCGGTTGAGACGATCCCGTCCCGTGTGCTCCACAACGGTGAGCTGCACGGGGACAGGCCCGCCTACTACGAGAAGGTGGATGGCGCCTGGGCGGCGACGACGTGGCGGGGGTACGCCGACCAGGTGATGGCGACGGCCCGGTCCCTGATCGCCCTCGGGGTGGAGGCGGGCGACACCGTCAACATCCTCGGGTTCAACCGCCCCGAGTGGGTGATCCTCGACGTCGCCGCCATGGCGGTGGGGGCGGTCCCGGCCGGGATCTACGCCACCAACTCGCCCGAGGAGTGCGGCTACATCGTGGGCCACTCCAAGGCGCCGGTGGTGCTGGTGGAGAACGAGGAGCAGTGGGCCAAGATCGAGGCGGTCCGCAACGGTTTGCCCGATCTGCGCCACGTGGTGACGATGCGGCCGGCCGGGCCGGTCGACGACCCGATGGTGCTGTCGTGGGATGCGTTCCTGGCCCGGGGCGCCGAGGTCGATCCGTCCCGGGTGCAGCAGCGGCTGGAGGGGCTGCGGCCCGACCAGGTCGCCACCCTCATCTACACCTCCGGCACGACCGGGTTGCCGAAGGGGGTGATGCTGTCGCACGACAACCTGATGTGGACCGCGTCGCAGGCGGTGCACCTCTTCGAGATCGACGCCGAGGACTTCAACGTCTCGTACCTGCCCTTGTCGCACATCGCCGAGCAGGTCTTCACGGTGCACGCCCCGGCGGTGGCCGGGAGCGCCATCTACTACGCCGAGTCGTTCCCGCGGGTCGCCGACAACCTGCGGGAGGTGCAGCCGAGCATCTTCTTCGGGGTGCCGGGGGTGTGGGAGCGGCTGGGACGCGGCGTCCGTGACCACCTCGCCACCCTGAACGCCCCCAAGGCGAGGATCGCCCGGTGGGCGATGGGGGTGGCGGCACGGGTCAACGAGCTGCGCAACCGGGGCCAGGAGCCGGGGGCCTGGCTGGCGGGCCGGTACCGGCTGGCGCAGCGGCTGGTGCTGCGCCAGGCGAGGCAGGCGCTGGGATTGGGGGCGGCCCGGCTCGCGGTGACGGGGGCGGCGCCGATCTCCCCGGACCTGCTCGAGTTCTTTTCCGGTCTCGACATCCCGATCCGGGAGGTCTACGGCCAGTCGGAGGACACCGGACCGACCACCGTGAACCGGACGGATCACACCGTGTACGGCTCGGGTGGCCCGCCCTTCCCGGGGGTCGAGGTCCGCATCGCCGACGACGGGGAGGTCCTGGTGCGGGGCCGCAACGTGTTCCTCGGCTACTTCCGGGATCCGGAGGAGACCGCGGCGACGCTGGTGGACGGGTGGCTCCATTCCGGTGATCTGGGCGAGTTCGACGACGCCGGCATGCTGTGGATCACCGGGCGCAAGAAGGACATCATCATCACCGCCGGCGGCAAGAACGTGGCGCCCAAGCCGCTGGAGCAGGGGCTGCGCGACCACCCGCTGGTGGCGGAGGTGGTGGTGATCGGCGACCGGCGCCGCTACCTGACCGCGGTGCTCACCTTGGACGACGAGGCGGCGGCCGGGTTCCTCGAGGAGCGGGGCCTCACCGGCCCGGCCCGCGAGTCGGAGGCGATTCGCGACGAGATCCAGCAGGCGATCGATCGGCTCAACACCCGCTTCGCCCGGGCGGAGCAGATCAAGCGTTTCGCCATCCTGCCGCGGCGCCTCTCCATCGAGGAGGGGGAGCTGACCCCGACCCTCAAGGTGCGGCGGTCGGCGGTGGCGGAGCATTTCGCCGAGCTGATCGACGCCATGTACGCCGAGTGACGCGCCGGCGACAGACCGTCGAGCCAGGCGCAGGGGCGCGGTAGCATCGGTGGTCTATGGGTACCACCACCGACACCGTCATCATGATCACCGAGCCGGCGCTGAGCCAGATCCTGCAGCTGCGGGAGCAGGAGGAGATCCCCGATCTGTCGCTGGGGCTGCGGATCGTGGGCGTCGGCCAGAACGGCTTCCTGTACGAGACCGCCTTCTTGCGTCCCGACGACGTCGCCGAGGCTGACCATGTCGAACATCACGGCGACCTGCCGGTGGCGATCCCGCCCGACAGTCTCGACAACCTGCGGGGCGCCATCCTGGACGTCTCGGACGTTCCCGACGCCCCGGGGCTGGTGCTGCGCAACCCGAACCCGCCGTCCCCGTCGATCACGTCGAGTGACGCCCCGCCGATCGAGCTGGAGGGCACGGTGGAGGAGCGGGTCGCCCAGCTCCTCGCCGAGCACATCAACCCGGCGATCGCCTCGCACGGCGGCTTCGCCGAACTCGACCATGTCGACGGCGACACCGCCTTCGTGGTGCTGGGCGGCGGCTGCCAGGGCTGCGGCCTGGCGGCGATGACGCTGCGGCAGGGCATCGAGACCGCCATCAAGCACAACGTGCCGGAGATCACCGAGGTGGTCGACGTCACCGATCACGCCGCCGGGATGAACCCCTTCTACGCCTGAGCGGAGCTTCCCCGGACACCACAGTGGGCGCCCTCGTTGCGGTAGGGCGCCCACTCTGTTGACGGGAACGGGGCGGTCGTGCAGCCGTGCGCGTGCGGGCCGTTTGATGAGGCTCCCGTTCCCGTCAAATCACGCTGTGCGAGCGGCCAGCCCCTCCTTGTCCTCGGGTGAGGGCTCCTCCTCGGTGTCCTCGGCGTCGGCGTCTTTGGCGTGGGCTCGCATGGCGTTGATGGCGGCGATGGCGTTCCGGCCGGCATCGGACCCGATCCGAGGCAGCTTGGCGGATCGCCGGCTGTAGAACGATCCGCGAGGCGATGCCTGCGGTGCGATCTCCTCGGTTTCCGGGTTGGCGGTGGGCGCTCCGAGAGAGATCTCGATCGAGGCGGTGTCGTCCTCGGTCGGATCCGATGCGGCCGGGGAGGCGGGCTTGGTGTTCGGCTTGGGCGGCGGGGGAGGGGCCGGTTCGTCGGCGGCGGCGGGTTCCGGCTCGGCGACGGCCTGCGCCTCGCGGGGGTGGATGACGGCGGAGAGGCGGCTCTCGAGGTCGGAGGCGATGGCGCGCAGCTCGGAGATCCGGGCGAGGAGGTCGGCGTTCTCGGTCTCGTAGTCGGCCCGCATCTGTGCGAGGGCCTGGTTGCGTTCGGTGATGAGCTGCTCGGACTCTTCCTTGACCTCGTCGATGAGGGAGATGGCGTCGCGGCGGGCGGTGGAGAGGACCGATTCGGCGTTCTTCAGGATGGCGCCGGCGTTGCTCTGGGCTTCGGCGGCGGTGTTCTCGGCGTCCTGGCGGGCTTCGGTGACGAGGCGGAAGGCCTCGCGGCGGGCTTCGCCGAGGATGGCGGTGGCCTGCTCGCGGGCTTCGGCGACGATCTGTTCCGCTTCCTTGGTCGCTTCCGCGCGAGACGCCTCGGCCGCGCCTTCCTCGGGCTCGGGGGAAGCGACCAGGGTCAGCGGGACGGAGGGTTCCTCCGTGGGTGCGGGGGTCTTGGGGGGCCTGGCCGCAGCGAGTTGGGCTTCGAGTGCGGCGATGCGCCGCTCGGTTTCGGCCAGCTGCTCCAGCCACGGTGGGGTGGTGCCGGCTCCGTCCTCGGTCGGAGTCGAGTCGGTGTCGCGCGCAACGGCGGTCGTCTCATCGGACTGATCGTCGTTTCGGCTCATGCGCACCACCTCGGGACCTTGACCCAATCGGGCCTCAACCCTCGCAGAAGGAATGTCCTCCGCCTACGGAGAGTGTATCGGCAACCACCTTCCGCAGTCAACTAGTTCTTCCGGGTAGGCGCGAAATAGTCACTTCGTGGCGGGTGACCAGGCCCTATTCGAGGAGGCCGGCGGCGGTGGCGGCGGCGAGGGCCTCGATCCCGTCGAGGCGGCGGAGGACCTCGTGCAGCTCGGCGGCGAAGGCGAGGCGGCGGTTCTCCAGCTCGGGATCGGGCACGGCGTCGGGGGGCGCGTCGTCCCCGGCGGGCGTCACCAGCTTGCGGTTGGCGGCGAGGCGGAGCGAGGCGTCGAAGAGCACGGTGGAGACCGATTCGGCGTGTTTGATGCGTCCCTGCAGCAGGTACTGCTTGCCGAGCGCCATGATCTCGCTGCGTACCCGCTCGGCGGTGAGGCCCGGTGTGGTGGCGTTGCGGGCCAGCAGGTCGGCGACCGCCTGGTAGGCCTCGAGGAAGGGCCGGAGGATGGCGGGGGAGCCGTAGGGGCGGAAGGAGCGGAGCACCGGGTCGACGTCGCCGGCGGCGAGGTGGGCGCTCCACTGCGGGTCGTGGTCGGCCAGTTCGCCGCGGATCTGGTCCTGGAACTCGTCGCTGGGGGCGAAGAAGAACTCGAACTTGAGCAGGTCGCGCAGCCGCAGCGCCTCGTCGAGGACGGTCTGGAGCGGGTTGTCGCCGGGTTCGTCGCGGGCGTGGAGCAACGCCAGCTCGGTGATGGAGCGGTTGACGAAGAAGTGGATGATGGTGTTGCGGTAGTAGGCGGCGGCGAGGTGCTGCTCGGGGCCGATGCGGTAGACGGTGTCGGTGGGGCCTTCGAAGGGGGCGACGACGCCGTGGAGGGTGAGGGCGTCGAGGGCGGCGAGGGTGTCGACCGGGTCGTCGAGAGAGAGGCTGTCGGTGACGGGCAGGTCGCGGCGGGCGACGAAGTCGACGAACGGCTCGAGGACCCGCATCAGCTCGTCGACGGTGAGGCTGCGGTCGCCGACCGACAGCAGGGCGAGGGTGACGAGCGAGATGGGGGTGACCGGGGTGACCTCGTTGATGCGCACCGCCACCTCGAAGGCGAGCTTGGGGATGGCGGGGCTGCGGGTGTCGTCGGGGTCGTCGGGGACGTCGTCGAGTTCGGCGAGGAAGTTGCGCACCGACACCGGCGCCCCGATGCGGAGGTGGATGTCGCCGTAGCGGAGGCGGAGGCTGCGGATGACCCGCAGCAGCCAGCCGACCGATTCGCGTTCCTTGCCGCCGCCGGTCTGCTCGGCGGCGTAGGAGCCGACGTCGTGGATCTGGTCGTAGGCGATCGACACCGGGAAGATGACGATGTCGTCGGCGGCGCCCCGCTGCAGCGAGTCGACGACGTAGGCGAGGAGGCCGAGGCGGGGCGGGCGCAGCTTGCCGGAGCGGGAGCGGCCCCCCTCCATGTACCACTCGAGCGGGAAGCGCCGCTCCACCAGGTAGTCGAGGTACTGGCGGAGCACGAACTTGTACGGCTCGTTGTCCTTGAACTCGCGGCGGATGAAGAACACCCCGGCCCGGCGCAGGATGGGGCCGACCGGGAAGAAGTTCATGTTGATGCCGCCGGCGGTGTGGTTGGGGGGCAGGCCGTTCTGGTAGAGCACGTAGCGGAGCACCAGGTGGTCGAAGTTGGACTTGTGGGAGGGGAGGAACACGAGCGGGTAGCGCTCGCTCATGGTGTAGATGGCGGCGAGTTCCTCGTCGTCGTAGTGGAGCCCGACGTAGGCCTTGGAGATGAGCCAGCGGATGGTGTTGGCGACGAGGTCGATGGTGAAGGGGGAGTGGCTGGCGGCGATCTCCCGCACGTAGCGGCGGCAGCGGGCCCCCATCAGGCTGACGGGGGCGCCCTTCTCGGCGGCGAGGCGGGCGACCCCGGAGGTGAAGGAGCGGCTCTCGGTGAGGCTCTCGCGCACGAACTTGGGGACCTTGTAGCGGCTGCCCCGCAGGGCGCGTTCGGAGCGTTCGAGGGTGAGCCAGGCGCGTTTGGCGACGAACTCGGGGAGGGAGGTGCCGTTGCGGTGGGGGCGCCCGGCGGGGTCCTCCCAGGCGGCCCGCAGGTCCGAGGCGCGGCTCGGGACGCCTTCGATGATGCGGCAGCGGTCGGGGCGGGTGCGGTAGACGAGGCTCTGGCGGAGGGGGTGCGGGTCGCGGGGGTCGCCGAGGCTCAGCAGGTCACGGAAGGTGGCGATGCGGCGGCCGCGGCGCAGCGGGGGGAGCCAGGCGATGCGGAGCGGGACGAGGAGCGGGTCGGCGTCGCCGTCGAGGTAGGAGGCGAGGCGGGGGTCGGGTCGGCGGCGGCGGCGCCGGGTCTGGGGGAGGAGGGCGACGCGGACGTCGGCCGGGTCGACGCCGGCGGGCCGGTGGCGGGCGATCCATCCGTCGAGGATGCGCAGCTCGAGCGACCCGACCGCTTCGAGCAGGAAGAGGTAGGGGCCGGGGCCGTCCGGCCAGCCCGGTTCTTCGGGGAGGGCGGCGGTGGCGTAGACGTTGGTTTGCATGTCCGAACGAGTGTAGGGAGGCGGTGCCACCGGGGGCAGGGCGCGACACGGCCCGGGCGGCGTGGCCCGGGCCATGTCAGGGGGGAAGTGGGTCAGTCGAGCAGTCCGCCGAGGAGGTCCTTGGCCTGGCCGAGCAGGTCGTCGCCTCCGTCGCCGCCGTCGTCCTTGGCGCCGTCGGCGTCGCCGCCGAGCAGCTTCTTGACGTGGTCGGCGATGGGAGCGGGCAGCTTGTCGCCGAGGAAGTCCATGACGCCTTCGACGACCGACTTGATCTTGTCGACGTCGAGGCCGGTCTTCTCCTCGAGCTGCTTGATGAGGTCGTCCACCTGATTCCTCCTCATGTTGGTGGTCCGTCTGGTGGCGACGAGGCTAGGGGATCGCCGGCGGCTTGCTCCCCGTCAACGCTCCATGCCAGGTTCTGGCGGTCAAGGGGAAATGTGGCAGGCGGGTCAGTCCCAGCCGAGCTGGTGGAGGCGGTCGTCGTCGATCCCGAGGTGGTGGGCGAGTTCGTGCAGCACGGTGCGCCGGATCTCGTGGCGCAGCTCGTCCCGGTTGAGCCCGAGGGCGAGGTGGGGTTGGCGGAAGATGGTGATGGTGTCGGGCATGGCCCCGAAGTAGTCGACGCCGCGTTCGAGCAGCGAGATGCCGTGGTAGAGCCCGAGGAGGCCGTCGCCGTGGGGGTCCTGTTCCCGGGTGGGGGTCTCCTCGACGATGACTTCGAGGTTGTCGACCCGTTCGATCACCCACTGGGGCAGGGTGTCGAGCACGTCGTCGACGACCCGCTCGAACTCCCGCCGGCTCATGGCGCCGCGGCGGCTCGGCGGTGGGAGGTCTCGGCTCATGGGAGGGAGGTTAGGGAGCGGTGGGGGTTGGAGTACCGTGACCTGATCGTCGAACGCCCCAGAGGGACCTGAAGGGCATCATGAGCTTTCGGTCCGGCCTCCGGTTGGGAGTGGCGGTGCTCTTCGGCGCCGTGACGTTCCTGGCGTCGATGACCTCCGGCTGCGATGCAACGGGCGGCGCCTCGAGTTGGGACCGGTGCCGCTCGTGGCTGGGCACCCCGACGATCGAATGGCCGGGGGGAGACCTCTCGCTCGTCTTTCCCCTGCTCCTCGGCATCGCCGTCGGCGCCCTGCTCTGGTGGCGTCTCGGGGAGAAGCCACCGAAGCGCGGCAGGTAGCCCCTCCGCCGCGCCGGGTGGACGCCGCCGCCGGTGAGCGGCCTCGCCGCAAGCCCTTCCCGACGCATCCGAGCCGAGCGCTACACTTTCGGCGTCCGGGCGCTTAGCTCAGCGGGAGAGCGCTGCCTTCACACGGCAGAGGTCACTGGTTCGATCCC
>CAZQUB010000040.1:0-13451 GCA_964596225.1 uncultured Acidimicrobiaceae bacterium
CACCTGCAACCGGCCCACCGGGCCCCGTCCCCAGCCGTAGAGCAGCAGGTCCGACGCCGTTCCCCGCACCACCGTGGTCGGGTCCGTCTCGTCGAAGACGAACGCCGGAACCGCCGCGACCTCGCCTTCCTCGTCGGGCGCCGAGCCCGAGAACGACACCCGGCGAAGCGTCCACCGCCCGTCGGTGTCGGTGCACTCCAGCCGGAGGACCTCGGTGGTGGGGGCGGCCGTGGCCCACTGCGGCACCCCGGTGAGCATCACGTCGAGCAGCTCGTCGATGCCGTCGGAGGCCAGGCGGCGTTCCACCCTTCCCGCCGGGTGATGGCCCAGCTCGGCGTCGACCCGGTGGATCGCGGTTTCGTGCGCCATTCGCCGGTACCAGAAGCCGACCGTCTGGTTCGGGGGATGGAAGGTGGAGACGGGCTCCGACGGGTCGTGGGAGGCGAGGGTCCGGATCAGATGGTCGACGCCGTGGCGGAACCATTCGAGCAGACCCTCCGCCGGTGGCTCGATCCGTTCCGGGGATCCGTCGATCCAGTGCTCGCGGACGATCTGTTCCTTGTGGCGGTGCACCACGCCGGTGTGGGCCACGACGTCGCGGACCGTCCAGCCGGGACAGCTCGGCACCGCAGGCTCCAGCCCGTGGGCGGCGGCGGCGAGCAGCGCCTCGGACTCGCGCCGGATGGCGGTCAGGTAGTCGAGGTCACGCATCGGCACGTCGAAGCTGGGCCCCGGTCATCGGCGCCATCCGAAGAACACCTTGGCGAGCAGTTTCCAGAAACGTGGGCCGGAACGGCGCGGCAACCATCCCCCCATCAACTTGGTGGTGGGCCGGAACCGGGCCTGGGTGACGCCGTGGTGGATGCAGTAGCTCCTGATGGCCTCCTCCCCGAGCTGGGCGCTGCTCCCCGATTGGCGGGTACCTCCGAACCGGATCGAGGGATAGAAGAAGTTGATGAGGTGGTCGTTGATGGCGACCGTGCCGGTCACGAGGCGCGAGGCGACATACCGGCCCCGCCGCGGATCGGCGGTCCACACCGAGCCGTGCAGTCCGTAGCGGCAGTCGTTGGCGAGACGGATCGCCTCCTCCTCGTCGGCCACCTTCATCACCGGCACCACCGGACCGAGCGTCTCGTCCTGCATCAGGACCATCGAGTGGTCGGCGTCGACCACCAGCGTCGGCTCGAAGTAGATGCCGTGCTCCGTCTCCCGCCGCACCCCGCCGGCGAGGACGCGGGCGCCCTTGGCGACCGCGTCGGCGACGTGGGCCTCCACCTTCTCCACCTGGGTGACCGACACCATCGGGCCGATGTCGCCGCGGCCGCCGGACCCGGCGTCGACCGCGGCGACCGCCCGGCGCATCTCGTCGAGGAACTCGTCGTAGACCGATGCCACCACGTAGACCCGTTCCACCCCGGCGCAGGTCTGCCCGGCGTTGAAGAAACCGAACGTCGCTGCGGCCCGGGCCGCGTCGGAGAGGTTGGCGTCGTCCAGCACCACGACGGCGTCCTTGCCGCCCAGCTCCAGAAGCAGCGGTTTCAGCGTTTTCGCGGTCTCGGCCTGGATCGCCTTGCCGACCTCGGTCGAGCCGGTGAAAGAGATGATGTCGGTGCGGGAAGCCACCAGCGCCGCCCCGGTGTCGCCGTATCCCTGGATCACCTGGATCACCCCTTCAGGTATCCCGGCCTCACGGGCCAGTCCCTCGATGAGGGCCCCGGTGAGGGGAGTCTTCTCGGAGGGCTTCAGCACGGCGCAGCATCCGGCCGCGATCGCTTGGAACGTCGCCGCCATCGGCAGGAAGAAGGGGTAGTTCCACGGGCTGATGATCCCGGCGACGCCGAGCGGCTGATACTCGGTCCAGCCGCGGGTGGTGAGGAAGGGCCACGACGATCCCGGCGTGGTTCGCAGTATGCGGGCGGCGTGACGGGTGACGTGGTCCATCACCGTGAGGGCCGCGATCAACTCCGCCATGGCATCGCCCCGGTCGCGCCCCGTCTCGGCCACCATCACGTCGGCGATCCGGTCCATGCTGCGCAGGACCCGCCGGGTGAACGCCCGGAGGTACGGCCGGCGGGCGGCGTGGGTCAAGGTGCTCCATTGCGCGAAGGCCTCCCGTCCCCGTGCCACCACGGCCTCGACCTCCCACGGCTCGGTGATGGCGACGGTCCCCGCCTCCCTCCCTGTGATGGGACTGTGGGGAGCGAGATGGCGTCCGGAGGCGCCGGCCGGTTCCGGGATCACGGAGTCACCCCGCCCAGCTTCCCGGCGAGGGGGTGGGTGCCGGCGGGGATCAGGCTGCGGGGGGCGGCCGCCGCCTCCCAAGGGCGGGCGATGACATGCCAGGCGAGCACGACGGCCACCACCGGGATGGCGAGGAAGCTCTCCACCTTGACCCGGTTGTAGGAGACGAGCGATCCGGTGATGTCGGCCACCGGGGTCTGGCCCAGCATGAGCTGCCAGCGCCGGGGCCGGGGATGGCTCACCAACTCGTAGGAGAAGGTGTTCGAGGTGAGATCCCAGCGGCGACCCAACCAGGAACGGCGGGTGATCCTTCCCACCTCCCGGCGGTCGGCGTCGAGCGCCCGGACCACCGAATACTCGTGAGGCTCGATGAGGAGACGGGTCCCGTCCCGCATCGTCACCATGCTGACGTGGATGCGGCCGAGACGGCGCAGGCGGGCGATCTCCTCGGTGCCCTGGTAGATCCGCCACCGGTTCGACATCCACGGACTCACGAGCTCGCCCGAGCCGTGCAGCACCGCATGCACGCCGCGTTCCTTCATGGCCATACGGTAGTGGAGACGGCGCCGTGCCGGGTCGGGAAACGACCATCCCGCCGGCCTGCCGGGTAGGGTCGGCGCCGTGAAGCTCCACCTGCTCGACGGCACCTACGAGCTGTTCCGGGCCCACTTCGGGGCACCGGCCCGCAGCGCCCCCGACGGCCGGGCCATCGGCGCGGTGCACGGGTTGATCGCCAGCACCCTGTCCCTCCTCGCCGAGCCCGGCGTCACCCACATCGCCGCCGCCTTCGACTCGAAGATCGAATCCTTCCGCAATGACGTCTACCCCGGCTACAAGACCGGCGAGGGAATCGAGCCCGACCTGCTCGCCCAGTTCCCTCTGGCGGAGCGGGCGATGCGCGCCCTCGGGGTGACGACCTGGTCGATGTACGAGTACGAAGCCGACGACGCCCTCGCCACCGCGGCGCATCGCTGGCGGGACGACGTCGAACAAGTGGTGATCCTCAGCCCCGACAAGGACATGGCGCAGTGCTTCGGGGATCCCAAGGTGGTCGGTTACGACCGGAGGAAGGGCGCCTTCATCGACCACGCCGGCGTCGTCGCCAAGTTCGGCGTAGACCCCGAATCGATCCCCGACTACCTGGCCCTCGTCGGCGACGCCGCCGACAGCCTCCCCGGTCTGCCCGGGTGGGGCGCCAAGTCGAGTGCCACCGTGCTGGCGCACTACCGGCACCTCGAATCGATCCCGCTCGAGCCGGCGCGATGGGAAGTGAAGGTGCGGGGTGCGGCCCAGCTCGGTGCCACGCTGCGGTCGCAAATGGGCGAGGCGCTCCTCTACCGCTTCCTCGCCGTGCTGCGGCGCGACGTGCCGCTCCCCGATTCGTTGGGCGACCTCGCATGGCGCGGGGTGCCGCGGGAGCCGTTCGAGGGCATGTGCGACGAACTCGGCATCGACCGGCTGCGGGGCCGCCCGCACCGTTGGGTCTGAGTCCACTGCGGGCCCGGACGCGTTGCGAGGGCGCCGAGGAGGCGCCCCCGCAACGATGAGGGATCAGATCTGCCAGTGACCATTCGTCCCGACTGGATCCGGAACTGCGGGCGTTGCCGCCCCTCTCCCGGAAGACGAAGTCCGGAGGGTTCATTCACCGTGCTCGGACCGATCGAACGCGGCGCACCGTCTCCGGTGACACCCTGATCCCAACCAAGCCTGTCGACGAGGGAATGCGAATGGGCCCTCGCCACCCATTGCCGCGCGGGGAAGCGGTCCTCCCTGCTGCCCGGCTCACCGCATGTGGTCTCCTCTTCGGAACGGGGGGCGTGCTGTGTTCGGTCGCAACGTAGGTGAGCGCGGTTTCGTCGCCGTTTCCCGATCGTTACATCTTCGCGACGGCTGTGTTGCAGCGACGTTTCCTGGCCGGCTCCCACCGGGGCGACGGCATCGCTAGCCTCCGTCCCCGGATCGGGAGGAGGCGCATGTCCGCCATCGAGGTGACCGGCCTCGTCAAGCATTACGGCGACGTCGCGGCGCTGGACGGCGTCGATCTCCACGTCGGGATCGGCGAGGTGTTCGCCCTGCTCGGCCCGAACGGCGCCGGGAAATCGACTGCCGTCGAGATCCTCGAAGGGCACCGCACCCGCGACGCCGGTTCGGTGTCCGTGCTGGGAAGCGATCCTGCCACCGCGGGCCGCGGGTTCCGGGAGCGGATCGGCATCGTGCTCCAGGAGACCGCCCTCGAACGGGAGCTCTCCGTCTCCGAGACCCTCGACGTCTACCGCCGGGCCTACCCCAAGCGCCGTGAGGTCGCCGAGCTGGTCGACCTCGTCGGCCTCGCCGAGAAGGCCTCGGCCCGGATCAAGACGCTCTCCGGCGGCCAGAAGCGCCGTCTGGAACTGGCGCTCGGACTGGTGGGCGATCCCGATCTCCTGTTCCTCGACGAACCCACCACCGGGTTCGACCCGTCGGCCCGCCGCCAGGCATGGACGGTGATCGACAACCTGCGGTCGCTCGGCAAGACGATCCTGCTCACCACCCACTACATGGACGAGGCGCAGCGGCTGTCGGACCGGGTGGCGGTGATCCGCCACGGCCGGATCGTCGCCGAGGGCACGCCCGACACGCTCGGCGGCCGGGCGGAGGGGGAGAGCATCGTGCGGTTCCGGATCGACGACGGTGCGACGACGTACCCGCTGCCGGTGCCGGCGGTGCCCGACCAACACGGCCTGGTCGTGACCACCTCGGACCCCACCATGACACTGCACACGCTCACCGGCTGGGCGCTCGACCATGACGTCGAGCTGGTGGGGCTCACCGTGGAGCGACGCTCCCTGGAGGACGTATACCTCGACCTCGTGGGCGAGGAGGGCGACGATGTCTGAGGTCCGGGTCTCTCCCGCCGACCTGGTGTGGAGCCAGATCCGCTACGAGGACAAGCTGTTCTGGCGGTCCCCGGTTGCGGCGTTCTTCGTCCTCGTCATGCCGCTCATCTTCCTGGTCGTGTTCGTCCTCATCTTCGGCAACGACCAGGTCTCGTCGCTCGGAGTGACCCTCGCCCAGTTCTACGCCCCCTCGCTCGCCGTCTTCGGGGCGGTGTCGGCGACCTACACCAACCTGGCGATGGGGACGACGCTCGCCAGGGAAGAGGGCATCCTGAAGCGGGTGCGGGGCACGCCGCTGCCGCCCTGGATCTACATGACCGGCCGGGTCGGGTCTGCGGTGTACATCGCCTTCGTGGCGGTGCTGTTGATGGTCGGAGTCGGGGTGGTGTTCTACGGGGTGTCGGTCTACGCCCGGGCCTTGCCGGCGGCGGTGGTGACCCTCGCGGTCGGCATCGCCTGCTGGGCCGCCCTCGGGCTGGTGGTGGCGGCGCTGGCGCCGAGCAGCGACGCCACCTCACCCATCACCAACGCCACCCTGCTCCCGCTCGCCTTCATCTCCGGAGTCTTCATCACCCCCAGCGAGAGCATGCCGGGTTGGCTCGACGCGGTGGCCGGGATCTTCCCGTTGAAGCACTTCGCCGTCGCCTTCCGTGAGGCGTTCGACCCGGGGTTCCTCGCCACCCACGGCTCGTGGGTCGAGCAGTTCCACTGGCGTGACCTGGCCATCATGGCGGTGTGGGCCGTGGGGGCGATCGTGGTGGCGACGCGGTACTTCTCGTGGTCGCCGCGTTCCGGGAGTCGCAGCGGCCGTCGCCGGCGACGGGTGGCGACGGACTGAGGCAGGCCGGCGTCGCACGCGGTGGTCCAGCATGCGGCGGGAGTCGGAGAACCGGATCAGCCGCCGCTGAGTGTCCAGACTTCGACGTAACGCCGCCTGGCGCCGGGAATGCCGAAGGTTCGTGCCGGTCCGGTGGCCGCCTCCTCGTAGTCCTCGAGGATCTCGTCACTTGGCTGCCGTTTGCCCGCTTCCACCACGAAGAGGTAGCGCCGGCCCTCGGGGAACTCCGGTGACCCGGTCACCGCCTCCTTGAGGTTGAAGGTGACGGCTTCGCAGCCCGAGTACCACTCCACTTGGGGGGTGTAGCTCGTGAAGACGCCGCATGGCTGTCCGGTGTCCAGCGACGAGGCGGCCTCCTTGATGACCGTGAATCCCTCGTTGAACTGGTTTTGACCGTTGGAGAGCGGGACACCGAGCGCGAAGACGACCAGGAAGACGGCGAGTGCCGATCCCATCATCAACGTCCGAGGGAGGCTCCTGGCGACGAGGGCGATACCCGCACCGGCAGCGAGCCAGAACCACGGGTAGACCGGTGCCAGATAGCGGGGTTCTCCATGGATCGATGCGGCCAGTGTCGCGAAGGTCACGGCACCGATTCCGAGTGGCCACAGGATGCGGGCACTCTGGGTGCGGCTGGTGGACGCCCGGCCGATCCCGGCCGCGATCCCGAGGAACCCGATGACGACCGGCCCCGCCAGCAGGAAGTCGTGGAGGTGCCAGAAATCCGTGAATCCCTGGCTGAGGGGGATGGTCGACGTCAGGTCACGATCCGCCGCGAACGGCGTCTGCGACCCGGTCAACACCGGCGTCATGAGGAGGACGACGACCGCGGCAGTGACACCGGCTGCGGTGGCCGCGATCCGCCGTACGTGCCGCCGCGCCTGCCGACCTCCCCAGAGTGTCAACCCGATCAGGCCGACCGCCAGGGGTATGGGTGCCCCGTACCGGATGGTGGTGGCGGCCGCAGTCAGCGCAGGAACGGCGAGCACGGCCCACCACGGGAACCGCTCGGCCATCAGGGCGCGGGCATACACCGCCAAGGCGAGCATCCCGAAGGCTGCGCCGGGCACGTCCGGCCACACCTGGGTCGATGAGGTCAGGATGACGGGGGTCATGGCGAGCCCGAAGGCCGCGAACAATGCAGTGGACCGTCCGATCATGATCCGTCCCATGTACCACGTGGCGACGATGAGGAGTCCTCCGGTGAGAGCGACCACGAGGCGCAGATAGGGCTCGGTTCCGTTGCCGATCCATGCCATCGTGAGCAAGGCGGGGAGTCCCGGCGCCCGGTAGGGGCGCCACCAGGAGCTGGCCGGATCACCGTGCAGCAGCTCGCGGGCCCGTGTCGAGTAGAGCGCCTCGTCGTGGCCGAGTGGGACACCCTGCTTGATCAGGATCAGGGCGAGGATGAGGAAACTCACCACGGCTGCGACCAGGCCGGCGATCTCCCACCATTGGATAGGCCCGGGGTGCCGGGAGCGAGCGAGATCCGTCGCTGGCGGCATTGGTGTCCGTTCGGTGGCTGCGGTGGACATCGGGGTCATGCTACGCCGTGAGCCTGCCGGGGGTTTCCCCGCCGCCTTCGGTCGGTCACGACGAAGCGAATCGAAGCGGCTGACTCGCCGAAGCACCCGGCCCGGCGCCGCCACCTCCTTCATCTCGAACCGGCGGCTGAAGCGGGCTGGCGGAGTGACGCTCGTTGCGGCATATTGGGATCAGTCGATTCCCTGGAGGTTTCGTGAGCCCGTCAGAGGACCGGACGGAGAAGTTCGAGGTCAAAGGGGACGACCTCGTCGCCAAGATCAAGGAGCTCGTCCACGAGGGCAACGTCCGCCGCATCATCATCAGCGATTCCGACGGGAAGAGCCTCGTCGAGATCCCCCTCACCATCGGCGTCGTCGGGGCGCTGATCGCCCCCGTGCTCGCCGCGGTGGGCGCCATCGCCGCCCTCGTCACGGAATGCACCGTCACCATCGTCCGCACCGATCAGTAACGCCGCCCCCATGCACCCAACCCAGGGTTGAGAGGCCGCGTTTTCGTGATCTGTGGCCCACGGTTCGGGACATCTCTTGAACTGTGGGCCGTGAGGCCGCGTTTTCGTGACCTGGAGCCCTGGGTTGGGTGCACACGGTCTGCCTAGGCGCCGTCGCCGCCGAGGCCGAGGAGTCGCTCGCGGTGGAGGGAGCGGGAGCCGGACAGGAGGCCGAGGATGGCGAGGATCCACGCCACGATCCCGACTGCCAGAGCGGCCACGATCGGGTTGAACATGAGGCCGCTCGACACGCCGTAGGCGGCGAGGATCACCGGGAGCGACACCAGGCTCGCCGCCTGCTGGGCGGCGGCGGTGCTCCGCACCTTGGAGGAGACCCAGATGATCACCGACAGGGCGACGGCGATGAACGGCGGCACCACCCCGAGGATGAGGATCCACCAGCCGGCGGTCGGGAAGAACCATCCGCCGAGCAGCGGTCCCACCTTCACGTTCACCAGCAGCGAGTACACCGTGAACCCCAGCGCGGTGGCGAGGAATCCCGGAACGAGACTGGCGATCAGCTTGCCGACGTAGATCTCCCGTTCCGTCAGCGGGGAGTGGGCGAGGAACTCGCCGGTGCCCCGCTCCCGCTCACCGACGATGGCGTGGGCGCCGACCGCCGACGAGATCGTGAGCGGCACCACGATCGCCACCGGCGCCAGCAGGTACACCGCCAGGGCATAGCCGGCCTGCGCCTCCTGGGTGGATCCGGGCAGATGCTGCTGGATCTGGCCCGGCAGCACCTCGATGACCTCCCCGATTTTCGAGACGAGGTCGTTGCCGGTGCTGGCGGTCACCACACTGAGCAGCACCCACGGGATGAGGATGAAGAAGATGGCGGCGAGCAGGCCCATCGGAACCCAGTAGTCGCGGCTCTTGAAGAGGCGGCGCAGGTCGATGCGGGCCACCGTGAGGGCCTTGCTCCACCTCATGGTTCCTCCCTCAGGCTCTGCTGCATCTCGAAGTACAGGGTCTCGAGCGTCGGCACCTGCGGCTCCACCCGGGTGATGCGAGCCCCGGCCGTGACCAGATCGGCCACCAGACCGGGGAGGCGCTCGATGCTGTCGAGGCGCACCTGGACCGCGCCGTTCCAGTTGACGGCCAGCACCCCGGGGCGGCCTTGGACCGCGGCGAGGGCGCGGCGGTCTTCGGCGTCGAGCACGACGATGGGTTCCGCCAGGTAGCGGCTCGCCAGCTCATGCGGGTCGCCCGCCTCCCTGGCCCGGCCCGCTCCCATGAGCACCACATGGTCGGCGATGCCCTCCGCCTCGTGCAGCAGGTGGGTGCACATGACGATGGTGCGGCCCCGTCCCGCCAGCTCGCGGATCAGGTCGAGTACGGCACGGGCCGACTCCGGGTCGAGACCGGCGGTCGGCTCGTCGAGGAGCAGGATCTCGGGATCGTGCAGTACGGCCCGGGCCAGCGCCAGCCGGGTGCGCATCCCGGTGGAGTAGCCGCCCACCTCGAGGTGGAGGGCATTGGCGATCCCGAACCGCTCGGCGGCGGGCAGCACCGCCTCCCGGCTCGCTCCGAAGATCTCGGCGGCGAAGTCGAGATTCTCCCGCCCGGTGAGACGGTCGTAGAGGGCCGGCTTCGGAGGAACGACGCCACAGCGGGCCCGGACCTCGTCCCCGTCGGGGCCGGGGTCGAGGCCGAGGATCCGCAAGGTGCCCGAGTCGGAGCGGAGCGCGCCGGTGATGAGCCGTACCGTGGTGGTCTTCCCGGCGCCGTTGGGTCCCAGCAGCACCGCCACCGAGCCGGCCTCCACCGTCATCGTGAGCTCGTCGACGGCCAGCACCGAGCCGAAGCGACGCGTCACGCCGCTCAGTTGGATCGCCGGTTCCGCCATGCCGTCAGTCATCGGCGGCGACCGTACCGGGCTTGACGGGCTATGTGGCCGAAGACGACGACAATGGCGGCATGTGTGGACGATTCGTGCAGGCGCGCGATCCCTCCGACTACGCCGACGCCTTCGCGGCGCGGCTGGTGGCGGCACCGCTCCCGCCCTCCTACAACGTGGCGCCCACCGACCCGGTCTACGCGGTGGCAAGCCACGACGGGGAGCGGCTGCTCGGCACGTTCCGCTGGGGCCTCATCCCCTGGTGGGCGAAGGACCGCAAGATCGCGGCCCGCAACATCAACGCCCGGGTCGAGACCGTTGCCGACAAGGCCACCTTCCGCGAGTCGTTCGCCACCCGCCGCTGCCTCATCCCCGCCGACGGCTTCTACGAATGGCAGGTGCGGCCCAAGGGGAAGCTCCCGTTCTACATCTACGCCGCCGACGGAGGGCCGCTGGCGCTGGCCGGGCTGTGGGCGAGCTGGAAGGACCCGGCGAGCGAGGAACGGGTACGGAGCTGCACCATCATCACCGGCCGGCCCAACGACGCGGTGGCCGACATCCACGACCGCATGCCGGTGGTGCTGTCGCCCGAGAGGTGGTCCGACTGGCTCGATCCCGAAATCGACGACACCGAACAGCTCCTCGGGTTGCTCGACGTGTACCCGGCCGATGCGATGGCGCGCCACCCGGTGTCGACCCTCGTGAACACGGTGGCCAACAACCTCCCCGAGTGCATCGCCCCCCTCACCACCGGGGCGGTGGAGCAGGACGCCGACGGCTGACGTCTCCACCCGACTCCCTGTCGGATCCGCGGACCGATAGCCTGCGGCCCGCCATGGCACGTCCTCACGCTGCGGCGGGCCCCAGGGAGGTCCGCATCGCCACCAGCCCCCTGCTGCGGGCCGTCTACCTCGCGCTCGGATTCTTCTTCCTCGGGCTCGGCATCGTCGGCTACTTCGTGCCACTCCTCCCGGGCACGGTGAACCTGCTCATCGCTGTGTTCTTCTTCCTCCGATCCTCCGAGAAGATGTACCGCTGGGTGATGGAGCACCGGCTTTTCGGGCACCTGATCCGCGACTACCACGCCGGGCTCGGCATCCCGCGCCGGATCAAGATCTGGGCGGTCGGGCTCATCGTGATCAGCTTCGGCTTCACCGTCGGGGTCGCGGTCGAACGAACCTGGCTCCGAGTCCTGCTGGTGGCGACCGCGCTCGCGGTGTCGACGTTCATCCTCACCAGGCCGACCCGGGAGCGGGTCGCCGGCGCCTGAGCCGTCTCAGACCGGCACGCGCCGGCCGCCATCACTCGGGCGGTTCCTCGCGTTGCTCGTCCATGCGACGCCGGATGCCGCCGCCGTGCCGCTGGTACCAGGTGGAGGTGTCGAGCTGAGGCCGGCCCGGGAGGTGTTCGGAGTCTTCCGGGTCCGCGCCCTGGAGGATCTGGCGCACCGCGGCCGCCAGTTCGGTGGGTCCTCCGGGCGCCGCCTTCGCCTCTTCCTCGAGGTGGATCGTGATCGCCTCCCGGGTGATGCCTGCCAGGCCCGGTCCGAAGCGGTCGGAGATCCTGCTGGCCCCGCCGCTGGCGACCGTGCTCGAGGGAGCCCGGGACATGGTCGCCTGGCGCAGCATGAGGGCGGTGGTTGCCGGATCTTGGAGTTCGTCCTCGAGATCGGCGAGGGCGGAATGGAGTTGGGCGATGCGCTGGTTGAGGGCGATGCGCTCGGCGTGGGCCTCCTTGACGAGACCGTCGGCCTCCTCACGGGCACCGGCGAGGACGTGGATCGACTCGGTCTCGGCGCGCATCCGGGCGGAGGAGATCTCGGCCCGGGTGGCGGAGCGGAGCCTCTGCACCTCGAGGAGGGTTCCCCTGATGATGCGGGTGGCCTCCTCGGCCGCCTTGCGGCGCATGCGCAGCAGATAGGCGAGGGCTTCGTCCCTGCGGGCGTCGGCCTGGGCAGCGATGCGTTCCGCTTCGACGATCGCTTCGTCGTGCCGGCGGCGGCCCTCGGCAGCGATGGAGTCGGCCTTGCGCATCCCGTCGGCGAGGACCCGCTCGACCTGCTGTTCCCGCCGCGACATCTCCCGGGCGGCGCGACGCCGTGCGTCGCTGAGGATGCGTTCCGCCTCCTCCTCGGCGAACGAGACCAGATCGTCACCGGCACGGAGGAGGTCCATGCGATCCTTCTCGAGCGCCCCTGTGGACGCCTCGGCGTCCTCGACCCTCGCTTCGAGCTGCGCGATGAGGGTCTCGTGCTCGCGGAGGGTCTCGAGGATGCGCGCCATGACGGCGTCCACTTCGGAGATCACATACCCGCGCCTGCGGGTCACCGTGAAACGGTGCTCCGCAACCGTGGAGGAGTGAATTGCCATCCCCGTACCTCCCTGACCGCTCCGCCCGCTGAGGCCCCTTCGACCTTGTGCAGAGCGACCGGGGGTCGGTCGCGCATCGGCTGTGAAGGCGATAGTACAGAGGCCGCGAAAACCTCTGCAAGGACCAAAGTCTGCAGGAAGGGAAGAAGGCGCTATTGCCGATCGGGTTCCCGGCACATAGCCTGGAGTGCATGGAGCGGATCAGCGTCGACATCGACAAGGAATGGTTGTCGGTCTCCGACATCTGCGAGTACATGGACGTGTCGGCGTTCGTCGTCACCAGCCAGCTGCGGTCAGGGACCCTTCCGGCCGTCAAGTTCGGGCGGGAATGGCGGGTGGCGCGCCGCGATTTCGAGGATTGGATCAATGCCCAGCGCAACGGGGCCGCCGCCGACGACCCTGGCCAAGGCTGAGCCGATCGGGATCCTCGCCCTCGTCTGGGCCCACCCTCGGTACTACCCTTCCTCGCATGAGCCCGGCTTCCCGCCCCTCTGAACGCTCCGTCGCCGAACCGCGGACACTGCGACTCCCGATGTGGAATGTCGTGGTGTGGAACGACCCGGTGAACCTCATGAGCTACGTCGTGTGGGTGTTCCGCACCCTGCTCGGGCACTCCCGTGAGGAGGCGACCCGCCTCATGCTGGAGATCCATCACCAAGGGCGTGCCGTGGTCGCCTCGGCGCCCCGGGAACACGCCGAGCTCGACGCCTACCGGCTCCATCACCATGGTCTGTGGGCGACCCTGGAGGAGGGGTGAGCAGATTCACGGTCGCCGGCCAGAAGGTGCTGGTGGCACTGGAACCCGAAGAGGTGGCGATCCTGAGCCGTCTCCCCACGCTGCTCGGATCGGTCGGAGCCTCGTGGAACGACCCGGCGCACGACCGGCTCAACCCTGAGGCGTATCCGGGCGACACCGTCGCCTCCCGCGAGTTCAGCCGGCTCACCGAGAAGGAACTCGTCGAGGCCCGTTCCGCCGACCGGGAGCGCTTCGCCGATACGTTGCGCCGGCTCCGCGAACGGCCGGTGCTGCGGCCGGGAGACGCCGCAGCCTGGGTGCGGGTGCTCGGCGAGGCGCGCTTGGTGCTGGCCGCCCGGCACGGGACGCCGGCGGGCGGGCCTGCCGCGGCGGACGAGCAGCCCGTGGTCGACGACCTCACGACCACGCCGCCGGACGCCAATCCGGAATTGATGCTGGTGGACTACCTCGGAGCCCTCCAAGACGATCTCGTGGGTGAACTGTTGACCGGGATGGGAG
>CAZQUB010000041.1:0-13246 GCA_964596225.1 uncultured Acidimicrobiaceae bacterium
GGCCGGCGCCTACTACTGGTTCCCGAAATGGACCGGCCGCATGCTGAACCGCACCTTGGGCTTCTGGCATTTCTGGCTGATGCTGATCGGCTTCAACCTCACCTTCGCCCCGATGCACATCCTCGGCCTCAACGGTATGCCGCGGCGCACCTACACCTACCCGGACGGTCTCGGGTGGGGGTTCTGGAACGCCATGGTCTCGATCGGGGCGTTCATCATCGGGGTCTCGTTCCTGATCTTCCTGTACAACGTGGTGCACAGCGTCCGCCGCGGCCCCATCGCCGGCCCCGATCCGTGGGACGGCCGCACCCTCGAATGGTCGATCCCGTCCCCGCCACCGACGTACAACTTCGCCGAGATCCCGCACGTCACCGCGCTCGACGACTACTGGCACCAGAAGTACACGACCGACGAGGAAGGCCGGTCGGTGCGTATCCCCGACGCGCCCGAGCCCGCCGTCTCCGTCGCCGATCACGAGGTTCACATGCCGTCACCGTCCTTCTATCCGTTCGTGGCGGCGGCCGGCCTGGTGACGATGGGCTACGGCTTCGTCTTCCTGCCCGGCGGGCTGGTGGCGGCCGCGATCGGCGCTCTCATCACCCTCGGGGGCCTGTTCGGCTGGTCCCTCGAACCCATCGACGGGGAGGAGGCGACATGACCGTCGGCGAGATCATCACCGGTGCGGTCCCGCACGACGCCGACCACCACGACGTGTCCGCCATCCGCAAGGTGGCGGTGTGGGTGTTCCTCGCCTCCGAGTGCATGTTCTTCGGGGCGATGATCTCGACGTTCCTGCTCTACCGGAGCAGCGGCGGCGACGGGCCCGCCGCCGAGATCTTCAACATCGGCTTCACCTCCGCCAGCTCGTTCGTGCTGCTGATGAGCTCGCTGACGATGGTGCTCGCCCACCACTCCTACGAGCGCCGTGACCTGCGCCAGACCCGGGTGTGGCTCACCGGCACCGCCCTGCTCGGCATCACGTTCCTCTCCGGCCAGATCTTCGAATTCACCGAGTTCGTCCACGGCGGGCTCACCGTGTCGAGCAGCCCCTTCGGCTCCGCCTTCTACATGCTCACCGGATTCCACGGCGCCCACGTCGCGGTCGGGGTGCTGATGCTGCTCGCCATGGTGTTCCTGCTGCCCGAGGGACGGCTCCACCGCCGCCGCGGACTCAACGTCGAGCTGGTGGGGCTCTACTGGCACTTCGTCGACATCGTCTGGATCGTCATCTTCACCGTCGTCTACCTGCTGCAGGTGTGACCATGACCGAGCGAGCCCATCCGAGTCCCCGTGTCTACTGGGTCATCGCGCTCGTGCTGGCGGCGCTGACCGCGGTCGAGATCACCATCCCGCAGGTGTCGGCCTTCGAGGGTGTCAAGGTGCCGGCCCTCCTCAGCCTCGGGGCCATCAAGTTCGGGGCCGTCATCGGCTTCTTCATGCACCTCCGCTTCGACCGCAAGCTGTACCGCAACGTGTTCTTCATCGGTCTGCTGGGGGCCTTGCTCCTCTTCGTCATCGTGCTCCTCACCTTCGAGGCGCTCTGAGATGCCGGCGTCGGAGGTCCTTCGCTTCCATCTCCACCTCGATGTGATCGGGATGACGGCCGCGATGATCCTGGCGTTCGAGTACGGGATCCGCCGTCTCGCCCCCGAACACGCCCCCCGCGGCGAGCCGGTCGTGACCCGGCGTCACCGTCTCGCGTTCTACAGCGGGGTCGGCTCGTTGTTCCTGGTGTCGACCTGGCCGATCCACGACATCGGCGAGCAGAGCCTGTTCCTCTTCCACATGATCGAGCACCTGGTGTTCGGGCTGGTGGCGCCGCCGCTGCTCCTCTACGGCATCCCGTGGTGGCTGCTGCGCCTCGCCGTGAAGCCGATCCTCCCTGCGTTGCGCATCCTCACCAAGCCGATCGTGGCGCTGGTGCTCTTCAACGGCGTGCTCGCCGCCATCCACGCCCCGGTGCTGGTGGACCTGATGCTCACCTCGGAGACGGCCCACCTCTTCATCCACACCGCGCTCTTCGTCACCGGCATCCTGATGTGGTGGCCGGTGATCGGTCCCATCCCGGACCTGCCCCGGCTGGAACCGTTCCCGCGGATGGGCTACCTGTTCCTCCAGTCGCTGGTGCCGACGATCCCCGCCTCGTTCCTCACCTTGGGGGAGAGCCCGCTCTACCACATCTACACCACGATGCCCCGGCTGTGGGGGGTCTCGGCGCTGTCGGACCAGGTCGCCGGCGGCTTGATCATGAAGATCGGTGGGGGGCTGATTCTGTGGGGCTTCATCACCGTGTTCTTCTTCCGGTGGTGGAAGGACGAGCAGCAGTTCAACGAGCGCGCCCCGGTGGCTCAGTCATCCTGACCTGAAGAGATCGAGGCCCCGGGGTTCAGTCGTCGTCGGAGTGGTCCCACGGGCGGTAGGCGAGGAGGGCGATGCCGCCGAGCACCGCCGCCGCCACGATCGCGAACACCGCGATGGCGGCGTTGTCGCCCAGCGCCAGCAGCAGCTCGGAGAGCCCGATCGCCAGCGCCACGATGGTGATGGCGGCCAGCACCGGTGTTCCCACCGCTCGCACCATCGAGTGGGCGAAGGGGGCACGATCCTCCGGCCATCCCTCCCCGCCGATCCCGAGGACGCGTTTGCGGGCGAGGGGTTCGACGACCGCGGCGGTGGCGCCGCCTGCGACCAGACCGGCGAGCCCCGCGACCACGATCATGCGGTAGGCGGAGATGGTGACGACCCCGGCGTCGATGGTGGCGGTCGCCCCCAACCCGGCCCGCAGCACCGCGTAGCCGGCGACGAGGCCGGTGACGGCGCCGACGGGGAGCACGCCCCGCAACGGGAACCGCTCGCTGGAGGGGTCGAGTGCACCGCTCCGGGCGTAGGTGATGGCGGCGACGGCGAGCCCGCCGATGAGGGCGGTGCCGGCCACGAGGAGGAACAACCCGCCGCTGGAGATGGCGAACTGGGGGCGGATTCGCATGGCGTCGTAGCTGAGCACCACCGATCCGACCGAGTCGATCGCCTGCCGGCCGGTGAACAGCACGAGGGCGGCGAGGGCGAGAAGGGAGCCGGTGGCGGCTCCCCATGCGGTCGAGACGGCGCGGTGCCTCATGGGCGGAGAATGCTCCTGGTCGAGGTGGAGGCGATGCTAGCGGACCGCTCTCACCCGTTGAGGGAGAAGTGATCGCAGGCGTTCGGCGAGTAGATGCCGGTGACGATGCCGGCGTCGCCTTCCTCGGTCACGGGGCCCCACAGCAGCAGGTTGTCGGTGTTGGCGGCCCGCAGCTCGAACGTCATGCCGAGCTGGGGATCGTTCACGTAATCGATCTTGAAGCCGTTGTAGATGTTCTCCAGCTCCCGTACCGAGTTCCCCACCTGGAGGCCGCTGAGGGTCTTGAGGTCGCTGGCGGGTGAACCGGCGAGGGTTCCTCCCACGGTGGCGGGGATGTCCCAGTCGACCCGGTATCCGGCGAAGGTCTCGGTGCCGTCGTCGTCGACGACGACGACCGCGGCGAGCGGGCCCCAGGTGACGATGCGGACCACGTCTCCCGAGCAGGCTCCATAGGTGCCCGAGGACACGATGTTGCCGCTGTCGTAGTCGGGCTCACCGAGGCTGGCGATGAGGCGCCCGATGGCGTCGGCGGCGGGGGTACCCAGCTTGATCTCGCCGATGCCGTCGACCTGGAGGGTCAGATCCTCGATCGGGATCGGGTCCCCGGACGCCACGTAGGGCTGGCCGGCGCTGGGGAGCGTGGTGGAGGAGGTGGTTCCCTCGTCGCCTGAGGTGGTGTCGCTCCCGGCCACGGTCGTTTCGCCGTCGGCGACGGTGTCGCCCGAGACGGTGGTCGTCGTGGTCCCGGCGGCACCCTCGTCGTCGCCGCGGGTGAACTGGAACAGGGCGATGCTGAGGACCACAAGGAGCAGGCCCAGGATGAGGCCGGTGAGCAGCGGGGAGCGGGGGGGACCGGCCGGCGGGAGGCGCGGGTCCTCGAGGGGAGGGATGGGCTCACCGCCGGAGAGATCGAGCAGCCCCTCGTAGGGGTCGAACGGCTCGTCGACGGGCGGTCGGTCCGGGTCGTAGTAGTCGCTCACGGTTCCCTCTTCGTCACTCGCGGTGTCTCTCGCTCCGCCGCGGTTGCCATCTTATGCGGAATCGCCGGCCAGACCCGGTCAGGACGCCTCCCCGGACGCGATTCCGTAGTACTCGGTGATGACAGTGTCGAAGGAGGCGGTGGGGATGAGGACCGCGGCGCCTTGGGAAGTGGTGTAGTCCGCCACCGGCACCTGGAGCCGCACGATCGTCGACGGATCGATGTTGCGCAAACCCCAGGCGAGCTTGATGGCGTCGGTGACACCGAGCTGGTCGTCGAGGGTGAAGGCGTCGGTGAGGCTGCGCACGGTGCGGGTGAGGTCGTTGAGGGAGTGGAACGCCCGCACCTTGTTGAACATGGCGATGATCACGTCCTGCTGCCGTTCGTTGCGAGCGAGGTCGTTGACCCCGGGCATCGACCGCCACCGTCCGTTCACGAGCTCGAGGGTGTGGCGGGACCGGACCCAGGCGAGCGCCTGCTCACCGTCGGCGTTGGTGCAGCCGGCTTTCAGGTCGAGATTGGATTTGCTGTCCCGCACGTCGTGCTCGACGCAGATCTCCACCCCGCCGACCTGGTCGATGATGCGCTGGAAGCCGTCGAAGTCGAACAGTGCGAAGTGGTCGACGGGGATCCCGGTGAAGTCCTCCACCGCCAGGGCGAGCAGGGTGGGGCCGTTGACGGCGTCGCCGCAGCCGCCGAGGTTGGCGTTGAGGCGGTCGAATCCCTGGGTGCAGCGGTTCACGACGTACAGGTCACGCGGGAGCGACACCATGAGCGGGGGATCGCCGTTGGTGGGGAAGAGGGCGAGGATGATGACGTCGGCCCGTTCCCCGCCGAGGTCGCTGCCGACGATCATGTAGGTGGTGAACTCACGGTCCGACGGCACCGCGGTGATGGCGGAGGCCGTCTCGGGGGTGAGGTCGGTGGTCTGGAACAGGTCGGCGGGCACCGGGGGCAGCACCTCGAGGGCGGTCTCGATGTCGAACTGGTTCCGCTCGACGCTGTTCCAGGAATGCCAGATCTGGTAGCCGCTCCAGCCGGTGTAGGCGAGCACGATGACCGCGGTGGTGGCGACGACGCGTTTGAGGGCCCGCCTCAGCCAGTGCTCGGGGGCGGCGCGGTGTTGGGAGCTGTGGTTGACGACGTAGCCGACGACCGGGGCGCCCATCTCCTCGAGCCGGCGGCACGCCTCGGCGATCTGGGCGCGGTCGCCTCTTTCGGTGACGACCAGCACCGTTCCGTCGGCGTGGGCGGCCAGGGCCTGCTGGTTCTCATCCCACCCGGGCGGCGAGGCGTTGATGAGCATCAGGTCGGCGTGCTCGGTGATCTGGTCGACCGCGTCGGCGAGGCTGGGGCCTTGCAGGACGGTCGGGTCGTTGCTGCGGCTCCCTGCCGGGATGAAGGGGAGGCGGTTGTCGGCGTCGATGAGCCAGAGCCGGGACGCCTCGACGAGGGTGGCGGTGCCCTGGGCGAGTTCGGTGAGTCCCGGCGTGGTCCCCGTGTGCCCGAACCGGGACAGTCCGGACGTGGCGAGGTCGCCGTCGACGAGGAGGAGCCGACGGCCTTCCTGGGTGGCGCCAATGGCGAGGTTGAGTGCCACCGTGCTCGCACCCTGGCCTGGGGCGGGGCTGGAGACGAGGACGACCTGGCCGGTGGTGGCCGATGCGAGCTGGCGGGCGGCGGCGAGGTACGCCTCGGCCGCGGGGGACCCGGGTTGGGTGAGGGTGGGGGTGGGGAGGGCGGGGGTCGATGGGATGATGCCGAGCAAGGTGCCGGGGATCACCTTGGCGAGCGGGGGACCGGCGGAGAGCCGGTTCCACAGGAGCCAGGCGACGCCGGTGACGATCCCGGCGACGAGGGCGGCGAGCAGGCTGCCGATGTGGCTGTTCCAGGCGCGCACCAGGACCAGGAACGAGCCGATGCCGATGACGACCGCGCCGACGTTGGCCAGCGTGAACATCCGCCGCGGCAAGGACGACGAAGCAACCATGTTGTGGTTCAGGCTCATTTCGACAGGATCCTCGAGCAGCCCGGGCGACTCGTCATGTTATCTCGCTCCGGGATCGGTGCGCCTGGGAGCCCCTGGGGTGGGTGGATCACGGGTGTGACCGGCTCACGGGGCGGTGGGGCCGGCGTCGCACCACAGCGGGGAGAAGATACCTTCGACGACGGCGGCGTCGTCGGAAGACGAGACCGGACCCCACAGCAGGGTGCGGTCGTCGCTGGAGCGCTGCAGTACGAAGGTGGGGGTGCCGTTGCGGTCGATGATGGCGACTCCCGAGTTGGCGTAGATGGCCCGGATGTCGCCCACCGTCTGGCCGAGGTGGAGCCCGGAGAGGGTGGCCAGCTCGTCGGTGTCCACCGCGGCGCCGTCGGGGGCGGGGGTGAGCCGGTACCCGACGAGGATCTGGCCGCCCTCGACGTCCATGAAGATGCCCGTGAGCCCTCCCCAGCGGTAGGTGGCGCCGGTCGTGTCGGCGCAGAGCCCGTCGGCCTCGGTCGCGTCGCCGCGGAGGTCGGGCTGTCCCAAGGTGGCGACGAGCCGGCCGAGGGCGTCGGTGGAGCCGCCGCCGAGGTCGATCGGGCCGAGGGCGAAGGCGCCCAGCTCGAGGTCGGTGAGGGGGATCGGATCGCCGACCGCCTCGATCGGCGGGATCGTGGTGGTGGTCGTGGTGGAGGTGCTGGTGGTCGTGGCCGCTTCGGTCGTGGTCGTGGTGGTGGTCGCTTCGGTGGTGGTGGTCGTGGTGGAGTCGATGACCACCGGCTCGCCGTTGCCGTCGTTGAGGAGGAACACGAAGACGATGAGGTAGAGGGCGAGGACCGCGGCCGCCACCCCGAGCGCGACCCACCATCCCCGCCGGTCGGCGGTGGCCGGTTCCGTGGCCGGCATCTCTTCGTCTGCGACGTCCTCGAGGTCGATCGGGGGTTCCGGCGGCGGGGGGAAGAACTCCTCCGGCGGGGGAGGCGGCGGCGGGGGCGCCGCGGCGTGAGGGCCGAGCGGTGGGGGAGGTGGGGGTGGTGCGCCGCCGCCTTCGGCGATGCGGGCGTTCAGCTCGTCGAGGGAGATGGTGGCGATCGATTCGGGGTCGGCCGCGGTTTCGTCCTCGGTCCGCTCCGCCTCGTCACCGGCGCCGGCCTCGGGCTCGGTGTCCTCGGGGGTTTCCTCCGTCCCCGTCTCCTCCTCCGCAGCCTCGGTGGGCTCACCGTCAGGTGCGGCGGCGGCTTGGGCGATGCGGGCGTTCACCGCGTCGACGGAGACGACATCGATCGGTTCCGGCTCGCCGGGTGCGTCCGCCGCCGGTGGCGGGGTCTCGGCCGCGGCCCCCGGGTGGTCGGTGAGGCGGCGGTCGATCCAGGTGCGTTTGCACATCGGGCAGATGGCGACGTTCACCGGCCGCGTCGTGCCGCAGAAGATGCAGATGCCCTGGGGGATTTCGTCGCTCACGGTTCGATAGCTTACGGAAGGCCTGGAGTATGCCACGAATCATGGCAGGGTCTTCCGCTTTCCGGTCGAGGTGAGACTCAACCGTCCAGTTCGGCGCGGAGCGCGTCGGGGCTGGTGACCGGGAGCCGGCAGGCGAAATGGCGGCAGACATGGGCCGCGGCGGCACCTTGGTGCAGGGTCCGTCCCTCCAGCAGGGGGATCCGGGACGGGTCTTGGGGGGATCGGGTGGCGAGCACGCAGTCGGGGCGGAACCGTTCCCACACCACCGCGGTGAGGGGGGTCCGCGCCGCCGGTTCGCCGACGATCGCCACCTCATGGAGGTCGGTCCCGACCGCCAGCACCGCGAGCAGGCCGCTCACCGCGGTGGGGTGACGTTCCAGCAGCGCCGCGGCGGCGGCCACGATACCGTCGAGGTATCCATCGAGATCGGCGTCGCCGGTGAAGGCGGCGAGGATCTGGATCGCTTCGGCGGCGAGGGTGTTGTCGGCGGGGGTGGCGCCGTCGACGACGTTCATGGGTCGGGCAATGAGTGGCGCCGCGTCCGATCCGGTGGCGAAGAAGCCGCCCTCGCCTCCGCCGGAGGCGTCCGCCGCGAAGAGCTCGATCATGTCCCGGGTGAGGCGCTCCGCCTCGGTGAACCACCGCTCGTCGCCGCCGGCCTGGTACAAGGCGAAGAGCCCGACGGCGAGTGCGGCATAGTCGTCGCAGAACCCTGGCGGGCCGGCGGCACCGTCCCGCCAGCTCCGCAGCAGGCGCTCGTCCGGACCGTACAGGGTGGACACGGCGAATTCGGCGATCCCGATGGCGTGGGCCAGGTAGCGGTTGGAGGCGAGAACGGCGCCGGCCTCGGCGAAGGCCCGCAACGCCAGGCCGTTCCAGGCGGCGACGACCTTGTCGTCGATGGCGGGACGGACCCGGAGCGCCCGCGCTTCCCGCAGGGCGGCGACGGCCCGGTCGGAGGCGGCCAGCACGTCGCTGACCGGGATGTCGAAAGCGGCCGCCACCTCGTGCGGGGAGGCGGCGCGGTGCAGGATGTTCGTCCCCTCGAAGGCGCCTTGCGGTGTTGCGCCGAAGAGGGCGGCGGCGACGGGGAGGTCGTCGCCGAGGACGTCGCCCAACTCGTCCCAGCTCCATACGGAGAAGCGGCCCTCGCCGCCGTCCGAATCGGCGTCCTCCGACGAGGCGAGGCCGCCGTCCGGGTCCGTCATGTCTCGCATCAGGTAGTCGAGGGTTTCGGTGGCGACGTCGCGGTAGGCGCCGGCGCGGTCCGGGATCACCTGGGACGCCCTCAGGTAGATGCGGGCGAGCTGGGCGTTGTCGCCGAGCATCTTCTCGAAGTGGGGGACGAGCCATGCGGCGTCGACCGAGTAGCGGGCGAAGCCTCCTCCGAGGAGGTCGTAGATGCCGCCGGCCGCCATGCCGTCGAGGGTGGAGCGGAGCAGGGAGGCGGCGACCTCGCCCTGACCGGCGGGGCGGTCCAGCGCCGCGACCCGCAGGAGGAGCTCGAGGACCGGGGCCTGCGGGAACTTGGGGGCGCCGCCGAACCCGCCGTGGACGGGATCGTGGAGCCCGGCGAGCTGCGCGACCGCGGCGGTGATCGCGGTGGGCACCGGTGGTGCCGTTGCGGGCGGCAGGCCGGCTGCGATGGCGTCGGCGACGCGCCGTCCCTGGCCTTCCAGATCGTCACGGCGCGTCTCCCAGGCGTCCGCCACCCCCTCGAGCACCTGCCGGAACGAGGGGAGACCGCCGCGGGGCTCGGCAGGGAAGTAGGTACCGGCCAGGAACGGCTCGCCGCTCGGTAGCAGGAACACCGTCATCGGCCATCCGCCCTGTCCGGTCATCGCCTGCACCGCGTCCATGTAGATGCGGTCGATGTCGGGACGCTCCTCCCGGTCGACCTTGACGTTCACGAACCGTTCGTTCATGAAGGCGGCGACGGCAGGGTCCTCGAACGACTCGTGGGCCATCACATGGCACCAGTGACAGGCGGCGTATCCGACCGACAGCAGCACCGGGCAGCGGCGGCGGGCCGCCTCCGCCAGCGCTTCCTCGCCCCACTCGTACCAGTCGACGGGATTGCCGGCATGCTGGCGCAGGTAGGGGCTGGTGGCGTGGGCAAGGCGGTTCGGCATGGTGGCCCAGCCTATGCGATGGGAGAGACGGCCGGGAATGAACCCAACGATGTGAACGTTGTCACCGCGGGCCATGAAAACGACAGCTACCAGGCTATTAGGGGGTTCACAAACCCCTGGCAGTGTGTGATAGTGGGGCGAGCCCCCACTTGTGACGACATTCACAAGCATCGTGGAGACGGCGCGAGACTATGGGTGTGCAAGATGGACGTGGGCTGGCGGCACCTCTTGGAGGAATCACGGAATGACGACTGGCGGTAATGCGCGAGATACGGTGCTCGATCGGGCGATGAGAGAGCGCCTCGAGGCAAAGGAGCGCGTCGAACGCGACACCTTGTCTCGTTCGCGCCGTGACCGCGACCGCAACAAGCTCACCGACGAGCGCGGCCGCCTCACCACCGACCTCGTCAGCCAGTACCTGACCGCCATCGGCGAGTACGAGCTGCTCACCGCCGAGCGCGAGGTCGAGTACGCCCAGAAGATCGAAGCCGGCCAGGATGCCCAGGAGAAGCTGGAGGCGGGTGACTTCGAGAGCCGCACCGACGAGGTGTCGCTGCGCCGCAAGATTCGGCGCGGCAGGGAAGCGAAGGACGCCTTCCTCACTGCCAACCTTCGGCTCGTCGTGGCCAACGCCCGCCGCTACGCCAACACGTCGGGTATCGACTTCCTGGACCTCATCCAGGAGGGCAACCTGGGTCTGATCCGCGCCGTCGAGAAGTTCGACTGGCGCAAGGGCTTCAAGTTCTCCACCTACGCCACCTGGTGGATCCGGCAGGCGATCACCCGTGCCATCGCCGACAAATCGCGCACGGTGCGGATCCCGGTCCACCTCCACGACACCCTGGCGGCGGTGCGGGCCGCCCAGGCGAGCCTCAAAGCCGAACTGGGCCGTGAACCCCGCCCCGAGGAGATCGCCGAGGAAGCCGGCGTCAACGTCGACAAGGTGGAGCTGGCGCTCGGCGTCGCCGACACCGTGTCGCTCGAACAGCCTGTCGGTGAGGACGGCGCCCAGTTGGGCGACTTCATCGAGGACGAGGATGCGATCGACCCGGTCAAGGTGACCGAGGAACTCGACATCGCCGACAGCTTGCGCAAGTCGATCGAGCGCCTCCCCGACCGGGAAGGCCGGATCTTGGCGCTCCGCTACGGCTTCTACGACGGGGTGCCCCGCACCCTCGAGGAGATCGGGGAGGAGTTCAACCTCACCCGGGAGCGGATTCGGCAACTCGAGAAGCTGGCGCTGTGCCGGCTGCGCCACCCGTCGTTCGGCATCCGCGAGCAAGATCTGCTCTAGGCGAGACGACCGTTTGGCAGCGTTCCTCTCCGCCTCGGCGCGGCATGACGGCCGGCCGCTAGTGTCGATGGGGACGAAGGGCTGGAGTCCAGGATGCAGCTTCATTCGCTCGTGGGCGGAGCCGCCGAGATCATCGGCCCCGAGGCGACGCTCGCGGCCGCGGCGGCCGGCATGGTGGACGGATCGGTCGATTGCCTCGCCGTCGTCGACGGTCGTGACCTCGTCGGCATCATCACGGAACGGGACCTGGTGCTCGCCATCTGTGACGGCGTCGACCCCGACGAAGAGGTCGTCAGCGACTGGATGAGCGAGGCGCCCGACACGTTCGCGCCGGACGTGGTGGTGCGTGAGGCCGTGGCCTGGCTGATGGAGACCGGATACCGCCACCTTCCCGTGATGGCCGACGGCGAGCTGCTCGGCATCGTGGGCATCCGCGATCTGCTGTGGGCACTCACCCAGGATTCGTGACGTCGCCGGCGGGGCCGGGTCGTCGCTAGCTGAGCACCTGCGTGAGGCGGCGGTTGATGGCGTCGAGCACGGCCCGCACGGTGGCGCTGGTCGGGTTGTTCTCCCGCAGCAGGGCGCTGCCGACCATGAGCTGGTCGTCACCCTCCATCTTCACCTGCGCCATCGCGATCTGCGCCTCGCCGAGATCGGTGGTGGCGACGGCGGCGAGGGTGAGGGAGACCCGGTTCTCGGTCACCTTCTCGACGGCACGGAGGGTGGCCTCGCCGAGGAGGCGGGGCCGGGAGTTGGCGTCGGTGTCGCCGACGGCTTCGCCGTGGAACTCGGCGTCCTGCCAGGCGAGGGTCACGGTGACGTGAGCCTGGTTCCCTTCCTCTTCCTGATGCACGCGGATGATCGCCGGTCGCTCGCTCATGGCACGGACGTTACCTCTCTCGGTGGGTCGGGGCGATCGTAGCGCCCGTCACGCCACGGGAATCCAGAGCAGGAGCAGCTCGACGACGTCGATGTCGTTCTTCTCGAGTCCCACTTCGACGGGTTCGATGGCGTCGCCCTTGGCTTCCCACCGGTCGTTGATCTGCTCCAGCTCGTGGCGCAGCTCGGTCTCCAGCTCGTCGATCTCGGCCGCGGTGTCGGCAGCGTTCGCCTCGGCGGTGGCGAGCCGCTGCTCCTTGGAGCGGGCCGCCCGGCGGCTCCTGGCCGACCCGGTGATGCTGCGGGTGCTCCTGCGCCCGAGCAGGATGCCGAGGACGGCGCTCGCCGAGTCGACCACCTGCTGCTGGTGGGCGCCCTCGAGGTCGGTTTCCAGTTCCGCCACCCGGCGCTCGGCTGTGGCGAGGCGGTCCTGGACGCGTTTCACCTTCTTGCGGTAGGTGTCGCGCAGTCCGGCCACTTCGGCGTCGGCCTGTTCCTGGGCGGCGGCGTCGCAGCGGGCGGCGAACGCCTCCCGGGTCTCCCCGACCCGTGAGGCCAGTTTCAGCGCCGAGTTCTTGAAGATCTCCAGCGTGCGTTCCCGGTCGAGGTAGCTCTCGAGCCGGGTGCGGGCGTCACGCCAGAATGCGGCGCCGGAGATGTCGGCTTCCGGGAGCCGGTAGCGGGCATCGTCGGGGACCACAAGGGCGAAGTCACGGGTGTCGTAGTCCACCGTCCGGGCCGCGGCGAAGTCGGGGTTGGCGCCGATCGGGCTCAGGATCGCCTCCCACTCCTCGTGGTGGGTGAGCTTGGTGGGGGCGTCGTCGAAGGTGAGGGCGACCCGGGCTGCGATGGCGGCCTGGTAGCGGTGGGAGCCGGGGTCGCCGCCGACGTCGCCGATCCAGGTGGCGGCGGGATCGAGGTGGACCACCTGGATGCCGTCGGCGACCGGTGGCAGCACGGCCGATTCGTCGTCGGCGAGTGGCTCGGCCTCGGGCGATGTTGTCGCGTCCTTGGCCGCCTCGGGGACGTCGACGCCTTCCATGAGGACGCCGACCTGGTCCCGGGTGAGCGGCCCGCGCAGGAAGCTGAGGGCCCAGCGGGTGGTGAACAGCGTGGGTGTCTCGTCGCGGGTGTTGTGGAGGAGGAACTGCCGCTTGCCGAGGCCCGAGACGAGCCGGTCGAGGGACCCGACGTCGCTGTCGCCCCGGGCCGACTGCAGTGCCTCGAGGATGCGGGCCTTGTCGCGTTCGGTCTGGAGCCGTCCCACGCACCAGGTGCCGGCGTTGGACATCGCCTTGTAGTCGAGGTCGACCGGGTTCTGGGTGGCGAGCAGCATCCCGACCCCGAAGGCCCGCGCCTGTTTGAGGAGGGTCAGGATCGGCTTCTTGGCGGGCGGCTCGGC
>CAZQUB010000042.1:0-13236 GCA_964596225.1 uncultured Acidimicrobiaceae bacterium
AGCGCCTGGTTGTGGTCCAGGAGGTCGCGGGTTCGAATCCCGTCGGCCACCCCAACCGTCCCGGCTGGCCCGCGCCCGGCCGGGGCGCGCCGTCAAGGAACCAAGGAGTGACGTGGAAACCGAGGTGCGAGAGGCCGGGCCGTACGAGCGATTGCTCACGGTGACGTTCGACGCGGCCGAGCTGGAGACGGCGAAAGACCGGGCGGCCCGCAAGCTGTCCCGCCAGATGAAGATCAAAGGATTCCGGCCCGGCAAGGCGCCGCGGGCCATCGTCGAGCGCATGGTGGGCGCCGAATCGCTTCAGAACGAGGCGATCGAGGACGCGCTCCCCGAACTGGTGGGTCGGGCCATGGAGCAGGCCGAGTTGAAGCCGGCCACCAACCCACGGGTCGAGGAGATCAGGGACGGCGACGGCGGCGGGGTCGACGTCGACGTCAAGATCACGCTGTGGCCCACCGTCGACGCCGTACCCGACTTCGCCGATCGGAAGATCACGGTGGACGTCGAGGAGGTCACGGACGCGGAGGTCGAAGAGCAGATCGACCGTCTCCGCAGCCAGTTCGCCGAACTCGAGGACGTGTCCCGCGCCGCCATCGACGGCGACTTCGCCATGGTCAACATCAGCGCCGAGGACGGCGGACGTCAGGTCGAGGAGGCCTCGGCCGACGATCTGCTCTACGAGGTCGGCTCGCACTCGTTCATCACCGGTCTCGACGACCTCGTCGCCGGTGCTTCGGCCGGCGACATCCGGGAAGGTCCCGCGACCCTCCCTCCGGGATTCGGTCAGGACGAAGCCCGCGACGTGCACCTACGGGTCCTCGTCAAGGGCGTGAAGGCGAAGAAGCTGCCCGAGGTCACCGACGAGTGGGTGGCGGACGTTTCGGAGTTCGACACCGTGGCCGAGCTGGAGGAGCGCCTCCGCATCAACCTCCGATCGCTCAAGCTGAGCGCGGCGAGCAACAGCTTCCGCACCCAGCTCATCGACGACCTCGGCGAGGAGCTGGGTGTCGACCTCCCCGATGCGCTGATCGAGGCCGAGATGGAGGCGGCGCTGCACAACCTGATCCACGACCTGGAGCCGCGGGGGATCGACTTCGCCGACTACCTCCGGATCACGGGTCAGTCCCAGGACGACTTCCTGGCGGACGTGCGGCGGCGGGCGATCCGTTCCCTGCGGACCCGGATCCTGCTGGAGGCGGTGGCCAGCATCGAAGGGATCGAGGTGAGCGACGACGACATCGAAGAAGCACTCGCCTCGCTCGCCACCAGTGCCGGCAGAGAGCGCGACGACATCGAGAAGGTCCTGCGAGACAGCGGTCAAGACGAGGTGCTCGCCAGTGATATCCTGAGACGGAAGGCCCTCGATCGGATCGTGTCGGGCGCGATCCCGGTCGACGGTGACGGCAACCCGGTGGACCTCACGCCGCCCGCGGCGGAGGAGGACGAGGCGGCCGGCCAGGACGAAGACGACGATGACGGTGGGCCCGAACCCGAAGCCACCGCCGAGTGAAGCCGACAATCACGAAAGGCCGAGGAGAGCGATGACCTATCTGGTGCCGACCGTTGTAGAACAGACGCCGCGCGGGGAGCGGGCTTACGACATCTACAGCCGTCTCCTCAAGGAACGGATCGTGTTCCTCGGGACGCCCATCGACGACGGTGTCGCCAACGTCATCATGGCGCAGCTCCTCCACCTCGAGGGGGAGGACGCCGAGAAGGACATCGCCATGTACATCAACTCCCCGGGCGGCTCGACGTACGCCCTGATGGCGATCTACGACACGATGCAGTTCATCAAGCCGGACGTCGCCACCTACTGCATGGGGTTGGCGGCCTCGGCGGCGGCGGTCCTGCTGGCCGGCGGCGCCCACGGCAAGCGCTTCGCCCTGCCGCACTCCCGCATCATGCTCCACCAGCCATCCATCTCAGGTTTGGGGGGCCAAGCGACCGATATCGAGATCCATGCCAGAGAGATCCTCAAGACGCGTGAGGAGATCAACCAGCTGCTGGCGGGCCACACCGGTCAGGATCTGGCCAGGGTGTCGGAAGACACCGAACGGGACTACTGGATGAGCGTGACCGAGGCGAAGGAATACGGCTTGATCGACGACGTACTGGCTCGGCGTTCACTGGAATCCGTAGCCGGGTAGGGAGACGAGAGCTTGGCGAAGTACGAAGGCAGCGAGCTCCTCAAGTGCAGCTTCTGCGGGAAGTCGCAGAAGCAGGTCAAGAAGTTGATCGCCGGGCCCGGCGTCTACATCTGCGACGAGTGCATCGAACTCTGTAACGAGATCATCGAGGAGGAGCTGGCCGACACCGAAGAGGTGGCGTTCACCGAGCTCCCCAAGCCGCAGGAGATCTTCGAGTTCCTCGACTCCTACGTCGTCGGTCAGGATCGCGCCAAGCGGGTCCTCTCGGTGGCCGTCTACAACCACTACAAGCGAGTGCGGGCCGGCCAGCGCGCCAAGGACGACGACGTCGAGCTGCAGAAGTCGAACATCCTGATGGTGGGCCCCACCGGGGTCGGCAAGACGCTGCTGGCGCAGACCTTGGCCCGGCTTCTCAACGTGCCCTTCGCCATCGCCGACGCCACCGCCCTCACCGAAGCCGGGTACGTCGGGGAGGACGTCGAGAACATCCTTCTCAAACTGATCCAGGCAGCCGACTTCGACATCAAGCGGGCCGAGAGCGGCATCATCTACATCGACGAGATCGACAAGATCGCCCGCAAGGCCGAGAACCCGTCGATCACTCGGGATGTCTCGGGGGAGGGCGTGCAGCAGGCGCTGCTCAAGATCCTCGAGGGCACCGTGGCCTCGGTGCCGCCGCAGGGCGGGAGGAAACATCCCCACCAGGAGTTCCTCCAGATCGACACCACCAACATGCTGTTCCTATGCGGCGGAGCCTTCGCCGGCCTCGAGAACGTGATCAAGAGCCGCATCGGCAAGAACAGCATCGGGTTCGGGGCCGAGGTACGGTCGGCGAGCGAGGGCCGCAGCGGCGAGATCCTCGCCAAGGTGATGCCGGAAGACCTGATCGGGTTCGGGCTCATCCCGGAGTTCATCGGTCGGCTCCCGGTGGTGGCCACCGTCGACGACCTCGACCGTGAGTCGTTGGTGCGGGTCCTCACCGAGCCGAAGAACGCCCTCACCAAGCAGTACGCCCGGTTCTTCGAGATGGACGGCGTCGAGCTGGTCGTGACCGAGGATGCGCTGCGGGCGATCGCCGAGCAGGCGATGAAGCGCGGCACCGGCGCCCGCGGGTTGCGCGCCATCCTCGAAGAGGTGCTGCTGGACACCATGTACGAGCTCCCCTCGCGGGCCGACATCGCCCGGGTGGTGATCGACGAGAAGGTGGTGCGGGATCGGGTCAACCCCACCTTGGTACCGGTGCAGGAGCTGACCTCGGGCGAGCCGCAGGAGCGGAGCGCCTAACCGATCCCCGTCTCGGGCCTCTGGCCACCCATCGTGGCGCGACCAGGGACTAGCCCATTCGGATTGCCACGCTTTGTGTCTATTCCACCACGCTGCGTTGTCGTATCGTGCCCTCATACGCACCGCGGGTCACACCCTGCTCGCACTGCGGGCCAGGCAGACTCTGCAAGCAGGGGGAACTGGGACGGGACATCCGGACGCGGTGGGGGAGCCATCCGGATGTCCCGTTTCGGCATTCCCCGACCTTCCCACCCGACCGACGGTCGGGCCCGCCGCCCCGGAAGCCGCCACCTCCCGCGGTAACATCGACCGCTCCGGCGAACTGAGCGGATCGAGCCACGCCATGGAACCAACCTACGACCCTGCCGCGATCGAAGCGCGCTGGTACCGCGTCTGGGAGGACGCCGGCGCCTTCCGGCCCGAGCTGAGGGACGGCGGGGCTCCCTTCTCGATCGTGATCCCGCCACCCAACGTCACCGGTGTGCTCCACATGGGCCACGCCCTCAACATGTCGATCCAGGATGCGCTGGTGCGGCGGCGGCGCATGCAGGGGTACGCCACGCTGTGGCTCCCTGGGACGGATCACGCCGGGATCGCCACCCAGAACGTCGTGGAGCGCGAGCTGGCCGCCGAAGGCTTGACCCGCCACGACCTGGGCCGGGAGGCCTTCACGGAGCGGGTGTGGGAGTGGAAGGCTCGCGCCGGGGGCACCATCACCACCCAGATCCGCACCATGGGGTTCTCGACCGACTGGTCCCGGGAGCGATTCACCCTCGACGAAGGGCTGTCGCGGGCCGTGCGGGAGGTCTTCGTCACCCTCTACGAGCAGGGCCTCATCTACCGCGGCAACCGCATCATCAACTGGTGTCCCCGCTGCCACACCGCCCTCTCGGACATCGAGGTGGAGTACCAAGACGAAACCGGTGAGCTGGTCTACATCACCTACCCGTTCCTCGACCGGCCGGGTGGCGTCACCGTGGCCACCACCAGGGCCGAGACGATGCTCGGCGACACCGCGGTGGCGGTCCACCCCGACGATCCCCGCTACCGCGACGCCATCGGGGCCATGGTGCGGCTTCCCCTCGTCGGCAGGGAAATCCCCATCGTTGCCGACGACGCCGTCGACCCCGAGTTCGGCACCGGGGCGGTCAAGGTCACCCCGGCCCACGATCCGGTCGACTTCGAGATCGGGGAGCGGCACGGGCTGGAGGCGGTCGAGGTGATCGACACGTCGGCCGCCATCACCGCCGCCGGCGGGCGGTTCGCCGGTCTCGACCGGTACGAGGCGCGCGAGGCCATCCGCTTCGGCCTCGGCCAGGAGGGCGCCCTGGTGAAGGTCGAGGATCACCATCACTCGGTCGGGCACTGCTCGCGGTGCGGCACGGTGGTCGAGCCGATGCTGTCGACCCAATGGTTCGTGCAGGTGGCGCCGCTGGTAGGCCCGGCGATGGAGGCGGTCGAGGCGGGGGAGACCCGGTTCGTGCCGGACCGGTGGGCCAAGAGCTACCACCATTGGATGGAGAACCTGCGCGATTGGTGCATCAGCCGGCAGCTGTGGTGGGGCCACCGGATCCCGGCGTGGTTCTGCGACGCATGCGACGAGATCGTGGTGGCCCGCGAGGATCCCGACGCCTGCCCCGGCTGCGGTGGTCCCCTCCGTCCCGAGGAAGACGTGCTCGACACCTGGTTCTCGTCGGCGCTGTGGCCCTTCTCGACGCTGGGATGGCCCGACCGCACCGAGGACCTGGAACGCTTCTACCCGACGAGCGTGCTCGTCACCGGGTTCGACATCATCTACTTCTGGGTGGCCCGCATGATGATGATGGGCATCCACTTCATGGACGCCAAGCCGTTCACCGACGTCGTCATCCACGGCCTGGTGCGCGACGCGGATGGGCGCAAGATGTCGAAGTCGGGCGGCAACGCGCTCGATCCCCTCGAGCTGGTGGCCCGCTACGGGGCCGATTCGGTCCGGCTCACGCTGGTGCAGTCAGCAGCGCCCGGCCACGACATCCCCCTCAACGAGGAGTGGATCGACGCCGCCCGACGCTTCGGCAACAAGGTATGGAACGCGGTGCGGTTCGCCGTCGAGCACGGTGGGGTCAGCGGTGTGCCCGAACAGGGCGGATTCCCCGAGGACCCGGGACCGGAGGACGCCTGGGTGCTGGCGCGGCTCGGCCAGGTCGGCGCCGCCTACGACGAGATGCTCGACGACTACCGGTTCTCCGATGCGGTCGGGATGCTGTACAACTTCGCCTGGTCCGAGGTCTTCGACTGGTACCTCGAGATGGCCAAGTCGAATCTGCGCGACGAAAGGCGTGCTCCCGCCACCGTCCAGACCCTCGGCGTGGTGCTGCGCGACCTGCTCAAGTACCTCCACCCGATCGTGCCCTTCGTCACCGAGGAGCTGTGGAAGGAACTCGGCGACGGATCGCTCCTCGCGGTCGCGACCTGGCCGGACCCGGTGCCGGCGGCCCACCCCTCCGGCATGGACGAGCTGCAGCACCTGGTGGTGGCGGTCCGCCGCTTCCGCTCCGAGCACCGCCTCGATCCGCGCCGCACCGTGCCCCTCCTCATCGACGACCCCGACGGCATCGCCGCCGACTGGTGGCGCCGCCAGCTCGCCACGCTGGGGCGGGTGGAGGCGTCGTTCACGGGCGCGCCCGCCGACCTGTCCGGCCACACCCGGCTGACGGCCGGAAGGGTGCAGGCCTTCGTCCCGCTCGCCGGTCTGGTCGATGTCGACGCCGAGCGGCCCCGACTCGCCAAGGCCATCGAGGAATTGGAGCAGCTCGAGGAGCGGTCCCGCCGCAAGCTCGAGAGCTCGAACTTCCGTGACAAGGCACCGGCCGAGGTGGTGGCGAAGGAAACGCGCAAGTTGGAGGAATTCCAGGCCAAACTGGAGCGACTCCGGACCCAACTCGCAGAACTCGGATAGCCGCTCTGGACACCACCCCGACCGAACCCGTCGATTACGAATCGGCCGTCGCCTACCTCGATGAGCACCGTGGCAACGGCATCCGTCCCGGCCTCGACACCATCAGCGGGCTGCTCGCCCTCATGGGCGACCCTCACCGCCGCTATCCGGTCATCCACGTCGCCGGCACCAACGGCAAGACGACCGCGGTCGGCATGATCGCCGACCTGCTCGGGGCGCACGGCCTGGCGGTCGGCACCTTCATCTCGCCCCATCTCCACTACGTCGAGGAGCGATTCGGGGTTCGGGGCGCCACCCTGTCCCGCGATCGGTTTGCCACCGCGGTCGCCGACGTCGCCCCGTTCGTCGATCTCTACGAGCGATACCACGACCACGGCGTCACCTACTTCGAACTCACCGCCGCCATCGGGTTCGAGACCTTCGCCAACGAGGCCGTGGACGTCGCCGTCGTCGAGGTGGGGCTCGGGGGGCGGCTCGACGCCACCAACGTGGTGAACGCCGCGGTGTCGGTCGTCACCGGGGTGGCTCGCGACCACATGTCCCTGCTCGGCGAGACCTTGGCGGAGATCGGCGCCGAGAAGGCCGCCATCCTCAAGACGGAGGGGACCCTGGTCAGCGGCATCCTCCATCCTGACGTCGAGGCGGTGGCGGCGGAGGCGGTCCGGCGCAACGACGCCCACTGGTTCCGGGCCGGTCTCGACTTCCGGGTGGAGGACGCCACCTCGACCTCCCGCGGCTGGCGGTGCACCATCGACGGGATCTACGCCCGCTACGAGGACCTCTCCCTCCACCTGCTCGGCCGGCACCAGGTCGACCACCTCGCCACCTCCATCGCCGCCTCGGAGGCTTTCTTCGGGCGGGCCCTCGACCCTGCCGCAGTGCGCGAAGCCACCGCCGCGGTGACCTCCCCGGGGCGCCAGGAGATCGTGAGGGAACAGCCCCTCACCATCATCGACGGAGCCCACAACGAGGAGGGATTCGCCGGCTTGGAGCGCACCTTGCGCCACGAGATACCGGGGCACCACTGGGTGATGGTGTTCGGCATGCGCCAGGGGCGCGACCCGGTGGCATTGCTGGCGCCGGTGGCGCCCCTCGTCAGCCACCTCGTCGTCACCGCCGCGGCCGATTCCAGCGCCATCCCTCCAGAGCAGATCGCAGATGCCGTCGCCGACGTGGTATCCGACGAGGTCCCGATCGAGGTGCAGCCGACCGTCGCCGCCGCGCTCGACCGCGCCACCCAACTGGCCGGTGTGACAGGTTCGGTGGTGGTGGCGGGCTCGCTGTACGTCGCGGGCGACGCCCGCATCGCCCTCGGCCTCGCCCGAGGCGGTGCCGCTTCTCCCGCCCATCGCAGGTTCGAGGCGGAGCCGGACTGGCTCTCGGGCGGGGAGTGACCGCAGCGGCGGCTTCCTCCGGCACCGCTACCATCCCGGCGTCCACACCCGGCAGCGGAGGATCTATGGCAACCGAGCACACGTTCGTGATGGTCAAGCCCGACGGCGTGGCCCGGAAACTCGTTGGCGAGGTCATCTCCCGATTCGAAGCCAAAGGCCTGACCCTGGAGAAGATGCGGCTGCTGTCGATCGATGAGGATCTGGCGAAGCGTCACTACGCCGAACACGAGGGGAAAGGGTTCTTCGGTGAGCTGGTGGCCTTCATCACCAGCGGGCCGGTGGTGGCGATGGAATGGTCGGGAGAGTCGGCGATCACGGTGGCGCGGACCCTGATGGGCCCCACCAACCCGGTGGAGGCGCCCCCGGGGACGATCCGGGGCGACTTCGGCCTCGTCATCACCAACAACATCGTGCACGGCTCCGACTCGGCGGCGAGCGCCGAGCGCGAGCTCGGGCTCTTCTTCCCCTGAGGCCGGGCGCTGGCCGAGAATCGGTCCCCGCGGCGCCCGATGGCGCATTGAAGGGCGTTGTCCGGTACCCTCCTAGACTGCAATGACTCCTACGAGCGTAGGTCACGCATGTTGAACAATCTCTTCTCGCTCGCCGGGCGGGACATGGCGATCGACCTCGGGACTTCGAACTTCCTCGTGTTCGTGCGCGGAATGGGGATCGTGCTCAACGAGCCCTCGGTGGTGGCGGTCAACACCAGGGACAACCGGCCCCTCGAAGTCGGTATGGAAGCGAAGCGGATGATCGGCCGGACGCCGTCGTACATCCAGGCGATTCGCCCCCTCCGCAGCGGCGTCATCGCCGACTTCGAGATCACCGAGAAGATGTTGCGCTACTTCATCAACAAGGTGCACAACCGCCGCTTCGCCGCCCGTCCCCGCATCGTGATCTGTGTCCCCTCGGGCATCACCGCCGTGGAGCGCCGTGCCGTCGAGGAAGCCGCCTACCACGCCGGTGCCCGCCGCGCCTACACCATCGAGGAGCCGATGGCGGCCGCCATCGGGGTCGGGCTCCCGGTACACGAGCCGTCCGGGTCGATGGTCGTCGACATGGGCGGCGGCACCACCGAGGTCGCCGTCATCTCGCTCGGCGGCATCGTCGTCTCCAAGAGCACCCGTATCGGTGGCGACGAGCTGGACGAGGCGATCATCAACTGGGTCAAGAAGGAGTACAACCTCATGCTCGGCGAACGCACCGCCGAGCAGGTGAAGATGGCGATCGGCTCGGCGTGGCCCTACGCCAACGAGCCCGCCGCCGAGGTTCGGGGCCGCGACCTCGTCACCGGGCTTCCCAAGACCGTGGTGTTGTCCAGCGCCGAGGTGCGGGAGGCGATCGAAGAGCCGGTCGCCCAGATCGTCGACGCGGTCAAGTTCACCTTGGACAAGACCCCGCCGGAGCTGGCCGCCGACATCATGGAGCGTGGCATCGTCCTCACCGGGGGCGGCGCCCTGCTGCGAGGATTGGACCTTCGGGTGGCGAACGAGACCGGCATGCCGATCATCACCGCAGAACACCCACTGCAGTCCGTGGTGTTGGGATCGGGGGCGTGTCTCGAGGAGTTCGATGTTCTGCATGTCGTGCTCTCGTCGAGCGGCCGGCATTGATCGGGTGACGAGCAGCCGGGAAGGCTGATGTATTCGTTCCGGAGATTCGACCGATCCACCTTCCTCCTCATTGTCTTGCTCGTCGTCTCGTTCCTCCTCGCCACCTTCGATGTCCGAGCCGAGGGCTCCGGGATCGGCACCACGATGCGGGAGGGGGCGCAAACGCTCTTCTCCCCGTTGCAGCGTGCCATGTCGGCGGCGACCCGGCCGGTGGTGGGTTTCATCGACGGGATCTCCAACATCGCCGGATTGCGGGACGAGAACGAGCGCCTCCGCGATCAGGTCGCCGAGCTCAACGCCAAGATCCGGGACCAGGCGCTGCTCGAGACGAGGGTGGCGGAGCTGGAGACGCTGAACGGGCTGGAGACGCCCGGCGCGCTCGCCGCGGTGTCGGCCCGGATCGCCTCTCCCGGGTCGAGCGACTTCGACCAGATCCGCTGGATCGAGAAGGGGACCGGCGCCGGGATCTCGGTCGGGGACGCCGTGTTCGACGACCGGGGCCTCGTGGGTCGTATCGATGTCGCCTTCGAGGATTCGGCGCGGGTGCGTCTCCTCACCGACCCCAACTTCGGGGTCGGGGTGCGGGACACCACGACCAACGAGACCGGCATCGTGGAGGGCAAGATCACCGAGCTGAGCCTGAAGATGTTCCAGGCGCAGGAACCGGTCGCACAGGGCGACCTCGTCGTCACCTCGGGGAGTCGTTTCCCTCCCGGGATCCCGGTCGGCATCGTCAGCGAGACCGCCACCAACGAGGCCGGGTTCGCCCTCATCACGACGGTCGATCCCCTCGTCGAGATGTCGAAGCTCGACTACGTCAAGGTGATCGTGGGGTGGTCGCCGCTCGACGCCGGGACCGGCGGTGAGGTGCCCCTCGACACCGATCCGAATGCCCCGGGCTTCAATCCGTGAGCCGGCGCGCGATCGGACTTGCGATTGCCCTGGTGGTGACCTCGGTGGTGATCCAGACGTCCGCGTTCGGGGCGGGACGCATCCAGCCCTTCGGTGCCTCGCCGGCCCTGGTGCTGCTCGTCGTCATCGGCTGTGCCCGCTACCTGTCGGCCGAGCCGGCGCTCCTCATCGGGTTCACCGCAGGGTTGTTGCTCGACCTGCTCGGCGGCTCCGCCCTCGGTTTGTGGGCGATGAGCTACACCGTGGTGGCGTACGCGGCATGGAGAGTGCGGGAGCGGGCCGACGACGGTCCGTTCGTGATCGGGTTCGGGGTGCTCCTGCTGACGGTGCTGGGCCAATCGTTGTTCGCGGTTGCAGGTACCCTGTTTGGTCAGCGCATCCTCAGCAACCCCGTGGTGGTCAAGCACATGTTGCTCCCGGCGGCCTACAACGTGGCCTTGGCGGTCCTGGTGCTCCCCCTCATCACCCGGCTCCTCCGTGATCGGCGTCGGGGGTGGGCACTGTGAGCACGAGCTGGAGGCTCAGCGTGCTCGGTCTGGTGTTCCTGGCCATGTTCGCCGCCCTCACGTTGCGCCTGTGGCAGATCCAGGTGGCGTCCGCCACCGACTACGAGGCCCGGGCGGACAACAACCAGGTGAAGCTCGTGAGCACCCCGGCGCCGCGAGGCGAGATCCGTGACCGCAACGGCGAGCTGCTGGCGGGGACCCGCTCCGCACTGGCGGCCGTGGTGGACGGCGCCCTCGTCACCGATGACACCGAGGAAGAGCTGATCCAGCAGCTGGCGGCGTTCAGTCCGCTCACCACCGCCGAGGTCCGCGCCATCGTGGAAGACGCCAGGGATCGGGGTGATCGCCGCACCGTCGTCAGCGACATCTCCGAGGAGGCGATGCAGTTCATCGCCGAACGCAAGGAGCTGTTCCCCGGCGTGTCGGTGGTACCCCAGCCGATCCGCATCTACCCGGAGGGGGAGCTGGCGTCCGACATCCTCGGCTACATCGGCCTTCCCGACCAGGGTGACATCGACGCCGGCAAGTCGCCCACCGAGCTGCTCGGCAAGGCCGGCATCGAGAAGTCCTACGACGATCTGCTGCGCGGGGTGCAGGGCACGATCAAGTACCAGGTCAACGCACGCCAGACGGTGCTGCGGGTCCTCAACGAGGACTTCCCCAAGGCGGGTGCCTCGCTCACCTTGAACATCGACCTCGATCTGCAGCGGGTGGTGGAGCAGGCACTGGCGGACGGGCTCGATCTGGCACGCAGCGAGTACGACCCGGATTGTGTCCCCTCCGACGAGGACACGGGCTGCCCGGTCCGCGCCGTCGGGGTGGTGCTCAACGCCACCAACGGGGCGGTCGAGGCGATGGCGTCGGTCCCCACCTACGACCCCAACATCTTCGTGGACGGGATCACCACCGACGAGCTGGAGCGCCTCAACTCGCTCGCCCTCTTCAACAACTTCGCCATCCAGGGTGAGTACGCCCCGGCATCCACCTTCAAGGTCGTCACCTACGTCACCGCGATGGAGGAGAACATCCCGCCGGAGGAAGCGAACTCGGTGGAGGACCCCATCCTGTGCTCGGGTCAGCTCCGCAAGCCGTTCACCGATCCCAGCCAGCGGGTGTGGAACAACTGGACCCGGGTCGACGACGGCATGCAGTCGATCCACGAGGCGCTGATGCGCTCCTGCAACGTCTACTTCTGGGACGTCGCCTACAACCTGTGGCAGCAGTACAAGAACACCGCCAACGAGTCGTTGTTGCAGGACTGGGCGCGCCGGTTCGGATTCGACGCCAAGACCGGCATCGACCTCCCGTTCGAGAAGAGCGGCATCATCCCGGATCGGGAACTGTTCGAGCGGTGGAAGGTCGAGGAGCCGAACCGCCTCGCCCAGTTCCGTCTCGATCTCGCCAGCCCGTGGCTGGGCGGCGACCTGCTCCAGGCCGCGGTGGGGCAAGGGTCGGTGGTGGTCACCCCGATCCAGCTGGCGACCGCCTATGCCGCCATGGTCAACGGAGGCACCGTCTGGCAGCCGCGGGTGCTCGACGAGGCGGTCAACCAGGACGGTGAGGTGGTGTTCAAGAACGAGCCGACCGTGCTGCGCCAGGTCGACGAGCTGTCGGCGTCGACGGTGAAGTCGCTGCGCCGCGACCTCCAGGCGGTGGTCAACAACCCGCGGGGTACGGCCCATTCCGCCTTCGTCGATTTCGGCCCCGGGGTCGAGCAGGTCGGCGGCAAGACCGGGACGGCGGAGGTGATCAAGCGGCAGACCGACGACGACGGGAACGTGATCCAGGACACGGTGACGACGGCACTGTTCGCCGGCGTGACGCCGATCAACGATCCTGAGCACGTCGTCGTCGTCATCATCGAGCGCGGCGGCAGCGGTGGCGGCATCGCCGCCCCGACCGCCAAGCCGATCCTGCAGCATCTGATGGGGGTGCCGGTCACCGACATCAACCCCGGGGTGGAGGCGGACTGATGGCGCTGGCTGCCTCCAGCGGCGAGCCGGTCCTGCTGCTGCAGAGGGAACGGGCCCTCCGCCCCGATCTCCTCCTCATCCTTCCCTACCTGGCCCTCTCCGGCCTCGGCATCGTCATGATCTACAGCGCGTCGGCGCCCCGCCTCGAGGCGTTGGGGCAGGACCCTGCCTCGGTGATGCGGGACCAGGCGATCTTCGTTGCGATCGGCATCGTCGTCTTCATCGCCGCCTCGCTCCTCGATCATCGCACCCTGCGCCTGCTGGCACCGGCGGCGTACCTCATCAGTCTCCTCAGCCTCGTCGTGGTGCTCTTCGCTCCGGAGCGGGCCGGCACCCACCGTTGGATCCAGATCGGCCCGCTCACGATCCAGCCTTCCGAGTTCGCCAAGGTGGCGGTGATCCTGGCGCTGGCGGCGCTGCTGGCATCGGCCATCGACCGGACGCTGCGCTGGGATCACATCGCCCG
>CAZQUB010000043.1:0-13020 GCA_964596225.1 uncultured Acidimicrobiaceae bacterium
TGACCCGGATCACCGTCATCGACCACGGCGCCGGCAACCTGGTGTCGATCGCCCAAGGGCTGCGGCGCGCCGGTGCCGAGGTGAACGTGGCGGCCACGCCGGGAGAGATCGACCGGGCCGACGGGCTCGTGCTCCCCGGCGTCGGCACCACCGGGGCCGCAATGGAACGGCTGAAGGACGCCGGGTTCGTAACGCCGCTGCAGCGCTGGGACCGTCCCCTCCTCGGGATCTGCGTCGGCCTCCAGCTCTTCTTCGACGTCTCCGAGGAGGACGGCTCCCACGCCCTCGGCCTCATCCCGGGCGCGGTGCGGAGACTGGAGGGAGCACCACTGCTCCCCCACATCGGGTGGAATGACGTCGTCTTGCACGACGACCCGCTCTTCGCCGGCATCCCGTCCGGTTCCACCTTCTACTTCGTGCACAGCTTCGCCCCGGTGCCGGACGACCCCGGAGTCGTCATCGGCGAGAGTGCCTACGGGAAGCCCTTCGTGGCGGCGGCCCGCTCCGGGTCCCGGGTCGGGGTGCAGTTCCATCCGGAGCGATCGGCTGACGCCGGGCTCCGCATCCTCGCCAACTTCGTCGCGATGGCGGGAGGTGACGGCGATGTTGCGTAAGCGCATCATCCCCTGCCTCGACGTCGATGCCGGACGGGTCGTCAAAGGGGTCCGCTTCGTGGATCTCGTCGACGAGGGCGACCCCGTCGAGCTGGCCGCCCGCTACGTGGCCGAAGGCGCCGACGAGATCTGTTTCCTCGACATCACCGCCTCCAGCGACGGGCGCGACACCATGCTGGACGTGGTCCACCGCACCGCCGAGCACGTCTTCGTTCCCCTCACCGTCGGAGGGGGGGTACGCCGGGTCGACGACATGCGGGCGACGCTACGGGCCGGGGCGGACAAGGTCTCGGTCAACACGGCCGCGGTGGAGCGCCCCGCCCTGATCGCGGAATGCGCCCGCACCTTCGGGTCGCAATGTGTGGTGCTCGCCGTCGACGCACGGCGCCGCGACGGGGGTCCCGGCTGGGAGGTCTACGTCCACGGCGGGCGCACCCCCACCGGCATCGACGCCATCGGCTGGATCCGAGAGGGGGTGCGCCGCGGCGCCGGTGAGATCCTGCTCACCTCGATGGACCGGGACGGCACCAAGGACGGGTACGACCTCGCACTGCTCGACGCCACCCGTGCCGCGGTCGACGTGCCCGTCATCGCCTCCGGCGGAGCCGGTACCATTCAACATTGCATCGACGCCCTCGCCGGGGACCGATCGGACGCGGTGCTCGCCGCCTCGATCTTCCACCGCCGCGAGATCGCCATTGCCGACCTGAAACGGGGTCTCGCCGCAGCCGGGATCCCGGTGCGAGAGGTGCCATGACCGACATCGCCTACGACGAGCAGGGCCTCGTGCCCGGCATCGTGCAGGACGCCACCACCGGGCGGGTACTGATGCTCGGCTATCTCAACGCCGAGAGCCTGGAGAAGACGCGCGCCACAGGCCTGGTCCACTTCTGGAGTCGCTCCCGCCAGGACCTGTGGATGAAAGGTGAGACGAGCGGCAACCTGCTCCAACTGGTCGACCTCGCCGTCGATTGCGACGGTGACGCCCTCCTCATCCGGGCCCGGCCTACGGGTCCCACCTGCCACACCGGAGCCGCCAGCTGTTTCGACACCCCCATGCTCGCCGCCGACCAGGACGCCGCGCCCGATCTCGAGGACGCGCCCGGCTTCGCCTTCCTCGACGAGCTGTGGTCGGTGATCGAGCAACGGAAGCGCACCCGGCCCGAAGGCTCCTACACGGCGCATCTGCTCGCCGGCGGGGTCGACGCCACCGCCCGCAAGGTCACCGAGGAAGCCACCGAGGTGCTCCTCGCCGCCAAGGATCACGCCACCGGGGGCCGGGCAGATCAGGTGGCCGAGGAGGCGGCCGACCTGCTCTACCACCTCCTGGTACTCCTCGCCGAGCGAGGCATCGACCCGGGCGACGTGGTCGAGGTCCTGCGGCGCCGCGCCCGCTGAGCAGCGGCGTCGTGACCCGACCGGCCTCGTACACTCCCCGCATGCGCCTCCGCCTCCTCGTCGTGGTTTCGATGCTCGTCGCCGCCGGCTGCGCCGCCTCGACCGCCGTCCCCGGCTCGGTGCCGGAGCTGCCGGTGGTGACCGCCGACGACGTGTCCGCCCTTCTCGCCGATTCCGCCCGACCGGTCGTCGTCAACGTGTGGGCCTCGTGGTGCCTGCCGTGCCGATCCGAAGCACCCCTTCTGGAACGGGCCGCCTCCGAGTATGCCGGGACCGTCGACTTCGTCGGCCTCGATGTGCGCGACGACCAGGCCGGCGCCCGCGGCTTCATCGCCGAGTTCTTCCCCGGAGCCGCCATCACCCAGCTCCACGACCCCGGAGGGGACATTCCGGTGGCCCTCGGAGGCTCACGCGGCGTGCCCCTCACCTTCTTCTACGCGGCCGGCGGGGAACTGGTCTCGCTCCACAGCGGGGTCCTCGACGAACGCACCCTCGCCCTCGAGATCGACGAGATCGTGCGACGGGAGGGCACCTAGAACGTGGAGTTCACCCTGCTCGCGGCGGCCGCCGTCGCCTTCCTCGCCCTCACCGCCGAGCTGGCGTGGGAACGGAGGCACGGGCTGCCCGGGTCCTCCAAGGACCTCCTGGAGATCGCCTTCACCGCGGCCGTCGCCGGCATGCTGGTGGGACGCCTCGCCGCCATGGTGGGTGACGGCGTCAACCCGATCCTGCACCCGGCCGACGTCCTCATCGTCCGCGGCGGCGTCGCCACCGGCCCGGCGTCGCTCGGGGCCCTCGCCTGGGTCGCCTGGGCGGGGCGCCACCGGCTGTGGCAGGTCGCCGACGGTCTCTCGGCCGCCGCCCTCGCCGGCCTCGCCGGCTGGCATGCCGGTTGCCTGGCCCGCCACGCCTGTCTCGGTACCCCCTCGGATCTGCCGTGGGCGTACGCCCAGCGCGGGAGCGGGGTGACCCGCCACCCCGTGGAGCTGTACGCCGCCGTCTTGCTGGTGGTGGCGGCGGTGGCGCTCGGATTCTGGAAGTGGAAGAAGCCGCCCCGTCCCGGGGTGGCGGCCTCCCTCGCCCTCGCCATCGCCGGTGGGGTGCGGCTCGTCACCGAGCCGCTGCGGCCCGCCCTCTCCCACGAACCGGTGGCGTGGTACGGGGCGGCGGTCGTGGCCGGCCTGATCGCCGTCTGGTGGCGGGCGAGACGGCCCGGTCCGGGGGCCGCCCCCGATCCGGCGCCCTGATCCGTCAGCTGCGTTTGCGGCGGAGCAGCCTGCCGAGTGTGTGCTCCTCCTCGTACACCTCGCGCGACGGCGGCGCCGGGTGGTCGACTGCCTCGCCGGGTGGCGACGGCGCCTCCTCCCGGATGGCGTCGGGTCCACGCCCCGATCCCGCCACCGGCAGGGCGCCCGTCTCGAGCGCCCGGACCGGTTCCCTCGACGTCCGCCGCAACGCCGCCCGCCACATCGCCAGGTCGCCCCGGCTCACCACCAGGCGCCGCAGCGTGACGTCGAGGAGGAAGAGGGCGAGCGCCAGCGCCGCCAGCCACGGCCACAGGCCGATCTCGGCGGCGCCACGGCGGGGCGCGGTGTCGTAGGCGGCGGTCGCCACCGGGTCGAGTCTCCCCCCGGTCGCTTCCGCCACGTCGCCCGCCAGCGACGGGTCGGCTTCCCGGAAGGCGAACTCGTCGGAGTAGCCGGCCACCACGCCGCTGCTGCCGGACGCCACCACCGCTCCCCCGTCCTCCACCTGGACCGCCACCCAGTAGGCGCCCGCTGCGGTCACCGGGACCCGGGCCTCGAAACGCGACTCGCCGGTGCGCTGCATCGGGACCGCGGTGACGTCACCGTCCCCGGCGCGCACCTGGGCGACGCCGACCGCGTCGAGGGAGGCATCCGCCTCGAACCCGATGGCGAGGGCGCCGCCGTCGAACCGTACTTCGGGCGGCGTCTCCCGGCCTGCCGGGAGGACCTCGCTCACGACCCGGCCCCAGAAGTCGACGAACCCGTCCCACGGCAGCCAGTCCGCCGACCAGCGGCCTGTGGCGTCGGAGGTCCAGGCGGTCGCCCTCCCCAGGCCCCGCTGCCAGCTCGCCAGCAGCGGGTCCCCGGGACCGATCTCGAGCGCGATCTGGGCGGCGGGCTTGGGCCGGGTCAGGACGTACCCTTGCAGCGGCGGCGACGCGGTCAGGCCGCTGGTCACCTGGGAGGCGGCGCCCAGCGCCGGCAGGAACGACCCTTCGGCCACGAGGGGGCGAGCCACCCGCAGCGTCTCCTCGACGAAGATCTCGGGCACGGCGTCGAGGTCCCGGCCCGGGTAGAACTGGCCGCCGCCGAGCGCCGCCATGCGGCGCAGCATCTCCCCGGTGCCCTCCCCGGTGCCGAGCACCGACAGGGTGATGCCGTCGGCGGCGATCTGCTGCGCCACGTCGAGCAGATCGGGATCGTCTCCCCACCCGTCGGTGAACAGCACGATGTGGCGGATCTCCTCCGGGGCGTCCCGAAGGGCGGTGAGTGCTTCGCGCAGCGCCGCCGAGATCTCGGTGTCGCCCTGGGGTACCAGCGAGCCGAGCGCCTCGTCGATCGTCGCCTGATCCGGCTTCGCCTCGAGGGGCAGCGCCCACCGGGTCCCGGAGGTGAACGCCAGCACCCCGATCCGGTCGGAGTCCTGCAGCGCCTCGATCGCCAAACCCGCTCCGGCCCGCGAGATGTCGGTCTTGTTGACCCCCGATTCGATCGTCTCGTTGTGACGTTCCATCGACTCGCAGTGGCAGGCGGCCATCGAGCCCGAGGTGTCGATGACGAGGACCTCCGCCACCGGCTGGCGCCGCACCAGGTCGTCGGGGTCACCGCTCACCGGGAGGATCTCCTCCAGCGCGGAGTCCTGGTAGTCGCCGAGCCCGTAGGCCTGATCACCGCCCACCACAACGAGGCCGCGGCCCAGATCCTCGACATAGGAGGCGAGGTCGGCGGCCACATCGTCGCCCGGGTTCGGCACGTTCACCAGAACCACGCCGTCGTAGGAGAGCAGGCCGCCGGCGTCGGGCACCGCGGTCAGGACGTCGACCTCCATCCCGGCCGCCTCCAACGCGGCGGTGAGCGCCTCGCCATCGCCGATCTTGCCTTCCACCACCGCCACCTGGGCCGGCCCGAGCACGTGGACGAGCGCCTCGCCGCGGTCGTTCTCCGGGACCCGGTCGAAGCCGGCGGCCACGGTCGCCACCACCCGCATCACCCCGCTGGAGGTGGCAGGCACCTCGACCGTCACCCGGTTGGTGCCCACCTCCAGATCGACCGGCACCTCCACCTCCGTTTCCCCCGCGGTGACGGTCACCACCGCCGGGCCGGCCGCGGTCGCCTCGATCACGACGTCGACGGGAACGGTCTCGCCCTCGCGGGCAACCGAGGGAGCATCGACCCGATCGATGAGGGCGTCGAGGGAGCGGCCGGTGACGAGAGAGACGACGTCGACCGCGATCCCGGCGTCCGCCAGTTCGCGGGCCGCAGCCCTGGCGTCGCCGGTGGTCTCCACCGTGTCGGTGAGCACCACGATGCGGCGTGACCCCTCGGTCGGCATCACCGCCGCCGCCGACCGCAACGCCGACGCCAGGTCGGTGGCGCTCTCGTCGACCACGGTGTGCACGGTGGTGAAGTCGACGGTGGTCGAGAGCGCCTCGTCGAGGCGCACGTCGCGCCCGAACACGGCGATCGCGGTGTGGTCGGTGAGCCCGGCGGCGGTGGCCGCCTCCTGCACGTACTCCTCCTGGGCGGCGCGGGCCTGGTCGGTGATGGAGGAGGATCGATCGAGAAGGAACAGCACCGACCGCGTGCCGGAGGTGTGGACGAGGAGCGGCTGGGCGAGCGCCAGGACCAGCAGCACGACCCCAACAGAACGCACCACCGTCGCCACCCGATGCTGGCGGGGTGACACCGAGCGCCGCCCGTGGCGGGCGATGACGACGACGAGCGCCACCGCAGGGAGGATCGCCAGCAGCCACCACGGTGCGAGGATCCTCATGCCGCCGCCTTTCCGAACCGGGGACGGGGTCGCCCGAACGCCACCCACCACTCGAGCAGCACCAGCGCCAGGACGAGACCGAGCACCCACGGGGCCCATTCCCGCAGCAGGGTCGCTTCGGCGACCTCCCCGGTCCCGGTGCCACCGGTGGCGAGGGAGCGGCTCCCGCCGGTCGCCTCGACTGCGGCGAACTGGCGTGCCGCCACGGACTCGCCGGCGACGGCGCCGTCGGCGAAGAGGTAATCGATGGTGTAGATGCCGGGGGCACCGGTGTCGAGGAATGCGCGCGCCGCGGCGTCGATGGCGCGGGTCGACCCGTCCGGCATGGTGATCCGCGTCGTCGTCCCTGCCGGGGGAGCCAGCGGGATCGGCTCGCCCGCAGTGGCGGTCGCCGCGGTGCCGAGCTGTCCCCCGCCGAGCCAGTCGAGGATCCGGGCGCCCAGGATCGGGAACGCCACCTGGACCGGAAGGCTGGAACGCACCACATCGAAGGTGAAGTACACGGCGCGATGCCCGTCGACCTCGCCGAGCAGGACGAGGGGCACGTCGCCCGCCTGCACCAGCGGCAGCCATCCCCTGGCGCTCACGATGTCGGCCTCGGCCACCGCCAGATCGGAGAGATCGAGGCCTTCGAGCAGCGGTTCGCTGGGACGCTGGTAGGTCACGACGGGGTTCTCGAGACGTCCGGTGACGGTGACACCCGGCGGTGGGGTCTCGGGCGCGATGAGCCAGGTGGGACGGTCGACCGCGGCGGCGGACCCGCCGTCGCGGATCACGAGGTCGGGTGAGGTCCCGACCGGCGGCCCGAACCCGGGGAGTGAGTCGATGAGGGCGTCGAGATAGGGGGACCCCTCTCCCAGCACCGCCACCGTCAGGGAGGCGTCGCTGCCGAGGATGGCCGTGGCGCGATCGTCGAGGGGGTTGCCGTCGCCGCTTCCGAGGATCTCGGCCTCCACCACCTGGCCGGGCCCGGCATCGAGCGGGAGGTAGCGCCGGGTGCGGGCGCCGGGCTCCAGGGACAGCGTCGTCGTCCCGACTTCGAGCCCGTCGACCCGGGTCTCCACCACCGCGGTGGTGGAGCGATCCGAGAAGTTGGCCACCTCGAGGAAGAGCCGGCTGGCCCCTTCCCCGGGGGCGCCTGCCCCGAAGGCGGTGATGGCCACATTGTCCGCCACCGCGTCGAATGCGATCTGACGGGCGTTGCCGATCGGCTCGGTCACGGCCCCTTCGAGGCCGCCGTCGGTGAGGAGCAGGATGGTGGTCGGCCGGTCCGGCGTCGCCAGACCTCGGGCGAGACGGAGCGCTCCCTCCAGGTCCTCGACGCCACCACTCGCCTCCAAGCCGTCGATGCCGGCCCGCAGGGCGGACGGGTCCCGTTCGAAGGCGGCCACCACCCGCGCCCGAGACCCGGCTTCGACGACGGACACCAGCTGGGCGTCCGAGGCGTCGGCGACCAGGGAGCGGGCCTCCTCCTTGGCGGCGTCGAGCCGTCCGGCCAGCGCCATCGACCCCGAGGTGTCGATCACGAGCACGGTGTGCGGTCCGAGCAGGGTCGCCTCCTCGTAGGAGGGCCGGGCCAGCAGCAGGGCGAATGCGGCCAGCGCCAGGAGCTGCAGGATCAAGGCCGCAGTGATCTTGAGCCGCTGCCATGGCAGCGCCGCCGAGACGAATTCCTGCTCTCCCTCCCACAGCCGGGTGCTGGAAACCTCGACCCGTTGCCGCCGCGACCGCAGCATGTACAGCACGGTGAGGGGGATGGAGAGGGCGAAGAGCCCGAGCGCGGCGGGGGCCAGCAGGCTCATCGCACCACCCCGCTCGCCACCAGGGCCCGCAGAGTCTCCTCCAGCACCCCGGGACGGGCCACCACCATGACGTGCTCCATCCGCACTCGCCGGGCCCGGAGGGCGGCATCCGCCACGAAACCGTCGAGGCGTTCCCGGTAGCGGGCCACCGCGGCGTCGGTCACCGACACCGGGACCTCCATCCCGGTCTCGACGTCCCGCAGCGACAGGTCGCCGGTGAAGTCGGGTTCCAGCTCGGTCGGGCTGATGATGTGGGCCACCACCCCGCCGCCCACCGTGCCGAGCAGGTCGATCGCCTGGTCCCAGCCCGGGGCGAGCAGGTCGCTGATGAGCACCACCGGGCCGCGGTGGGCGCCGGCGGCGGCCATGAGCCGGGCCGCTCCCGGGAGGTCGGTCCCACCTTCGCAGGCGAGGCCCTCCAGCCAGGTTTCGAGGCGCCGCCATGATCCGAGGTGGCGGGCCCAGGGGCCGCGCAGGGCGGACCGGCCCGGGGCCGGTACCGTCACCAGCCGGACCCGTTCACCGGCGGCGAGGCCGAGGTAGGCGACCATGGCGGCGAGCTGCTGCGCCGTTTCGAACTTGCCGTCGAAGTCCATCGAGGCGGAGGTGTCGATGACGACCTGGAGCGGCATCTCGTCCTCGGCTTCGAAGAGACGCACCAGCACGACGCCGAGCCGGGCCCAGAGGTTGTAGTCGATGCGCCGGAAGTCGTCCCCCGGGTGGTACTCGCGGTAGTCGGCGAAGTCGAGACTCTCCCCGAGCCGCACCGAACGGTGCCGGCCACTCCACACCCCGCGTACCCGGCGGGTGCCGACGAGGGCCAGACGCTCGAGGCGGGCCCGGAGTTCGGCATCGAGCAGCATCAGTCCTCGGGCCGGGGCGCGGGATGGGCGGCGAGGATCTCGTCGATCACGTCGTCGGCGCCGATCCCGTCGGCCACCGCCTCGTAGCCGAGGACGAGGCGGTGCCGCAGCGCCAGCGGCGCCACGGTCCTGACGTCGTCGCCGGACAGGTTGAGGCGCCCCTCGACGAGGGCAAGCGCCTTGCCGCCCAGCACCATGGCCTGGGCGCCGCGGGGACTCGCGCCGTACCGGACGTAGCGCTTCACCGTGTCGAGGGCGCCGTCCCCCTCGGGGTGGGTGGCCCGCACCAGTGTCGCCGCGTAGCGCAACAGGTGGGTGGCGGCGGGTACCCGCCGCACCATGGCGACCATCGCCATCAGGACGTCGGCTCCGGCCAGCGGTGAAACCACCGGGGACTCCTCGGTGGTGGTCCGTTGCAGGATCGCCACCAGATCGTCGGTCGACGGGAAGGGGACCATGACCTTGAACAGGAAGCGGTCGAGCTGCGCCTCCGGGAGCGGGTAGGTGCCCTCCATCTCGAGCGGGTTCTGGGTCGCCATGACGAAGAAGGGACGGGGGAGGTCGTGGGTGGCCCCTCCCAGGGTGACCCGCCGTTCCTGCATCGCCTCCAGCATCGCCGATTGCGTCTTCGGCGTCGCCCGGTTGATCTCGTCGGCGAGCACGACATTGGCGAACACGGGCCCGCGATGGAAACGGAACGTGCCCTCCTGCAGCACGTTGGTGCCGACGATGTCGGCCGGCATGAGGTCGGGAGTGAACTGGACACGCCCGAACTCGACGCTGAGGGCTTCCCCCAGCGTGCGCAGCAGCAGTGTCTTGCCGAGGCCGGGCACCCCTTCGAGCAGCACGTGGCCCTCACAGAGCATGCCGAGCACCACGGCCCGGACCAGCTCCTTCTGCCCCACGATGACGGTGGCGATCTCCTGCTCGATGGCTTCGATCTGGGCGGCGAATTCCTCTGGTGTCATGAACCGAGCTCCGTGAAGTAGTCGCGTACGATGTCTTGCAGGTTGCCGGGGATCGACATCCTGTCGAGTGCGTCGAGTGCCTGATCCCGGTACTCGGCGATCCGTTCCGTGTAGGGGACGAGCGGCACGTTGCGCAGCCCGTCGCCGGTGGTCCGACCTTGCACCTCTCCGGTGGGATCACTGGTGGAGAAGTCGACCCGCTCCTCGGCGCCTCGCTGATATCCGGCGGGATCGAGGACCTCGCCTCGTTCCGGGTCCCGGACCACGTCGTTGTCACCCTGGCCGGGGAAGACGCCGTTGCCGGTGCCGGTCCCACCGCTCACCGGGTTCGGGTTGTTGGCGCCGCTGCCGGAGCCGCCACCGCCACCGCCCTGCCCTTGTCCCTGCCCCTGGCCGGTCCCCGTTCCCGTTCCCTGGCCCTGCCCCTGCCCCTGGCCCTGGCCCTCCCCCTGACCTTGCCCGTCGCCGTTTCCTTGGCCCTGGCCCTGGCCGTCCCCGTCCCCGTCGCCCTGACCCTGCCCGTCACCGTCGCCCTCACCCGCCTGCCGGTCGCGGGCGTCCGCCAGGTCCTGCTGGGTGGAGCGCACCGCGGCGCGAGCGTCGGCGAGGTCCTCGGCGGAGGCCACCCGATCTCCGGCCGCCACCATCTCGTCCAAGGCACGATCGAGCGCCGCCGACGGGTCGCCCGCGCTGGCGAGCGCCTCGGCCGCGCCGGCGAGCGCCCGTGCCAGATCGGGGGCGGAGGCGTCGAGCTGGCCCGCCAGTTCCTCGAGGCTGGCGGCGGCGGCGGCCCGCTCCTCGGCCGAGAGCGAGGCGGCGGTGTCCCGCAGGTCGCTCAGCTGGGAGAGCGCATCATCACCGGCGCCGACCGGATCCTGGCGGAGGCGCTCGTCGAGGCCCTCGAGCGCCGTCTTGAGGGGAAGCGCTTGCGGATCGTCGAGTTCGGCGAGTTGCTGGCGGGTATCGCCGAGCTGCTGGACCGCCTCGTCGAGGGACTCGGCGCGGCGCAGCTCCTCGGCGGCGCGCCGGAGTGTCTCGGCCGTCTCCTCGGTGGCGGCCTCCTCGGCTGCCGCCTCCAGCTCGGCGGCGGCGTCGTCGACCACCGCGGAGATCTGGGCGCGCTGCTGCTGCTCGGCGTCGGCGGGTGAGGATGGGATGGCGAGCAGCAGGGACGCCGCGACCCCCAGAACGGCGAGCCCGACGAGCCGCCTCCCCGGCAGCACCGATCCGAAGCCTTCCAGGCTGCGACCCTCGGCCCAGGCGGTGGAGCGCCCGATCTGGCGTTGCTCGAGGTCGGTGTGGTGCGGCCGCTGCATCAGCTCGATCGTGGTGCTGAGCTGGTCACGTCCGTGGAGGCGCTGATCGACGGCGAGGGCGGCGGCTCGATCGCTGGGACGGGTGACGAGGCTCGCCACCACCGCCGCCACCACCGCCACGCCGGCGGCCACCAGGACCGCCTCCTCCGCCCACGGCATCACCCGGGAGCGGGCCAGCCCGAGCAGCAACGCCCCTCCGGTCGCCACCATCGCCACCGCCGCCACGCTCCATTGCAGGGCACGGGCCATGACCATCCGGCGCCGGGCCGCCACGATCAACCGCCGGATCGACTCAGGAGGCACCCGACGGCTCCTTCCTCCGCAGTAGGTGCATCCGCCGCCGCGGTACCTTGACCGCCCGGGCCGCCGCCACCAACGCCAGGAGCGTGATGAGTACCTCGAACAGCAGCGTCCTCATCCACACCGGTCCCCGGATCGACGCCACCGCGACGCGGCTCGATTGTCCCAAGGCCGAGCCCAAGCCGGTGTCGTCGATGAAGCCGACGTCGACGCCGCCGAACCCTCCGTAGATGCCGGAGAGATTGCCGACGCTGGAGGCGGCGAATCCCTGCCGCTTCACCAGCACCTGCCAGAACGGGGTGTAGGGAGAGTCGACGATGTCGGGTTGGAGGTCGAGCACGTTGGAGGAGGCGTCCACCATGCCGATGTAGGGGCTGAGCCACGAGCTGTACAGCTCCCGGCCCGCGTCGCGGGGCACCCCGGACACGATCCGTACCGGTCCCAGCTCGTTCGGTTCCGGGCCGACCAGGTACACCTCGGCCAGCACCAGGGCGAGGGATCCGACGACGAGGCCGACCGCCACCACATACGAGCCGAGCACGGCTCCCTGCACACTCTTGGCCCGCGACGAGACCCACATCGAGATCGCCCCCACCGTGACCGCGGTGGCGGCCACCATGCCGACCCCCGCCATCGCGTTCCAGATCGTCACCCCGCCCAACAACACCGGGATGGCGAGCAGGGGGACGGCGGCGACCAGGAGCAGCAGGATGAAGGCGAGCGCCGACATCAACTTGCCGACGACGATCTGCCACGCGGTGAGCTGGCTGACCTGCAGCAGCTGCATGGTCTGGCGCTCCCGCTCCCCCACGATCGCCACCGCCGCCTGGCCGGGGACGACGAACACCACCGCGGTGAGGAGACCGATGAGGATGGCGTGGAGGATGAAGCGTCCCATCGAGGCGGAGGCGAACAGCGAGCCGAGGTTGAGGTACCCGAGGGACGACAGGCGGCTCTCGGCGGCGCTGTGGGCGTAGACGTAGGCGAGGAAGGTCAGGGCGCCCACCGCCACCACCCAGGCGCCCAGCAGGAGCGGAGACCGCACGGTGCGGAACCGCTCCTGCAACTCGCGGCGGGCCACCGGGTTCATGGTCCTTCCTCCGTCGCCATCGCCACCGTCTTCGTTCCGGCCGCGGCGTCCCCGTCCGCGGTGATGGTGAGGAACAGCTCCTCGAGCCCGGCGGCTTCGACCCGCCAGTCGAACACCGGCACCCCGGCGCCGACGACGGCGGCGAGCAGGTCGGTGGAGGCATGGTCGTCACCGGCGAACTCGATCCTGAGCAGGGTGCGCTCCACCGCCACCGAGGTGACCTCGTCCCGGCTGCGGAGCACCTCCTCGGCGAGGTCGACGCCCCCCTCCTCGACCTTCAGCGCGATCCGGCCCCCACGCGAGAGGCGAGCCCGGATCTCGTCGACCCTGCCCTCGGCGAGGACCCTTCCGTGATCGACCACTGCGAGATGCGAGCAGATGCCCTCCAGCTCGCTGAGGATGTGCGAGGAGATGACGATGGTGCGGCCCATCCTGTTCAGCTCGGCGACGAGCTGCCGGAGCTGGACGCGGGCGCGGGGATCGAGCCCGGAGGCGGGTTCGTCCAGTACCAGCAGCTCCGGGTCGTGGACCAAAGCCCGGGCCAGCGAGAGCCGCTGCTTCATCCCCCGCGACAGGGTGTTGACGTCGGCGTCCGCCTTGTCCTCCAGGTCGACGAGGGCGAGCAGGTCGGCCACCACCGCGGGGCGGG
>CAZQUB010000044.1:0-12822 GCA_964596225.1 uncultured Acidimicrobiaceae bacterium
TCCCTGTTCCCCCCGAGTCTGCCACGGACGGCGCCACCTCCGCCCCGTCTGCCACATCCTTCACCCAGCCGAGGAAGATGCCGAGCGCCACCACGTTGGCGAGGGAGGCCACGATTGCGTTCCCGGCCACCCCGAAGGTGCCGAAGAGGACCGGCCCGATCGCGGCCCCCACGCCGCGCCCGACGTACATCGTCACCACCATCCAGGCGAGGAAGCGGGCCCGGGACCGTGGCCGCATCTCGGAGGCGAACGGGATGGAGGAGACGATGGTGAACTCGAAGCCGAGGTAGGCGAGCATCAGCGCCGCCATCCCGGCGTGCAACGATCGGGAGAAGACGGCCAGCAGGACGAAGCCGGTGGCGGCCACCACGATCCCGATCGCCACCGAGGTGCGCTTGCCGAGCCGGTCCGTGAAAGCGACGGTGCCGCCCTCGCCGATCAGCTCGGCGACCCCGATCAGCATCGCCACCCCGCCGAGGGTGACGAGCGAGAGCGCGAAGCGGTCCTCGAGCCAGGCGCCGAGCACCACGAACATCACCTCGGACGCGCCGGAGGTGATCCCGGCGGTGACGAGGAAGGCGACGGCGGAGCGGTCCCAAGGCACCGCGGCGCCGGGATCGCCGTGGCGGTCCCCCGAGCCGTCGAGCACCAGCGCGTGGAACACGACCGCGGCAATGGCGAGCCCCGCGATCACCCAGAAGGGGGCGTTCCATCCGGCCCGGTCGATCAGCCACCCGGCGGCGGGGGCACCCACCAGCAACCCGCCGGCCCACGTCAGTTCGACGATCCCCAGGTAGCGGGCCCGCTGCGCGTAGGGCACCCGCTCCGCCACGTAGGCCTGGGAGGAAACGTCGTAGAGGGGTTTGGCGAGCCCCATGAGGATGAACCCGATGAAGGCGCCGAGGTACACGTTGCTGGCGGAGGTGATGGCAGCCCCCAACGCGAACATGGTGAGGCCGGCGGCGATGAGCCGGCGGTGGTGCTCGCCGCGGCCCACCACCCGCACCACTCCGGGAGTGCCGAGCCCTGCGATCCAGCGGGCCGACACGAGGAGGCCGGCCTGTTCGAGGGAGACACCGAGGCCGCGGGCGATCGCCGGGAGGAACGGATAGACGAGGCGGTGCGCCGTGTTGACGACGAGACGCATTGCGGCGATGAACGCGAGCGAGACCCGAAAGCGGCGGGATCGGTAGGGCACGGCGCCAGGCTAGGTGATCGTCCTTCGCTCCCCGCCGGGGAGTGCGATCAGAACACCACGGCGTAGACGGCCTGGATGCAGATCGACGCCTTCACGGTGAACGAGAAGATCCTGGCCGCCCGGGGCCGCTTCGCCACCCATTCGGTGTAGGCGAGGAGGAGCAGCGGGGCGGCGGCGGTCAGCGCCTCCAGCGGATACCGGTAGGCGGCGAACCCGCCGCCTCCCGTGTAGCGGTTGGCCTTGAGTTGGAGCAGCAGGTACAGGACCCCGCCCAGCGCCGCCCCCTTGACCCAGCCGGGGGCGGCGCGCCATGCGGCTCGCAGCCCGGGGATGAGCACGATGAGGAAGGGCGACCAGATGAGCAGCCCGTGGAGGGGGCCGAAGAGGGCGCCGAGCACGTTCCACAGGAAGTGGGGAATGTCGAGGGAGAGGGCCCGCTCGCGGAAGGTGGACGGGTAGCCGCCCGAGATGGACGGCTCACCGTAGAGCGCAGCATTGATGGCCAGGAGCGCCGCCAGCCCCGCGGACGATCCGAGGCCGATCCACAGGGCCGGCCGCGGCGAACGCCGTTTGATCGACTGGTAGATGCCGGTCGCCGCCGGGATGAGGGCGGTGTGGGGCCGGGTCAGGATGGCGGCCCCGAAGGCGAAGCCCGACGACAGGAGATGGTCGACGCACAATGCCAGGCCGAGCGCGATCCACATCATCCCGGGCCCGTGCTGCCAGAGGGCGTCGGCCGCCACCGACCACGCGGTGGTTGCGAGCCCGGCCACGTAGGCGGCGCCGACGGCGAGCCGAGGTCCGGTGAACCGCCGGAAGGTGAGAGCGAGGAACCCCATGGCGAGCGCCACCGCGAGCGCCGAAGCGATGGCAGCGGGCGGCACCGGCGGCACCAGGATGGTGACGGCGGGAACCCCGGGCACCGGGCCGACGACGTTCACCAGCTCGGCGTCCTCCGGCCACAGGGCGTAGAAGGGCGCGGCATAGATGGCCGTCCCGGGGGCGTACTGACTCGCCGCCGAGTCGCCGGCCGGCACGACCCATGCGACGTTGCGGTAGTACTCGGGGGTGGCGAGCGCGACATGGTCGTCGAGTCGCAGGGTCCCTCTCGTGCCGAGACTCCACGCCGAGAGGGTGTTGGTGAACGGGTCGATGTGATACGGACGCGACCAGGTGGCGGTGGCGAGGTAGAGGACGAAGAGGGGGACGAAGACCCAGGCGAACAGCGACCGACCCGATGCGGCGTCGATGCGGCGGAGCATCCGTGCCCTCATCGTTCCCGGCCCGTCCCCTGCGGGCGCCGCCTGGCCCGGGGACCGTCCGTCGGTCACCGGGTCCCGTCTCCGTCCCGGGCGGTCACGGTCGGTCCCGTTCGCTCAGGGCTGCGGCGGCGATGACGCGGTAGTTCTCCGCCGAGCTGTCGCGGACCTTCGGCAGTGCCGCCTGGATGTGCGCCACGATCTCCTCGCGGCGGCCCTCGACGTCTGCGAACCGGGCCATGAGCGTGTCACCGTCGAGGTCTGTGTAGGCCACATCGCACCCCGTGACACCGAACGCGTCGAGCACCTCACCGTACTTGTGGCTCCAACCGACCACCACCACGGGGGTCGCGGTGGCGAGCGCCGAAACCATGGCGTGGAACCGGGACGTCACCGTCACGTCCGCCGCTCCGATCACGGCTCGGAGGACGTCGGGCGGGAAGTTGTCGTCGAGCAAGGTGCAATCGGTGCCGGGGGCGAGACTCTGATGGATCCGCCGGCACACGGGAACGTCGTTCATCTTGCTCTCCGGATGACCCGGTCGCGCGCTGTGCGGCACCAGGACGGGGTGAGACCGACCGGCGGTCGCCACCTGGTCGATGAAGGAACTCATGACGCCGACGTAGTCGATGCCGACCTTGCGGCATGAGGCGTCAACAACCGCGCTGGGGAGGACCACGACCAGCCCTGATCGACCCCCGAGGACGTCGTGGGCGCGCCTGGCGGCCTCCTCAGGCACTCGCATCGTGAAAGCGAGATCCGCCGCGTTCACCACGTTCGACAGCCCCAGCTCGGCGAGATGCCGGGCCGTACCCGCCCCGCGGGCGCAGACGGTGGCGACGCGCCGCAGCACCCGCTTCGCCGCGAACCGGTTGAGGGATTCCTCGAACGGCCCGAGAGCCTGCGATGCCTTCACCACCGGGCGGCCGAGCAGGATCGGGAGTGACGTCATCAGCACGTTGTACCCGAGCGTCGGGATCCCCCGGCCGTCCGCGAAACTGATCCCGGCGAGGTCGACGACGACGTCGGCGTCGGCCAGCGCTCGCAGTGCCGGCGTCCGGCAGAAGACCTTGACCGGGAGGTGCACCACGCGGCCGATGGCGGCGAGCACCGCCAGCGGGAACAGCACGAAGGCAAGGAGCTTCGGCGAGGCCGAGTGCAGCGTCACCTCCCCCGCTCGCGGCTCGTTGGCGTCTTCACCCGGGTAGGTGGTCAGCACCTCGAAGCGGCATCCGCCAACCATCTCGGGGAGGTTGTCGAGGAGAGCGAAGAGCATCGACGCCGAGCCCTTGTTGCCACTGAATGCTCCCCCGAGGGTGGCAACCCGGAGGGGTCGATCAGCCGTCATCGCCGAGCTCCGGCGCGGTGGCGCGGGCGGCGGCGACCGCCGGGATCAGCTCGACCCGATCCCGAGTGACGTGAACGAGGAGGTCCGACAGCATGCCCAGGACGGCCAGGGCAAGCCCGAATCCGAGGATCACGACGGTGTTGGTACCGACCCGGAAGTGCTTGTCGAACATGTCGTACACCAACTTGATGCCCCCTGCCGCCAGCAGCGTCGCCGCGGGAGGCATGAAGGCCTTGAGCGGCTGGTACGACAGCACGAGGCGGACCACCTGGAGCAGGTAACGCCTGGTGTCCTTCCACCAGTGGAACTTGGATTCTCCTGCCCGCGCCGCGTAGTCGATGGGGATGTACTTGATCGAGTAGCCGTTGGAGAGGAAGGTCATGGTCAGGGTGGTGACACACGAGAAACCGGCAGGAAGCAGGTAGACGAACTGGCGTCCCACGTCGCGCCGGAAGGCGCGGAACCCGGAGTTGAGATCGGGGATGGCGACGCCGGTGAGGTAGCTCGCCAGCTTCCTGATGAACCACTTGGCGGGACGGCGCAGCAGCTTGACCGTCCCTTCCTCGCTCTTGCGGGCGCCGACCACCTGGTCGGAGCCGTCGAGTTCGGCGACGAGCGCCGGGATCTCGTGATTGGGGTAGGTCATGTCGACGTCGGTCCACACCACGACCCGTCCCCGAGCGGCGAGGGTGCCGTACTTGCGGCACGATCCGGAGCCGCGGTTGGTCCTGAATTGGAGGAGCCGTATCCCGTCGGTGTCCCGCAGGATCTCGCCGGACCCGTCGGTGGATCCGTCATCCACCACCAGGATCTCGTAGCGGTAGGGCGAGGCGTCCATCGCGGCCCGGATGCGATCGATCTCCTCTCGGAGGTGACCGGCCTCGTTGAAGACGGGAAGCACGATCGTCACGTCAAGTTGAGGCGGGCCGTCGAAGGCCCCATCAATCATCTCGGCCATCATCGCTTCCCCTTCGCCGTCGCTTCCGACGAGCGCAGGATACGCTGAACGCCTCCGAACGTTCAGGATCCGCCTCGGACCACCACCGACAGCGAAAGACGCAGGTCACGGGCCGTTCCGGTCGCGGCGCTTCCTCACAACAGGGCGGCGGTGTAGCCGACGATCGAGTAGACCACGGTCAGCAGGAAGACGCGCGCCCAGACACGATGTGTCGCGATCTGTTCCTTGAACGCCACGAGGAACAACGGAGCTGCCGCGGCAATGCCTTCGAGGGGGTAGCGGTAGCCGATGAACCCTCCCCCTCCTCCGAACCTGTTGAGCTTCCAGAGAACGAGGATGTACACCACGCCGCCCAGAGCCGCGCCGACGACGGGGGACGAAGCTCGTCGCGCCGCTTTGGGGGCGGCAATCAGGACGAGCAGAAGGAACGGCGACCAGACGAAAAGGCCCCGGCCGAGGTCGAAGAGTCCCCGCAGGACGTTGGCGAGATACCAGCCGACGTCCGTTGACCACCCGCGGCCGATGAAGTCGCTCTCGTAGCCGCCGAGGACCGAGAGTCTGCCGAACGCCACCACGTTGAATGTGATGACGGCCGCGAGGCCGGCTGCGGTCCCGATCGCGAGCCGGCGGGCGGGCCGCCACCTCCCGCGTCGAAGCGCGATCACGGCTCCGGCCGTCGCCGGGATGACGATCGTGAGGGGACGCGTCAGGACCGCGGCCCCGAAGGCGAGGCCGGCGGGCCACTCCCGTTCGGTGGTGAGGAGCCAGATCCCGAGCGCGATCCACAGCATCGCCGGACCGTGGGGCCAGAAGTCGTGTGAAGCGACCCCCCACGCTCCGGTTCCGAAGCCGTAGACGAACGTCCCGAGGAGCGCCGTCGCCGATCCGACGAAGGAACGAACGGTCAGCCCGGCGAGCGCCACCGCCAACGCCGCGGTCGTCGCGGCCACCAGTGCGCCCTGCCACAGCGGCGGCACCGGCACCGCGACGAGGGAACCGTCCCACCGACGCGGGTCGCGCGGGGGGTAGGTCTCCAGCTCACCGGGGAACAGCGCGTACAGCGGCGCCGCCAGCAGGACCGCGCCGGGCGGGTACTTGCTGACGTTGTGCCCATCGATGTCGACGATCCAGGAGATGATGCCGCTGTATCCCGGATTGCCGAGAGGCTCATACTCGTCGAGCTCGATCGAACGAGCCGATCCCAGTTTCCAGGCGGCGACGGTGTTGGTGAACGGGTCGGGGCTGGTGACCTTGGTCCACGTCGTGGTCAACAGGTACACGATGAGCACCGGCGCCAGCGCGATCAGAAAGAACCGGCCCGACGAGACGCGGTCCAACCGCCCTACCACTCTGGTCGCCGTGACGGTCATCCCCCGCTCCGTCCCTGTTCCTGGATGTCCCAACCGTAGGCGTCTCCGCCCTGGCTTGGCAACATCCGGAATGACCCGTGGGGGGCTACCTCATCCCTCCGGGGCGGGCGCAGAACGCGCGATCGGGGCCCGCACCAGGTTGCCCCACTCGGTCCACGATCCGTCGTAGTTGACCACGTCGCCGTACCCGAGCAGGGCACTGAGCACGAACCAGGTGTGCGAGGAGCGCTCGCCGATGCGGCAGTAGGTGATGACGCTGCCGTCGGGATCGAGCCCGATCTCGTCCTGGTACACGGCACGCAAGGCCGGGGCGGGCAGGAACGTGCCGTCGTCGGCGACGGCCCGCTTCCACGGCACGTTGCGGGCGCCCGGGATGTGACCGCCCCGGAGCGCTCCTTCCTGCGGGTAGTCGGCCATGTGGAGCAGCTCGCCCCGGTACTCCTCGGGGGATCGCACGTCGACGAGCGGCTCGCCGGCGGCGAGGTGCGCCATGACGTCGTCCCGGAAGGCTCGGATGGGGGCGTCGATCCGTTCCACCACCGGGTACTCGGTGGGGCGGGGCACGGTGGGGTCGGTCGTGAGGGGGCGGCCCTCGGCGATCCATTTCTGGCGTCCCCCGTCGAGGAGCCGGAGCCGTTCGTGGCCGAAGAGCCGGAACACCCACAGCGTGTAGGCCGCCCACCAGTTGGACTTGTCGCCGTAGAGGACGACGGTCGCATCGCGTGCGATGCCCTTCTCCCCCATGAGGGCGGCGAAGGCGGCCCCGTCGAGGTAGTCCCGCCGGACCGGGTCCTGCAGGTCGAGGTGCCAGTCGACCTTCACCGAGCCGGGGATGTGGCCGGTCTCGTACAGCAGCACGTCCTCGTCGGATTCGACCACCACCAGCCCGGGATCGCCGAGGTGGGTGGCGAGCCATTCGGTGCCGACCAGCGTTTCGGGATGGGCGTAACCACGATCCTCGATATTGGAGTCGATGGGAATGTCGCCCATGCCTATTCTCCCTTCGGAAAGACTCACCGTCTCGACCCTTTTACCCTATACCGGTAGGGAATAGAGAGCGAACGTCATGACCGGAACGATGCCCGAAGCGTTGCAGCGCCTCGTCGACCTGTTCGCCGCCAGCCCCAAGGCGGTGAAGGTCCAGGCGATGGTGGACTACTCCAACCGCCTCGCCGACCCTCCCGCCTCGCTCGCCGGCTCCGACACGCTGCAGCGGGTCCACGAATGCCAGACGCCGTTCTTCGTGGCCACCGAAGTCGGGCCGCGAGGGCAGGTGGTGCTCCACTTCGACGTCCCGCGAGAGTCCCCCACCATGCGGGGCTTCGCCGGCATCCTGTCCGACGGCCTCCGCCACGCCTCCGCCAAGGAGATCCTCGCCCTCTCACCCACCTTCTACACGGAGATGGGGCTGGAGGAGGTGGTCAGCCCGCTCCGGCTGCGCGGCATGGCCGCCATCGTGGCCACCATCCAGGCCCAGATCCGCCGCGCCCTCGAAGCCGGCCCCACGACGCCTTCCTGAACCGCCTCAGGAGATCACGCCGCCTTCGGTCATGCGTTTGATGTCGAGCAGCTCGTCGACCTGTTCCGCGCTGAGCCATCCCTTCTCGACCACGACGTCCCGCACGTTGCGGCCGGAGGCGAACGCCTCCTTGGCGGCGATGGCGCCCTTGTCGTACCCGATGTGCGGGTTGAGGGCGGTCACCACGATGATGTTGCGCTCCACCAGTTCCCGGGCCCGGTCCACGTCGGCCTCGATGCCTGCGACGCAACGGGTGGCGAAGGTGGCGGCGGCGTGGGCCAGCAGGCTCACCGACTCCAGCAGGTTGTGGGCGATCACCGGCATCATCACGTTCAGCTCGAAGTTGCCGTTGGCGCCTCCCCACGTCACGGTGGCGTCGTTGCCGATCACCTGGGCCGCCACCTGCATCACCATCTCCGCCATCACCGGGTTGACCTTCCCGGGCATGATCGACGACCCGGGTTGCAGCGACGGCAGGCGGATCTCGGTGATGCCGGTGCGGGGACCGCTGGAGAGCCAGCGCAGGTCGTTGGCGATCTTGAACAGCGACACCGCCACCGTCTTGAGGGTGCCGGAGGCGTTGACGGCGGCGTCCTTGGCCGCCTGGGCCTCGAAATGGTTGTCGGCTTCCCGGAGCGGGTACCCGGTGATGCGAGCCATGTCGGCGATGACGGCGGCGGCAAAGCCCTCCGGGGCGTTGAGGCCGGTCCCGACCGCGGTGCCGCCCAATGCCAGCTCCTCGAGTTCCGGCAGCACCTTCCGGAGGCGTTCCACCCCTTTGCCGACCTGGGTGGCGTAGCCGCCGAACTCCTGGCCGAGCGTCACCGGGGTGGCGTCCATGAGGTGGGTCCGGCCCGACTTGACGACGTCGGCGAAGGTCTTCGCCTTCGCCTCGAGGGCGTCCTCGAGGCGAAGCAGCGCAGGGACGAGGTCCTCACGGATGGCGGCGACGGCCGCCACGTGGATGGCGGCGGGGATGACGTCGTTGGAGGACTGCCCGAAGTTGACGTGGTCGTTGGGGTGGACCAGGCGCGCCTCCCGATCGCCGCCGAGCAGCTCGCCGGCCCGATGGGCGATCACCTCGTTGGCGTTGGTGTTCGTCGACGTCCCCGAACCGGTCTGGAAGATGTCGAGCACGAATTGGTCGTCGAGCGCCCCGTCCCGTACCTCGTCGGCTGCGGTGGCGATCGCTTCCGCCTTGGCGGCGTCGACGTAGCCGGCCGGTCCCGCCACCCGCGCCGCCGAGCCCTTGAGCAGCCCCAGCGCCCAGATGAAGCGGCGGCTGAATCGCAGATCCGAGATCGGGAAGTTCTCGACCGCTCGTTGGGTAGATGCCCCGTAGAGGGCGTCGTCGGGAACCTGGACCTCTCCCATCGAGTCGCGTTCGGTGCGCATCGTCAACCCCTCGTCATCGGCGGTGTGGGATCTTCCGAGCTTAGGCCCCGACCTGCCGGCGCGGCGCGGGCTCGGGATCGGATCGACGCCGCCTCCACCACTGCCGGGAGCGCCTGGCAGGGACCCGGCCCGAAGGTCGTGGTCAGGGCAGGTTCCCGAACGGGTCGCCGTCGCCGGCGGGGGACGCCGGACCGAGGCCGAGCTCACGCCGCACCTCGTCGTAGCCCTTCGCCTCCAGTTCCTCGGCGATGCCGGCATCGCCGGTGCGCACCACCCGACCGTCGATCATGACGTGGATCCGGTCGGGATGCATGTAGCGGAGGATGCGGCTGTAGTGGGTGATGATGACGACGCCGAGCCGGTCGGAGCGCAGCGCCTCGACCATGGAGGCCACCTCGCGCACCGCGTCGATGTCGAGCCCGGAATCGATCTCGTCGAGGATCGCCACCTTGGGATCGGCGGCGGCGAGCTGGAACATCTCGGATCGTTTCTTCTCCCCGCCCGACAGGCCGCTGTTGACGGCCCGGCCGCGGAATTGGTCCATGCCGAGGCTGTCCGAAGCGGCGGCGACCCGGGCCGCGAAGCCGTCGTCGGCTTCGGCTCCCATCTCCCTGACGAGATCGTCGAGGCTCACCCCGGGAATCTCCACCGGGTACTGGAACGCCTCGAACAATCCGGCGCGAGCCCGCGCGTCCACCGGCAGGCCCATGATCTCGACTCCACCGACGAGGGCGGAGCCGGCCGCCTGGTACTCGGCTTTGCCCATCAGTACGTGGCACAGGGTCGACTTGCCCGAACCGTTCGGTCCCATCAAGGCGTGAACCTCACCGAACGGCACTTCGAGGTCGACTCCCTTCAAGATCTGGAGCTCGCCGAGCGTTGCCGTGACCCCTTCCACCACCAGCGCCGCCGTCATGTCGCCACCTCCGACGTCAGGGTGAGCATCACGTCGCCGTCGACCACCTCGACCGGGTACACCGGCACGGGGCGGGTGGCCGGCAATGCCCCGGGCTTGCCGGTGCGGAGATCGAATGCCGATCCGTGGCGGGGGCATTCCACCTCGGTGCCGAACACCTCGCCCTCGGCCAACGAGGCTTCGGCATGGCTGCAGCGGTCACCGACGGCATACACGTCGTCACCGAGCCGGAACACGGCGACGCGATGCTCGCCGATCTCGACCCGCACTCCCCGGCCCTCCGGGAGATCGGAGAGGGCGGCGATCCGGATCCGGTCCATCACACCCTCCCTTCGCGCTGGGCGGCGACGTACTTGCGGTTGATGGAGCGACGCACCGGATCGACCGCGGCGGGCTCGGGGAACCGCTGCAACGCCTGTTCGAAGAACCCGCGGACCTGGAGACGGTCGGCCCGCTCCCGATCGAGTCCCCGGCTCATCAGGTAGTAACGCTGATCGTCGTCGAGGGGACCCATCGTCGAGCCGTGACCGCAACGGACGTCGTTGGCGAGGATCTCGAGGTTGGGGACAGACTGGGCCGACGCCCCGTCGGAGAGAATCAGGTTGCGGTTGGTCTGGAAGGCGTCGGTGCGCTGCGCGGTCTCGTCGATGCGGATCATGCCGGTGAAGACCGAGAGGGCCTCGTCCTCGACCGCTCCCTTGAGGAACATGTCACTGCTGGTGTTGGTGCCGGCGTGGTGCATCTTGTAGCGGTAGTCGAGGACCTGCTGCGCTTCCCCGAAGTAGGCCCCGACCACCTGGGCGGACGATCCTGCTCCCTCCAGGTCGACGGCGAGACGGAGCCGGGAGAGCCTGCCGCCCAGCCCGGCCTCACCGAGCGCGGCGCTGCCGTCGCGCCCCACCACGACGCGAGCCTCGGCGACCGCGGAGGTTCCGTATCCCCATTCCTGGATCACGGTGAGCCGGAGGTGGGCGTTGTCGCCCACCCATGCCTCGAGGTGGGGGACGGCCAGCGCCGAGGTGTCCGGCGCCGATCGGTACAGCACCACGAGCGACAAGGTCGACGACGGTTCCAGCACCACGGTGAGGTGCGGGAACGACACGGCGCCTTCGGTCACGGCCTGGACGTCGATGAGGACCGGTGCTCCGGCCTCGATTCGCTCCGGGACGTGGACCAGGACGCCGTCCCGCATGAAGGCGTGGTGCGCCGCGGCGAACTTGTCGATGTCGAAGGGGGTCCCGGTACCGAGGACGGGGCGCAGGACGGCGGCATGGTCGACGACCGCGGCGGCCAGCGAGGCGACCGTCACCGGACCGTCGGCCTCGGCGCCGGTGGTGAAGCCGTCGACCACGGTGGCGCGTCCGGCCATCTCGGTCAGGGCGGGACCGTCGTTCCCCATCGGGAGCGGGGCTCCCGGGACTTCGGCGGCCGCGAAGTCGTCGATGGCGAACCCGAGGTCGACGTACTTCCACAGCTCCTCGCGCGAGGTCGGCATCGAGAGCGTGGCGTACCGGTCGGTGGCGTCGGCGCGTCGGGTCGCGACCCAATCGGGCTCGGCGGCGCCGGCGCGTGTCAAGGGCTTCGATTCGAGCGGTGTCAAGGGTGTCCCTGCTCCATGTCGCGGGGGGCTGAGCCTACCGCCTCGTCAGCCCTAGGGGAACCGGCCCTCGGCGCACCGGCAGCGGGACCCGTCAGCCTCCCACGAGGGCGGCCGCCCGACCCATCACCGCGTCCAGCATGTCCTCGGTGAGGCGTCTCGTGAAGGTGTTCTGCTGGCTCGGGTGGTAGCTGAGCAGAACCGAGATCGCCCCTGGCAGGGAGATCTCGACGCCGTGCCCGAAGGGGGGACGGGGACGGGGCAGGTTCTCGCCGGAGGCGGCCAGAGCCCGCCACAGCGACTGGTAGGCGAAGGTCCCGAGGCACAGGAACACCCGAGCCTCCGGGAGCAGCGCCAGTTCGGCACGGAACCAGGCGGCGCAGGCGTCACGTTCGGCCGGGGTGGGCCGGTTGGCGGGTGGGGCGCACCGCACCGGGGCGGTCACCCAGGCGCCACCAAGCCGCAAGCCGTCTCCCCGGCCGGTGGAGGTGGGCCGGTTGGCGAACCCGGCTCGGTACAGCGCCCGGTACAGCCACTCCCCGCTCCGGTCACCGGTGAACATGCGCCCGGTGCGATTCGCCCCGTGGGCGGCCGGGGCGAGCCCGATCACGATGAGGCGGGCGTCCGGATCACCGAACCCGGGCACGGGGCGGCCCCAGTACTCCTCGTCCTGGAAGGAGCGGCGCTTGTCGACTGCGACCTGCTCCCGCCACTCCACCAGCCGGGGACAGCGACGGCAGGTGACCAGCGCCGCGGTGAGGTCCTCGAGCGGGGCGGAGCGGGACGGATCGTCCGCCGGAGTCACTCGGTGGCCGGGGGCAGGAAACCGGAGTCGAAGGAGGTGGTGGCGCTCCACAGCATCCAACCGAGCCCCCGGTCGTTGGCGATGTCCTGGAGCTGCATGATCACGTCGTCGGGGATGTCGTAGCGCTGCAGCCACGGGCGGTAGATCGAGAACCCTTCGAGGCGCGGGATGCCGGCGTCGAGGGCGGCGGTGACCACCTCGGGGGCGTGGTCGTTGGGATCGTCGAACCCCATCCAGCCCGATCGGTAGGTGTAGGTGTAGATCATCGGGCTCAGGACGTCGACCGACTGGGAGAGGGCCTCGGGCTCCTGCCCGATTCCTTCGTCGCCCGAGCTCTCCAGGGTGATGGCGAAGATGTCGGCCGCCACCGCGCACCCCATCGGGTTGAGCCGCTCGTAGGCGGCCTTGAGGAAGGCGGCGATGGTCTCGACCCGCTTGGCGGTCGCCTCGGCGCTGT
>CAZQUB010000045.1:0-12655 GCA_964596225.1 uncultured Acidimicrobiaceae bacterium
ATGCCACCATTCTGCTGGTCGAGGACGACGCGTCGATCCGGGAGATCACCAAGATGGGTCTCCGGGATGCCGGGTTCACCGTGCACACCGCCGCCGACGGCGACGAGGCGCTGAACCGGTTCCGGCACGACCACCCCGACCTCGTCGTGCTCGACGTGATGCTGCCGAAGCGAGACGGACTCGAGGATCGTGACCTGTCCCTTAGATGTGACCTTCGCAACGACGCGGCGAAGTCGAGGCCGGAAGGTGAGGCAACGGATGGTACGGCCGACGCGAACCGCCCCCGGGGACGATGCCTACTTGACGGCTCCCGCGGTCAGGCCCCGCACGATGTACCGCTGCGCAACCATGGCCAAGGCAAGCATCGGAATGAGCGTGATGAGCGATGCGGCCGCGATGAGGTCCCAGTTGGCCGACGAATACCCCCGAAATCCGGCGACGGCGAGTGAAACGGTGCGTGCCTCACTGAAGGTGAGCGTCAAGGCGATGGTCAGCTCGTTCCACATGATGATCCCGGCCAGAATCGCCGCCGTCGCCATTCCTGGTCGGATCAGCGGCACGTAGATGTGGCGAAGCGTCTGGAACCGGGTGGCGCCGTCGATCTTGGCGGCCTGATCGAGTTCGTCGGGAATGGCATTGAAGAACGAAACCAGCAGCCAGATCGTCAGTGGCAGCACGAGCACCTGGTACATGATCGCCACCCCGATCTCGGTGTCGAACAGACCGACCTGCTGGTAGAGGACGAACATCGGGATCGCGAACAGGAACGGTGGAAGGATGTAGACGGCGAGCAACCAGACCGTTATTCCCCGGTCGATCGTGGAGCGGAACTTGGACATCTTGTATGCGGCCGGGATGCCGATGATCTGCGCCAGGACGATACCGGCGAGCACGATCCACACGCTGTTGAAGAAGGCCTTGCTGAAGGCGGCGTCGCTCCACACCTCGGCGAAGGCATCGAAGATGGGCCGGTATATCAGGGTCGGGGGGAGGCGCAGCGCCTCCACCGGCGGTTTGCTCGCCAGCAGCCACAGCCAGATGAACGGGGCCAGCGTGATGAAGACCGCCACCGCCGCGGTCCCGTAGAGGAACGTCTTGCGGACGGACCGGGCCACGGAGCGTCTGGCCCTTCTCCGGTTAGGCGCTGCCACGGCGTAGCCTCCTCAAGAGCGCGGCTCCCAGGCCGAGTACGGCCATGACGAGCAGAAGGAACAGGATCATGAGCGTCATGGCATCGCTCATCTGGAGAGCGCCGAATCCGACGCGATAGGTGAGAATCTGGATGGCATCCGTCGCCTTGCCGGGTCCCCCACCGGTGGTGCCGAAGATGATGTCGAACACCTTGAGGGTGTCGATGATGCGCACGACGGCGACGGTCAACAACCATGGTTTAAGCGCCGGCATCGTGATGTACCAGAATCGCTCGACGGCGTTGGCCCCATCGACCGCAGCCGCCTCGTATGGCTCCGCCGGCAGGGACTCCAGCGCCGCGGTCAGAATGATGAACACGAAGGCGGTCTGCCACCAGGTGTCGATTCCGATGATCAGTGGCATCGCATAGACCGGGTCACCCAGGTAGGCGGCGGTCGGGCTGATGCCCTGCAGGAAATGTGGGATGACGCCGAAGGTCGGGTCCAGCATGATCTTCCACGCCAGCGAGACCACGATCCCGGAGATCATCAGTGGCAACAGCAGCACGGTTCGGACGAATGCCCTTCCCCGCCTGCCCAGGCCGGCCAGGATCACGGCCAAGCCCAGGCCGAGCGCCAGCTCGACCACGACCGCCCCGACCGAGAAGTAGACGGTCCGGTACATCGAGTACCAGAAGGTCCCGTCGCTGAGGAGGCGGGTGTAGTTGCCGAACCCGACGAAGTCCCGGGTCGAGCCCCAGTTCCAGTCGTAGAAGCTGTTGAAGAGAGAGTACAGCACCGGGTAGATGGTGAGGAGCGTCAGCACTCCCACCAGCGGAAGGATGAACAGGGTGCCTCGACCGCCCAGACGGTCGGGCCGTCGGGAGCGGACCCGGGATCGCCGAAGGGGATCCCGAGGTACTTCGACTGATGTGTTCATCGGGACACCACGGTAGCTAGCGAGTAGTTCCGGCGACGGCGTGGCCGGGCAGCCCAGGGGAGGGACCGAGCTGCCCGGCGACAACCGTCAGAGAGCGCATGTTGACTGCGCCCTTAGCATGCCTCTCAGTTGCCGATGCTTGCTTTCATGTCGATGTTGGCCTGTGTCATCACTGCCGTCGGGTCCTCACCTTGAGCGATCGACTGCATCGCGTCCACGATGATGATGTCGTGCTGGGTCCAGCCCTCGAGATAGGTCGTGGCCGGGAAGGCGAAGCCCAAGCTCTCCTGCACTGCTGCGACGTACTCCGGGTTGAATGCCGACGAGTACACCTGGCTGTCGCCCGCCGACGTCCTCGGCGCTCCTCCGGTGGCGGTGCCGAACAGGGCCGTGTTCGCCTTGTTGGTGGCCCATTGGATGAACAGCCAAGCCGCTTCCTTGTGGTTGGAGTTGGCGGGAATGCTCAGGCCCCAAGACCACAGCCCGGTTGCCTGACCGGCCTCCGAGGGCGGGATGGGTGCATACCCAACGTTGCCGGCAACCAGTGAGGCCTCCGGGTCTTCGAAACCAGGACCGAAGACGCTCGCATCGGCGAAGAAGGCCGCCTTGCCCTGAGAGAACAGCGCGACCGCGTCGGGCCAGTCGAGCGCCAGGAAGTTGGCGGGCCCGGCGGCGACCAGCTTCGAGTACACGGTCATACCGTCGACGATCCGGGGATCGTCGAGGCGTGGGTTGTCGAAGCTGCCGTCGAACCACAGGTTGTAGGGCAGTTCTACCTCGTCCAGGTTCCCGAAGGAGTTGAGCACCACCCCGGTCAGCGTGTCTCGGATGCTGGTCTCACGGACACCACGCATCACCGAACCGAACACGTCACCGCCGGCTTCGGCCGTGATCTGCTCGGCAGCAGCGACGAGCTCATCCGTGGTGGCCGGAACCACGCCGTCGAGATACTGGTCGACCAGTTCCTTGTTGTAGAACAAGATGTAGGTCTCGGTCGAGATCGGGATGGCGTATGGCTGGGCATCGGCCTCTCCGAGCGGGAACGACGCCGCGGCCAGCAGCGCAGGCTCGAAGTCGGCGACGTCGTAATCGGGTGACGTCAGCGACGGATCGTTGAGATATCCTCCGAGGGGTGCCACGAGATCGTTGCTCCATTGAGTCAACGCCTGGTCGTCCATCGTTTGGAAGTACACGTCCGCCAGACCCTCGGATCCTCTGAGTGCGGCCTCCGCACGGTCGAGGAAGAGTTCCTCGGAATACGTCTGGAGGTCAACTGAGATCCCGGTGAGGGATTCGAAATCGTCCAGCGATTCTTCGACTGCCGCGGTCCACGGATGCTCGTTGAAGAGCAAGGTGATCTTCTCACCGTCGAACTGCCGCCAGTCGAACCCGTCGGTAGTCGCCGCCGTGGTCTCCGCGCCCGCGGTTGTAGTTGTGTCCGACGCGCCATCGTCATTAGACGAACACGCCGTCACAAGGAGGAGGAACACCACGAATGGTGCGATTCTCCTCATTGCCAGCTTTCTTGTCATTGCTTCCTATTCTCCTTTGTCTTTTCGGAGGGCTCCCGGCCGACGACCTCTGGTCGCCTCTCCGCCATCGCCCGCCCGAAGGGTCGACTCTCTCTGCCCGCGCTCTCGACGAACCTCACACGACGTCAACGCCCGGGTATCTGTGAAACCAAGATTCACTCGACTACTCCTCTCAGCGCCGGGTAGAGACTTTGGTAGATGCGGTAATTGCGCTCGTAGCGCTCATCCGGTTGTGGCTCCACCGGCGGGGACAGTTCGAGGAGGCGCCCGATGCTGTCCCAATCATCGATGGCGCCGATCCCCACCCCGGCTGCGTAGGCAACCCCCAGGGCGGATCCACCGGTGAAGCTGACCGGTTCGAGAGGCTGCCCGATCACGTCGGAGATGATCTGGGCCCAGATGGTCGATTTGCTGCCCCCGTCGGTCAACCGAATCCTGCGGGGGGTGAACCCGCGTTCGGCGAAGATCTCGAGGTGCTGGCGAAACCCGAAGGCGACCGCCTCGAGCACGGCCCGGAACAGGTCGCCCCGCCCATGTCCGAGATGCAGCCCGACGAACGCCCCCCGGGCGAGCGGATCGTTGATCGGCGTCTTCTCGCCGAGGAGGTACGGCAAAGCGACGATGCCCGCAGCGCCGGGGCCGGACTTGGCGGCCTCGGCATCCAGCTCGGCGAGGGGCATCTGATCCGAGAGTTCGCGTTGGAACCATTTCACGAAGGTCCCGCTAGTCGCCATGCACCCGTTGGGTAGGTAGCGGCCGGGGACCATGTGGAAGTCGAGGTAGAGGCGCTCGTCAACCAGGGGCTGGTCGGTGGTGAAGAGGATGTCCCCGGCTCCCCCCAGCTTCACGACCAGGTCTCCCTCGTCGATGGCGCCGGAAGCGAAGGCGGAAGCCACGTGGTCGGCGGCGCCGGCAACCACCGGAGTGCCGGCGGGAAGACCGGTTTCGGCGGCTGCGGCCGAGTTGATCGTGCCCACGACGTCGGAGGGGTCGCTGATGGGCGGCAGGAACCGTCCATCGAAGCCGGCCGCGTCGATGACGTCCCAGGCCCAATCCTCGGTTCCCAGGTCGTAGAGTCCACTCTCGAGCGCCCAGTTGCGCTCCACGGTCGGCACCCCCGTGAGCCGGTATGCGACGTAGTCGTAGGACCCCATCACCCATCGGACCTGCTTCCACACGTCCGGTTCATTGCGCTGCAACCACAGGAGCGTCGGCGCCACGGACTGCTGGGTGATCGCCGAACCGGTTCGCTCGACGATCTCAGATTCGGGGAATCGCCGGCGCAGCTCGGCGATCTCCTCGATGGCACGGCTGTCGTTCTGCTGGATCGATGGCCGTAGGACTTGACCGTTGTCACCCACCAGGACGACACAGGGCACCATCCCGCTGACTCCGACGGCGCCAATCGGGCTCGACTCCATCGCGGCTCGTGCCAGGTCGCAAACGTTGGCCCACCATTCCCCGGGGTCCTCTTCCGCCCAGCCGGGCTGTGGCGAAGCGAGGCGGGTCGGTCGGCTGCCACTGTGCCCCACGGTCAGCCCCGAATCGAGGACGACGGCCTTGGTGGCGGTCGTCCCGATGTCGATTCCCAGGAGGGCACTCATCCGCGGGCGGCCTCCATGAACTTGGCGACGCGTTCCGGGTCGAGAGCGTTCCAGGTGTAGCCGTCGTACTTGAGGTCGGATCCGACGATGGCGCCGTCCGCCACCGTCAGGAAGGATGCGATGTTGGCTGCCTTGGTGCCGGTGTTGACCAGAACCGGGGCGTCGTCACCGACCGCCTCTTTGGCTTCCTTGAGCAGGTCGAGATCCGGTTCGGCGCCCGCCATCGGTCCCGAGATCAGGATCGCGTCGGGGATGCTGGATACCACCACCGAGCGGGCGACCTGGCCCAGGGTCCGGTTGCCGACCGCCGAGGCGAATTCGGGGGTGATGTTCATGAACACCGCCAGGTCGTCGGCATCCAGGCGGCGGCGTTCCCGCAGCAACGCCCCGGCGTCGGTCACCCACGGGCCCATGTCGGATTCGTAGTAGCCGGTGACGACCTCGCGAATGAACGAGGCACCGGTGGCGACCCCGATGGCGAGGGCCGCGGCCGAGTCCCAGAGGAAGTCGGCGCCGTAGGGGATGGTCTTCGGGGCGCTTTCTGCGATGACCCGGCTCATCACCGCCACCCCGTCGTAGCCCCCTTCGAAGCGGTAGGGACGGTCGCCTTCGTTGCAGAACATCACAGCGTCGAAGCCGGCGTCGACCAGGATCTCGACGCTCGACCGCAGCGAGTCGATCAGGCCGGAGATTCCGGCCTTGGCGTCGTACAGCGGGGTGCCCGGAAGCGGTGGTACGTGCGCCATTGCGATGAGGGGCTTCGGCGCCGTGAATATCCGGCGAAACCGTTCGTTCATGCCAGGATGACCTCCAGGTCGTGTTCGCGTAAGGCCTCGATGTCATCGTTGGCCTGATCGGGTGTTGCATTGGTCACGAGGATGTCGATCTCCGAGAGCGGGCACACCCTTGCGAAGGCGACGTTGCCGATCTTCGAGTGATCGGCGACGACGATTCGCAGTTGGGCGGACTCGAGAGCTTGCCGTTTGACTCTGGCGTCGTCGAGGTTGTGCTCCGTCACCCCCAGCACCGGGTGGATGCCGCCGCATCCGAGGATCAGCGCATCGAAGATCAGTTCGGAGAAGGCGGCCTCGGCGATGGGACCCACCAGCGACAGCTCGCCGGCTCGCACCAATCCGCCGGTGAGCATCAAGCGGATCCCCGGGTCGCTGGCGAGTTCGCCGGCCACATGCAGACTCGGCGTCAGCACCGTGAGCAGGGAGCGACCGTGCAGGGCGCGAGCCACCGCCAGCGTCGTCGTGCCCACGTCGAGGATCACGGTATCCCCGTCCTTGATGAGGGCCGCCGCCGCCTGTGCGATCCGATCCTTGGACGGCTGCGCCGATACGGCGCGTTGGGCGAAGGGTGGCTCATACGAGCTCGAAACGGATCCGACGGCCCCGCCGTGCACCCGCCTGAGCAGTGAGTGCCGCTCCATCTCCTCGAGGTCGCGACGGATCGTCATCTTCGAGACGCCGAGGAGGGAGACCAGGTCGGCCACCCGGACGCTTCCCTTGGAGGCGATCTCGGCAGCGATCAGCTTGTGGCGTTGCTCGGCTTGCATGTTCCCTTTCTAGCAGATTCGAGCATTGCACGTGCGTTTGGGCTGTCAACCGATCGTATGGGTGTCCGAAAGCGCACAGACTCGCGCTTACCAGCAGGTGTAGCCTCCGTCGACGACGAGGATCGATCCGGTGATGAAGCTGGCGGCGGAGGACGCCAAGAAGAGCACCGCGCTGGCGATCTCCTCGGGCTCGGCGAACCGCTTCATCGGGGTGTTCTCCTTCCACACGGAGGACCATTCGGTCTTGCTGAGGCCGAGCTTGGTCATCTCGGTCAGGACGAACCCTGGAGCCACCGCGTTCACCCGGATGTTCCGGGGGGCCAGCTCGACCGCCAGCGACTTGGTCATCATGTGAACCGCCGCCTTGCTGGCGTTGTAGTGCGCCTGCGGCTGCGGCTTGTCCGCCACCAGGCCCGACCCGGAGCCGATGTTGACGATGCTGCCGCCTCCTTGGCCGATCATCTGTCGGCTGGCGGCTTGGCAGACCCAGAAGAGAGAGTCCACATTGGTGTCCATCACTCGCCGCCACTCGGCGGCGGGGATGTCGACGGCGTCGGTGTTCTCGCAGATCCCGACGGAGTTGACCACGACATCCAGCGAGCCGTACTCGCCGACGGTCGCCGCCACCGTCTCCGCTGCCACCTCGGCGTCGGTCAGATCACCCGGGAGGTAGATGGCCTGATGGCCGGTCTCGCGCAACCGGGCAACCGCCTGTTCGCCCTCCGCCGGGTTGATGTCGGCGATGGCCAGCTTTGCCCCGACCGCACCGAAGAGCTCGGCCACCGCGTACCCGATGCCTCTGGCACCCCCCGTGATCAACGCGACCTTGTCGTCAAGCCGGAACTCGTCTGGGTTCTTCATCTGGCGCTCCAGGGGGCTCGAGTTGTGAAAACGGGGTGGGTCCGTCCGTGAGGACGGCCCTCTCGGGGCGCCACTCCATCGTGGTGGCTGTGCGGGCGACCATACTCACGTTCGTTATCTGAGTCAATTTGGTCTCATCTGTGCGAGATGGCACAGGAAAGATCACAGACTCGTTCGCTCCCTGTCACCCGGAAGCGCCACGCATCACCCCGAATCGGCCGGTCCAGGCCTCCATCATCGTCGATATACCACTCCGGACAGGAAGCATCGCACGGCCCGGATTATCCAACGCAATCGATGGTATAGTTCACATCGATCGTGACACGAGCACGACGGTTGCGTACCGAAGGAGGTACCTGGACGTGGATCGACAACTGCCGGTAACGGTGTACGGACGTGGGCTGATCGGTGAGCTGAAGGCGATTGCCCATTGGCCCTACCTCGTGGTGACGATGGAGGATCTCTGGCCGCGCTTCAAGGATGAGTTCGACTCGCGCCTCGCCGGCGTGCACCTGGTCGACACCCTCGAGTTGACGGAGCTCGACAAGCTGCTCGAACAGCTCCCCCATTGCGAGAGCGTCATCGGACTCGGCGGCGGGCAGGCAGTCGACGTCGCCAAGTACATCGCCTGGCGGCGGCGTCTCCCGGTTTTCCAGGTGCCCACCTCGATGTCGGTCAACGCCCCCTTCGCCCACCGGGCCGCGGTCCGCATCGACAGCATCCCTCGGTATGTCGGATGGACGGTCCCCGAAGCGGTGTACGTCGACTTCGATGTCATCAAGTCGGCTCCACCCCTCATCAACCGCTCGGGCATCGGCGACATCTTCTGCTACCACACCGGGCACTTCGATTGGAAGCTCGCCCACGACTCGGGCAACGAGAACCCGGTCTGGCCCTACGACGAGGCCCTGGTCTCCGAGGCGGCCGCAGTGCTGAAGTCGGTTTGGGACAACGTGGCGGACATCCACGAGGTCAACGACCGCGGCATCCAGGTACTGATGGAGGCGCTCCGCTGGGGCGGCCCGGCCTTCAACAACCTCGGCTGGAACCCCTGCCCGATCGAAGGATCGGAGCACCACTTCTTCTACCGGCTCGAAGAGCTCACCGGTAAGCCGTTCATCCACGGCCAGGCGGTCGGCCTGGGCACCCTGCTGATGAGCGCCCTGCAGGACAACCGGGCCGAAGACGTGAAGGTCGCGTTCGATACGGCCGGCCTCTCCTACCTCCCCGAGGCCATGGGGGTCACCTGGGATGACGTGGCGACGACGTTGCGTACCCTCCCCGACTACGTCAGGCGGGCAGGCCTGTGGTACACGGTTGCGCTCCACGAGGAGATCACCGAGGACTTCATCGCCCGCACCAAGGCGTGGCTGACGTCATGACCGGGCCGAGCACCATCCACCGGTTGCCACCTCGCCGGGGTAGGTAGCCCGTGGACGCCGACCGTCGCCAGCAGTTGATCATGGAGCTCCTCGAGCAGTACGGATCGGTCTCGATCGCCGACCTCAGCCAACGGGTCCGCATGTCGGAGATGACGATCAGGCGTGACCTCGAGGCGATGGAGAAGCTCGGGATCCTCAAGCGGATCCACGGCGGGGCCACCACCGGGGTCTCCCGCAGTTACGAGCCTCCCTACGCCATGAGATCGAAACGCAACACCGAAGCCAAGGGGCGGATCGCGGCCGCGGCGGTAGCAATGGTGAGCGAAGGAGAAACGGTGGTGCTCGATGCGGGCACCACCACCTTCGCGGTGGCCGAGCACCTGCGGGGCCGTGAGAACATCACGGTCTGCACTCCGAGCCTCCGGGTCGCCTCACTCCTGGCGGATGAGCCGCGTCTGCGGCTCATCGTGACCGGCGGGGTCGTCAGGCACGGCGAGAACTCGCTGATCGGGGATCTGGCCCAGGTGGCGTTTCGCGAACTGCGTTTCGACCTGGCCTTCCTGTCGGCGTCCGGGATCGCGGTCGGAACCGGCGTCACCGAATGGAATCTGGATGATGCCGCCGTCAAGAAGGCGATCGTCATGAGTGCCAAACGGCGGGTGGCCCTGGTCGACTCGTCGAAGCTGGGCCGCGAGGCCTTCGCCCGTGTCTGCGATCTCGACCAGGTCGATGTGCTGATCACCGACAGCGATGCGGCTGCCAGGAGCCTGGCGGCCATCCGGGCGGAAGGAGTCGAGGTTGTCGTTGCCTAGTGACGTTTCTCTCGAGTCGGACTCACCGTTCCTCCAAGACATCCAGTCGCAGCCGGACGCCCTCGCCACCTTGCTCGATTCGCCGGTCACATCGGCGGTCGACGGCCTGAACGTCGCCGGCTTCAACCGGATCGTGCTCACCGGGATGGGGGCGTCGCACAATGCCGCCTATCCGGTCTGGACCGATCTGGTGGCAGCCGGCGTGCCGGCCTGGTGGGTCTCGACGGACGAGCTGCTACCGATCTCCTCCGGGTTGATCGACGCCAGGACACTGGTCGTGTTGACCTCGCAGTCGGGGCGCAGCGCCGAGACCGTCGAGCTGATCCGCGTGCTGCGAGACCAACCCGGCCGCGGCGCCACGGTGGTCGGTGTCACCAATGACACCGCCAGCCCTCTGGCGGAAGCCGCCGACCGGGTGGTCGACGTCGCCTCCGGTCCCGAGGCGGCGGTCAGCACCCGCAGCTACGTCAACACCCTGGCCGCGCTCCACCTGGTGGCGGACGCCCTGGTGGGACGCCCATCGCGAATCGGAGAGCTGGCCGAGACCCGGGACCGCCTGACGAGCTTCTTCGCCGGCGGTGTCGGTGACCTCCTCGCCCGCATCGACGATGCCGTCCCGAATCCGCCGCGTCTGGTCCTGCTGGGTCGCGGTGCGGGGCTCTCGGCGGCCCTCAACGGAGCGTTGGTGATCAAGGAGGCTGCCAAGTTCCAGGCCGAGGCGATGAGCTGCAGCCAGTTCCGCCATGGCCCGCTCGAGATCGCCCACCCCGGCCTCTCGGTGGTTCTGGTGGCAAGCGACTCCGCCGACCTGGATCAACGACTCGCCGAGGATCTCATGGGGTTCGGGGCGAGGGTGGCGTGGGTCGGCCCGCAGGCTCCACCCGAGTTCCCGACGCTGCCCACCCCGCGGTATGTCGGCATCGGCCGGGGCATCGCCCAGGTGGTGCCGCTTCAACTCCTCAGCGTGACGCTGGCCGTTTCCGGAGGGCACCAGCCGGGTGTGTTCCGCAACGGCTCCAAGGTCACGACCGAGCTGTGATGGCGGAGCGAGCCCGACCGGCGGCGGTCGTGTTCGACTGTGACGGGGTCCTCGCCAATACCGAAGAGGCGGCCTGGCATGCCTGGACCGTGGCCCTGGCGGATCAGGATCAACCGGCTCTGACCGCGATGGACATCGCGGCGCTGACCGGACCGACCAAGGCGGAAAACCTCGTCTATCTGGGGGCGACCCGCCAGCCGATCGACCTGGACCGCCTTCTCGCCGACTTCGAGGGACACCACGGGCGGGTCGTGGAGACCCGGCTCCGGGCGTATCCAGATACGGTTGCTGCCGTGTTCGCGCTTGCGGCGAGCGGGGTTCCGATGGCAGTCGCCTCCAACAGTCCGGCGGCGTGGGTCGAGCTGGTCATCGCCTCGACCGGCACCCCACCGGTATTCCGGGCGATCGTCACCATCGAGGATGTCGACCGTCCCAAACCGGCTCCGGATCTCTATGCCGAGGCGGTGCGGCAACTGGGGGTTTCGGGGGTGGCGACGGTGGCGGTGGAGGACAGTCCGACGGGTATCGCCGCGGCTCGCGCCGCCGGCCTGGCGGTGCTCGGTGTTCGGCGCGGCTACTTCGATGATGATGAGCTGGCCGCGGCCCATCTACTCGTGGACGAGGTTGACGTGACGGCGATCGAGATTGCGTTGGCGAAGGCGGTGGAAAGATGAGTTTCGGGCGCTTCGGGTTTGCGGGCGTCGACCTGGGTGGGACCAACGTCCGGGTTGCCGTCGACGCCGACGAGGGTGGGTTCCAGCAGCAGACAGAACGGACCGCCTCCGCCGGCGGGTCCGCGGTGGTTGATCAAATCGGGCGCATGATCGAGTCGGTCGGAGTGCCCATCGAGTCGTGCGTGGTCGGGTTGCCCGGGGTGGTTGCGTCGCACACCGCTCCGTTGAATCTGGATTACGTGTTCAACATCGGCAACTTCACCGGAGTGGATGTCGCCGGCGAGCTGGGGGCCCGCCTCGACGCTTCGGTCTACCTGGAGAACGACCTGAACCTGGCGGCGATCGGCGAGTGGCTGGCGTTACCCGAACCGAGACCGAACCCGTTCGTGTTCGTCGGTCTTGGCACCGGTCTCGGCGCCGGGATGATCGTAGACGGTCGCCTGCTCCGGGGCCGCCGAGGCGCCGCCGGCGAGATCGCCCACCTTCCCTTCGGCAAGGTTCCCCGTGTCGGTCCACCGGCTCCCTGGCTCGAGGAGCTTGTTTCGGGCCGGGCCGTGCGTCGGGCTCTCCGGGAGCGCCTCGCCGACAGCGAGCGAACCTCGCTCGGCCCCGACGCATCGCTGGAAGAGATCCACGCCGCAGCGGATACCGACGACGTGGCCGCCGCTCTGGTGGTCGACCAGGCCTGGAACCTGTCGCTGGGAGTAGCCGCGATCGTTGCGGTCATCGATCCCGAGGCGGTGGTCCTCGGCGGAAGCGTCGGCCGCTCTGCCGCCACCCTCCGTCTCTGTCGCGAGATGGTCGGGCGCCTCACCCCGGCTTCGGTGGTGGTATGGGCCAGCACCTTGGGCGACGACGGCGGGTTGAGAGGCGCGGTTGCCGTCGCCCGTGAGCCACAGCGTTGGATCGAGACCGTGACACACTGAATGAGGGACGTTCTGGGCGACTCGGGACACCCCCGTGGAACGCTCGCAGGGCAGATGCTGGCGTGGGTTGAGGGGGACTACATCGAGTACTACCTGCCCGAGCGGGAGTACGGCATGTCGGCCACCGTTGCGTTCACACTGCGAGACGTCGAAGGGTCGGTGCTGGCACAGACCACCGGGGCCACCGAGGTTCC
>CAZQUB010000046.1:0-12580 GCA_964596225.1 uncultured Acidimicrobiaceae bacterium
TGGAGACGGCGATCGAGTGGATCGCCGACGACGAGCTGGTGGAGGTCACCCCGACGATGGTCCGGGTCCGCAAGCGCTACCTCGGCGAGAACGAGCGGAGACGCAACCGCACTTCTTCACCACCACCGGCCGGGTCTCAACCCATGTAGTCGGGCTCGTTGCCGGGACGGAACTTGATGCTGCACCCCAACGACGGGTACTGCTTGTCCGGGACCGGCTCGCCGGCCAGCACCGCCTCGATGGCAGCCCGCAGCTCCTCGCCGGTCACCGGCGTCGTCGAGCCGGGCCGGCTCCCGTCGAGGCGGCCCCGGTAGGCCAGGCCCCGATCGGGCCCGAAGAGGAAGAAGTCCGGGGTGCACGCCGCGGTGTAGGCCTTGGCGACCTCTTGGCTCTCGTCGAACAGGTAGGGGAAGACGTACCCGCGGCGGCGCGCCTCGGCCGCGAGCCGCTCGGGAGCGTCCTCCGGGTAGGTGGCGGGATCGTTGGCCGAGATGGCGACGATCCCGAGGTCGGAGTCGGCGTAATCCTCGCCCAGCGCGACGAGGCCGTCGGCGACGTGCTGGACGTAGGGGCAGTGGTTGCAGATGAACATCACCAGCAGCGCCTTCTTGGAGGCGAAGCCGTCCCGCGTCACCGTCTCACCGGTGGCGGGCTCGAGGAGCGAGAAGTCGGGAGCGTGGGTTCCGAGCGCGAGCATCGTCGACGACACGGCCATGGGGAGAACCTCCTTGCGGCGGGGTGCGAGTGTATTCGTCTCCGCTCCCCTACCCGACGAATCAGGGGGTCAAGCCTGCGGCCCGCGATGCCGAAGCAGACAGCATGCAGGACCTCCCCTCCGATCCGTGGCAGTCGCCTCTCATGGGCGTGATCCGGCGGGACCCGGGTCAGAGCGCCAAGGCGCAGGCGACGATGCTGCGCGAGCGCCGGGCGCAGCATGCCGACCGGGACCGGGACGAGTCACTGTCCTGGGAGAAGGGGGCCGACGGGGAGCGACTCGTCGGCAACCTGCTCGATTGGAGCCTCGATCCCCTTCGCTGGCTGGTGCTCCACGACCTGCGACTCACACCCAACGGCGCCAACGTCGACCATCTCGTCATCGGGCCGCCTGGCGTGTTCACGATCAACACCAAGAACCACATGGGCCGCCACGTGTGGGTGTCGAAACGAGCCGTCTGGGTGGCGGGGCACCCGACCGACTACCTGAAGAAGGCACGGTGGGAGGCCCACGAGGTGCGGCGTCACCTGAAGGAGCGCATACCCGGCGACGTACCGGTGACGCCCGTCCTGGCCCTCATCACCGACCGGCTCACGGTGCGGGGACTCCCCGACGACGTGGGCGTCGCCGCCGCCCCGCATCTCGACGAATGGATCGCCTCCCACGTCCGCCGGCTCCGCAACATCGAGACGGTCCTCCTCCAGCATGCCGCCGGAGACTGGGCACGCTCGATGGCGATGAGCGCATGACGAGCCACCTTGGGGCGTTCCGGCTTGACGTGGTGATTCAGACGCCTATCGTGCCTCCGACGATGACGAATTTCACCGCTGCCGCGTGTTGTTGCTGTTGCGGCGCCGCCGAGGTGCCGTGCGGGGAGGCAAACGCGTAGCGAGAAGTCCGCATCCAAGTCTCACCACCACCCGCACCGGCATTCCACCGGGCGGGTTTTTTCATTTCTCGGCCTGCAACTCACCCACACCGACGAGGAGACACCATGACCACCGGCCTCAGCGCCCCGAGCCAGCGGCTCACCAGAGACCCGGACGTCCGGCGCTACGACGACATCCGGCAGTTGCTCCCCGACGTCGACAACCCGACGCCGCTGGTGCGCGTCAACCACGTCGTTCCCGAAGCCGGGCTCGACCTGTACCTCAAGCTCGAATGGCTCAATCCGTTCGGCTCGATCAAGGACCGGGCGGCCGCCTACCTCCTGGCGGGCATGGCCGAGCGCGGCGAACTCGACGGCAAGGAGTTGGTGGAGGCCTCCTCCGGCAACACCGCCATCGCCCTGGCGGCGCTGGCGGCGCTGCAGGGCATCAAGCTCACCGTCACCATTCCCGACGAGGTCCCCACCGAGAAACAGATCATGCTCCGGATGCTCGGCGCCGACGTGTGGGCGACGCCCGACGATCTGTGCCCGGTGGATCATCCCAAGGATGGCGCCATCGCCCTCGCCCGCTCCCTGGCCGCCAGCGGCCACGGTGAGCGGTACGCCATGCCCGACCAGTACGAGAACCCCGACAACGTCCGGGCCCACTACGAGACCACCGGTCCGGAGATCTGGCGCCAGACCGACGGCCAGGTGCGCTACTTCTTCGCCGGCTTCGGCACCGCCGGCACCATCACCGGCGTCGGCCGGTACCTCAAGGAGCAGGATTCCACGATCCGGATCATCGGGGTCGAGCCGCAACGGGGACACCGCCTTCCGGGCCTGAAGAGCTTCCAGGAGGCGAAGCAGCCGGGGATTCTCGACTGGGACGTCATCGACGAGGTGGTACGGGTCGACGACGAGCCCGCCTATGCCGTCACCAAGCGGCTCCACCGCGAGGAAGGCCTCATCGTGGGACCGTCCACCGGCGCCGTCGTCCACGCCGTCCACGAGTACGGAGCAGACAGGGAGGGGATCGCGGTGGCGGTCTCACCCGACTCGGGCGCCAAGTACGCCAGCTACTTCGCCGACTTCCTCGGCGACGAGGGCCTGCCGACCACATGACCACGAGGAGACAGCCATGACCGCACCCATCGACACCTCCCGCATCGCCTCCACGCTCGACACCAGCGGTCTGCTCTGCCCGCTGCCGGTCTACAAGGCCGCCCTGGCCCTCAAGCAGATCGAACCGGGCCAGGTGCTGGAACTCGTCTGCACCGATCCCGGTTCGCTCGAAGACATCCCGGCGCTGGCGCGCCAGCGCGGCGACGTGCTCCTCGGGGTGGAGGAAAGGGACGGCCGCCAGGTGTTCTGGCTGGAGCGGGGCGGTGCCGCATGACCGACCCCGCCACCGTCGTCGACGACACCGTCTCCCCCGCAAACGGGGCCGAGCCTCGCCGCAAGCGCCTGGCGCTGGTGGCGTCGAAAGGCACCCTCGACCAGGCCTACCCGCCCCTCATCCTGGCGACGACCGCCGCCAGCCTCGGCTGGGAGGTCGGCATCTACTTCACCTTCTACGGGCTCGACATCCTCCACCAGGAGCGGTTCCGGAAGCTGAAGATGGCGTCGCTGGCGAACCCGTCGGGCCCGATCCGGCTCCCCAACGTGTTGGGGGCGGTCCCGGGGGCCACCGCCGCCGCCACCAAGGTCATGAAACGGTGGATGAAACAGTCGCGGATGCCGGACATCCCCGAGTTCATCGAGATGGCCCAGGGTCTCGACGTCACGTTCTTCGCCTGCGCCACCACCATGGGGGTGATGGGCGTCGAGGAGGGAGACCTCATCGACGGCTGCGACGTGGCCGGCGCCGCCGCCTTCCTCGACTTCGCGGCGGGCGCCGACGTGCAGCTCTTCATCTAGCGCTCACCAGGCCGACGCCGGACCGGCGACGGCGGCGAAGCGGGGCGCCGCCTCCAGGAAACGCCCCTCGACCCGGCTCAGTGTCCGGCGGGCGGCGCGTGCCGACACCGCCGCCGGGAGGGTCCTCGCCACGATCCCCACCCGGGTGCGGGGTCCGCGCCACGGCGTGATGCCGCAGCGCCGGGCACAGCTGCGGTAATGGCGCTCGGTGAACAGCAGCATCATCACCGCCGCGGCGCGGGCACCGGGTCGGTGCGCGCTGAATGCCTCGAAGACGCGCCGGTAGGCGGGGGCGCGCTGCAACGCCATACGGGTCAGCTCTGCCCGCACCCGGCGAATCGTGCCGTCCCGGTCGGGTACGTCGCCGCCCGGCAACAGCGCGGTCAGGGCCGGGTGGTACCCGATCCCCCGCTCCAGGTCCCGCTCGATGTCGCGGGTGATGTTGGCGAGCTGGATCATCTCGCCCACCGTCATCGCGTCGCGGCGCACCTCCGGTTCCAGGTCGCCGTCGCCGAGCACCTGGAGGGCGAACACGGCCGGGTTGCCGATGACGTCGCGGCAGTAGCGGGCCACCTGCTCCTCGTCCACGAGCACCCCACCCTGGGTCGCCATCGTCTCCGTCGACCAGGCCATGCCGTCGGCCATGGCGCGGATCATGGCCGCCGTCGCCTCCCGGGTGCGCCGCGGCAGGGTGCGGTAGACGGCGTCGACGTGATGGCAGCGTCGCACCAGCAGGAGGTGAACCCGGTCCCGGTCGTCGCCGGCGAGGGTGGCCGGGATCGGCGCGGGTGGCGGCATCGGGTCCGCCGCGAAGCGGCCGGCGAAGGCGCCGAGCTGCGCCACGCGGTCCCCCATGTCGGGGAAGAGGTCCTCGTAGGTGTCGAGCATCCTGCTGTACAGATACCCGACCGCCATGGCCCGTGCCTGGTCCCGGGGCAGCACGACGATGCTGGCGGCGAAGCTGCGGGCGGCGTGGGGCAGCACCCTCCACATGAACCGTTCCGGATCCTCCTCGGCGGCGAGAGCGGCGAGGTCGGGGCGGGCGCGGCGCGCCATCAGCCCGCGCACGACGAGGAGAGGGCGGAGCCGGGCGAGGCGGGCGAACATCGACCGCCACGGTAGTGCGGCGTGGGATTCCGGCCCAGGGCCCGCGCCCTCCGGTCCCGCCGGAGAAGGACCTTCGGCCCCTTTCAGTTTCGACGTCGCGTGACAGTCTTAAGGTGTGCCTGAACATTCACCGGTCATAGTTGAAGGTGCGCCTGAGCTCGCCACGTCGGAGAGCGAGCAGATGTACCTCATCACGGTCGCCCGCGCCACCGAGGAAGGGGCCCCGGGCCCGGTCCCGATCGGCACCATCGCCGCTGCCTTGGAGGTGTCGGTCGCCTCCGCCAACGAGATGGTGCGCAAGCTGGCGAGCCGCGGGTTGCTCGACTACCTCCCCTACAAGGGCGCCGTCCTCACCGACAGCGGGGAGCGCATCGCCGGCACCGTGCTCCGCACCCGCCGGCTCTGGGCCACGTTCCTGGTCGAGCACCTCGGATTCTCCGCCCGTGACGCCGACGCTCTCGCCTGCCATTTCGAGCACGTCACCCCGCCCGAGGCCGTCGCCCGCCTCGCCTCCTACCTCGGCGATCCCGTCTCCGGTCCCCTCGGCAGGCCGATCCCGCGAGGCGCCGCCGCTCCTTCCCGGCTGAGCACGGTGCCGCTGAGCAAGGTCCCGGTGGGAACGTCGGCCGTGATCGTCACGATCGAAGCCGGAGGCGCCGGCGAGTTCTTGACGGCCGAAGGGATCACCCCCGGCACCGTCGTCTCCGTCCAGGCGTCCGGCGCCTCCGGCGTGTTGATCGAAGCCTCCGGGCACCGTGTCCACCTCGGCACCGGCATCGCGGACTCGGTCGCGGTGGAGGAGGGGAACGCGGCGTGAGACCCCGAAGCCCCCGCAATGATGACGGCTCGGCACGGCGCCGGCGCCACCGGGTACGGCGTCACGGCCTCGGACGCCACGACCACGCCGCCGCCCTCACCCTCGAATCGGTCGGCAACGGCCGCACGGTGCGGATCGTGCGCGTCACCGGTGGCCGCCGTCTCGTTCACCGCCTCGCCACCCTCGGGCTGGTTCCCGGCTCGGTGGTGACCGTGGTGCGCAATCGGGGACCGGCGATCGTCTCGGTGCGCGGCACCCGCATGGTGGTGGGACGGGGCGCGGCGGAGGCGATCGAGTGGGAGGAAGTCGACGGATGAGCCCGGTGATCGCCATCGCGGGCTGCCCCAACGCCGGGAAGACGACCCTCTTCAACCGGCTCACCGGAGCCAGCCACACCGTCGCCAACTGGCCGGGCCACACCGTCGACCGCCACGAGGGCGCCTTTTCAGTTGCGGGACGGGACTTCCGGGCGGTGGACCTCCCGGGCACCTACGGCCTGGTGGCGGTCTCCGCCGAAGAGTCGATTGCCACCGGGTTCCTGTGCCGGGAGCGTCCCGCGGTGGTGGTCACCGTCATCGACGCCACCAACCTGTGCGCCGGGCTGCATTTCGTGGCGCAGATCGCCGAGGCCGGGCTGCGCCAGGTGGTCGCCCTCAACATGTCCGACGTCGCCGATCGCCGCCGCATCGCCATCGACGCCGAGGTGCTCGCCACCCGGCTCGGCGTCGACGTGGTCCGCACCGTGGCCCGCCGCGGGGAAGGCATCGACGAGTTGCAGCGTGTCATCGCCGCCGCGGCATCATCGCCCACCCCCGCCCCCCTCGTCCTCGATTACGGCCCGGTGGTGGAACGTCACCTCGGCGGCCTGGTCGAGACCGCCGTCTCCCATCCTGCCGTCCTCCAGGTTGGGCCCTCCCGCTGGATCATGCTCCAACTCCTCGCCGGCGACGAACAGGCCACCGAAGCGGTCGCCGCCATCCCGGGCGGGGACGAGGTGCTGGAGGCGGCCGGCGCCACCCGGCACCAGGTCGCCGCCGAGCTCGGCTTCGACGTCGAGACCGCCCTGGCCGAACGCCGCTTCGAGCAGGTCACCAAGCTGCTCGACGAGGTCTCCGGACCGCCCGGGTCCGAACCCACCTGGCGCGACCGCATCGACCGGGTCCTCACCCATCAGGCATGGGGACTCCCGGTGTTCCTGGCGATGATGTGGGTCGTGCTCCGGGTCACCGCCGACGTGACGGCACCGTTCCTCGACTGGATCGACGCCACCATCTCGGGCCCGGTGAGCCACTGGGCGGCGGCGCTGCTCCAGGCGGTCTCCCTCGACGGCACATGGGTCGAGGGGTTGGTGATCGACGGCGTCATCGCCGGGGTCGGCGGCGTGCTCGTGTTCGTGCCGGTGCTGTTCGGCCTCTACCTCATGCTCGCTCTCCTGGAGGACTCCGGCTACATGGCCCGGGCCGCAGCGGTGATGGACCGGGCGATGCGGGCCGTCGGAATCCCCGGCAAGGCCTTCCTCCCGCTGATGGTGGGATTCGGCTGCACCGTGCCGGCCATCGCCGCCACTCGCACCCTCGACTCGCCCCGTGACCGCCTCCTCACCGGGCTCCTCACCCCGTTCATGTCGTGCGGCGCCCGGCTCCCGGTGTACGTGCTCCTCGCCGGGGTCTTCTTCACGGGGAAGCACAGCACCGTGGTATTCGCCATGTACCTGCTCGGCATCGCGGTCGCCGTGCTCATCGGGCTGCTGCTGTCCAAGACGGTGCTGCGAGAGCGGGAGCCGGCGCCGTTCGTGATGATCCTCCCCGAGTTCCGCCTCCCCAGCGGCCGCACCGTGTGGGCCCTCGTCACGCAACGCACCTGGGCCTTCGTCAAGGGCGCCGGGACCGTCATCCTCGCCGCCAGCGTCGCCGTCTGGTTCCTGCTCGCCATCCCACTCGGCAGTGGCGGGGGAAGCTTCGGCGACACCGACGTCGAGCACAGCGCCTTCGGCGGCATCAGCAAGGCGGTCGCCCCGGTGCTGGCCCCCGCCGGCTTCGGCGACTGGGAACAGTCGGGATCGCTCCTCACCGGATTCGTCGCCAAAGAAGTCGTGGTGAGCACGATGACGCAGCTCTATACCACCGTCGACACCACCCAGGCGCCGGCCGGGAGCTTCGGCGACGACCTCCGCCAGATCGGATCCGGGTTCGTCACCGCCACCGCCGACACGCTGCGGGCCCTCCCCGGGGTGGTCGGCCTCGACAGCGTCGACGTCCATGACGACACCTCCACCGGCCTGCAGTCGGCGATCCGCTCTTCGTTCGATCGCAGCAGCGGCGGCCACGCCGCCCTCGCCGGATTCGCCTTTCTCGTGTTCGTGCTGCTGTACACCCCGTGCATGGCGACGGTGGCGGCCTTCCGCCACGAGTTCGGGACCCGCTGGATGTGGGTCAGCGTCGTCGGCCAGTTCGCCGTCGCCTGGCTCGGCGCCTTCCTCGTCTTCCAGGGCGGCCGTCTCCTGGGGTTCGGATGAGACTCGCCGACCTCACCCGCGAGATCGAGGCCGCCACCGGATCGCTCACGGTGGCGGACCTGGCGGCCCGTCTCCACGCCAGCCCGGCCACGGTCGACGCCATGCTGACCGCGTTGCGCGCCGCGGGCCGTCTCGCCCCCGACGGCGGCGGCCGGCGGGCCCCGGCGACCGGTGACGGATGCGCCGCCGCCGGGAGCTGCACCGGGTCGTGCCCCGGTCCGGACCGCTGCCCCTTCACGGTCGAGCTGGTGACCGGGTTCCGCATCCGCCCCACCGGTCGCAGCACCTGAGCCGCGCCGGGACGCTCCCGGCGTCACTACACTCCCCGGACTCGTGGCAGCCATCGGCATCATCGGATTCCCCAACGTCGGGAAGACGACCCTCTTCAACGCCTTGACCGGCCTCTCGGCGGTCGCCGCCCCCCACCCCTTCACCACCACCGAACCGAATGTGGGTGTGGCGCGGGTTCCCGACCCGGACCTGGAACGCGCCGCCGAGGTGGAGCAGTCCGCCAAGATCGTCTTCAACACGATCGACCTCAGCGACGTCCCGGCCATGGCGAAGCAGGGGCACGGCGGCGGGTTCGGTCCGCAGTACTTCGGGCGCCTACGGGAGATGGAGGCCCTGGCGGTGGTGCTGCGGGCCTTCGAGGATGACGCCGTCCCCGCCACCGAATCCGGAACCGACGCCGCGGCGCAGGCCGAGGAGCTGCTGCTCGAGCTGTGTCTCGCCGATCACGACGTGCTGGCACGCCGCGCCGACCGGCTCGGGCGCGAGGTGAGCACCGACCCGGGGAAACGTCCCGCGGCCGAGGCGGTCGCCCGGGCCGCGTCGCTGGTGGAAGCCGGAACGCCGCTGCGCGCCGAGACGTGGAGCCCGGCGGAACGGGCCGCTCTCCGCGACTCGGCGCCGATCACCCTGAAGCCGGCGGTGTGGCTGGTCAACGTCGGCGAGAACGACCCCGATCCCGCCGCGGCGGTGCAGCAGGTCGAAGCGGCCGTTCCCGGGAGCGACGTCGTGGTGGCGATCTCCGCCAAGCTGGAGGAGGAAGCCTCCCGCCTCGACCCGGCCGACCGGGAGGAGCTGTTCGCCGGTCTGGGGCTCGGCGCCGGGGCCCTGGCCCGGTTCGTCCAGGCGGCCCACCGTGCCCTCGGGCTGCTCGCCTTCTACACCGTCGGCCCCAAGGAGGCCCATGCCTGGACGGCGCGGGCGGGATCCACGATGCGGGAAGCCGCCGGACGGATCCACTCCGACCTGGAGCGTGGCTTCATCCGCGCCGAGGTGGCCCCGCTCGACGTCGTCATCGACGACGGCGGCTGGGACGAGGCGAAACGCCTCGGCCACGTCCGGGTCGAGGGCAAGGACGCTCCGATCGGGCCCGGGGACGTGATCGTGGTCCGCTTCTCGGTCTGAATCGACCTCTCCGGGCTGTGATTGACCGGCCCCGGGGCGAGCCGATACCGTGACGGACGGGAGGGAACCGCCCGGCGACACCACGGAGGAACCCGTGCCATGAGCGACGAACCCACCATCACCGTCCCCACCTCCGCCCCGCCACCCTGGTTCAACACGACGATGTCGGTCGTCCTCAGGACGCCCGGGCTGCAACGGATCATCGGCAAGGGTCTCGTGCTCCTCACCGTGACCGGGGCCAAGACCGGGAGGCGATACACCCTCCCGTCGCGGTACCAGTGGCAGGACGGCCAGGTGGTGGTGATCACCAAGGCCTTCCGTAGCTGGTGGAAGAACCTCCGCGCCCCTTCCGAGGTCGAGGTGCGCCTCGCCGGCAAGGCGAAGCGGGCCACGGCAGTGGCGCACATCGCCACCGAATCCGATCTCGCCGCGGTGAAGGCGTTCCTGGAGTTCCGTGCCGCCGATGCCAAGCCCTACGGTCTCACACCCGGCCCGGACGGCTCGCTCGCCGAGGACGAGGTGCGGGCGATCCTGCCCCAGATCGTCGTCATCCGCATCGACGTCGACTGACGGCCCGGATCGGGCCCGCCGTCACCAACGCTGGTGGACGTGCTCGCGGGCGTACCTGTCGTAGATCTCCCCGATGCGAGCCATCACGTCCGGCGCCAGAGCCGGGAGGTCGGCCGCGGCGGCGTTGTCGGCCACCTGCGACGGGCGTTTCCCGCCGGGGATGACGGCGGACACCGCGTCGAACATGAGGATCCAGCGCAGCGCCAGCTGCGCCATCGTCGCCCCTTCCGGCACCAGCGGGCGGAGTTCCTCGACCGCGGCGAGGCCGACCTCGAACGGGATCCCGGCGAAGGTCTCCCCCACGTCGAACGCCTCACCGTGGCGGTTGTAGCGCCGGTGGTCGTCGGCGGCGAACTCGGTGGAGGGTGACATCTTGCCGGTGAGGAGGCCGCTGGCGAGGGGTACCCGTACGATCACGCCGATGTCGCGGGCCTTCGCCTCCCGGAAGAACAGGCCGGCGGGCCGTTGCCGGAGGATGTTGAAGATGATCTGCACCGTGGACACGCCGGGGTATTCGATCGCCTTGAGCGCCTCTTCGACCTTCTCGACGCTGACCCCGTAGCTGCGGAGCTTGCCGCGCCGCACCATGTCGTCGAGCCCGGCGAACAGCTCGGGGTGGTAGTAGACCTCGGTCGGGGGGCAGTGGAGCTGGAGCAGGTCGAGGGTGTCGACCTCGAGCCGGCGCAGGCTCTCGTCGACGAATCCCTCGATGTTGGCGGCGGTGTAGCCGTCGGCGACGTGGGGATCGAGGCCGCGCCCTGCCTTGGTGGCCACCACGAAGTCGTCATCGGGACGTTCCCGGCGGAGGCGGGCGATGAGGCGTTCGCTGCGCCCACCCCCGTAGACGTCGGCGGTGTCGATGAACGTGATGCCGCGATCGAGTGCTTCGTTGAGGGCGGCCATGGCGTCGTCCTCGCTGACTCCACCCCAGTCGCCGCCGATCGCCCACGCTCCGAACCCCACCTCGGAGACCTCGAATCCGGTCTTCCCCAGCCGTCGCTGCCGCATCATCCACTCCTCGTTCGTCCATGCCTCAAGATACCGTGACCCGCCGCCGTACTCCCCGTGCCCCCAACCCAGGGCTCCAGACCACGGAAACGCAGCCCCACAGCCCACAGTTCGAGACACCCCGTGAACCGTGGGCCACAGACCACGGTTTTGCGGCCTCTCAACCCAGGGCTCCAGTACACGGTTTTGCGGCCTCTCAACCCTGGGTTGCAGGCACGGGGCGGGGCGCGAGGGCGGATATGGCAGAATCGCAGCGTGATCGTCGACTGTGCCCTCTACGTGGATGGCCACCGCCGGCCGGGTTCCCTCCCGGTCGAAGGGGCCCGTGCCGCCGCGACCGCGCCGGGCAGCTTTGTGTGGGTCGGGCTGCGTGAACCGTCCCCTGAGGAGTTCGACCTCGTGCGCGAGGAGTTCGGCCTCCACGAGCTGGCGGTCGAAGATGCCATGACCGCCGATCAGCGTCCCAAGCTCGAGGTCTACGACCACACACTGTTCATCGCCATGAAGACGGCCCGCTACCTCGATCAGGAGGAAGAAGTCGACTTCGGTGAGATCTTCATGTTCCTCGGATCCGATTTCATCGTCGTGGTGCGCCACGGCGAGGCCGCCGAACTCGCCTCGGTACGTCGCAGCCTGGATTCCCAGCCCGATCTGCTGAGTCGGGGCCCGGCCGCGGTGCTGCACGGCATCATGGACCGCGTCGTCGACGCCTACGGACCGGTGGTACTGGGACTCGCCAAGGACATCGACGAGGTCGAACGTGACGTCTTCTCGCCGGAATGGAGCAACCCGGCGGAGCGCATCTACCTCCTGAAGCGGGAGGTGCTCGAGTTCCACGCCGCGGCGCGGTCGCTGGTGGAACCGCTGGAGCGTCTGACACGATACGCCCTCCCCGCCGTCGACGAGGACACCCGCCGCTACTTCAGCGACGTCTACGACCACGCCGCCAAGGCCGCCTCCCAGCTCGAGCAGTACCGGGACCTCCTCACCTCGGTGCTCGAGGCGAACCTGGCGCAGATCGGGGTACGCCAGAACGAGGACATGCGGAAGATCTCAGCCTGGGTGGCGGTCGCGGTCGTCCCCACCCTCATCGCCGGCATCTACGGCATGAACTTCTCCCACATGCCGGGCCTCCGCAGCGACTGGGGCTTCCCGGTGGTGGGCGGGTTCATGGCACTGGTCGCCGGCACCCTCTACTGGCTGTTCCGACGCAGCGACTGGCTCTGAGTCGGAGGACGCACACCCGTGACCGGGGTGGCGCCGCGTCGCACCCCCCTGACGGCCCCCGACTTGCGAAGGTGCAGTATCCCGGGGCCATCGATCTCGCCGGCATCGACCACAGCCTGCGACACCAGGGCGAGACGCTGTGAAGGACGGGGCGGCGATCGAGATCCCGTGGACGACGAGGGTGAAGATGAAGCCCCGGGGACCCAGTGCGAGACCGGTCAAAGAAGGAACTGGGTGCCGAACCTACGCACGTTTGCGAGTACTTGCCAAACACGGCCGGATAGCGGTTTCTTGACAACAAAACGCAAGAAGTCATAAGTTACCCCAACCGGTCAAAGAAACCTCGGGAGCGCCATGGAACAGCAAAAGCGAACCGTCCCGGCGGAGCTGCGCCGCAGCCGCATGGTGTCGATGGTCCAG
>CAZQUB010000047.1:0-1532 GCA_964596225.1 uncultured Acidimicrobiaceae bacterium
CAATGGACGGCGATCTCACCTACCGCCGGGAAGAGGGATGGTCGGTCTTCGATCTGTCCCTGCCCGCGCTCGGCGAGCCACCCGCCGCCTCCAACGGCGCCCGCGTGCGCGGATCATCCGCCTCCACGATCCCCCGGCATTCGATGTTGCCGTCTTTGGATGCGGACCCGCCGGGCGGCGGCGCCGACCGGACGCGTACCGTGCATCACTTCCGCCCTCTCCCCGAGTCATAGGACGACGGGCACACACCGACGGCCCGGAGACCGGACGCGACGCGCTCAGCGCGCGAGCGACCGGGCCTGGTCCCCGAGGGCGGTGAGGAAGCCGTCGGCGTCCTCGGCGAACGGCGTCGCCTCTCCCTTGCGTTCAAGCGCCGTCGAATCGGCGATCCACCGGCCGTCGGGCAGATCGACGATCCAGCAGCGGAACCGCATGCCGGTGCCGCCCTCGGCGTCGCAGTGGTGGAACACCAGCCCGTCGAGAGGCGCTTCGTACCGCGTGTGTTTGGGCCGGGGGCGCAGGCCCCCCAGCCCGACAACCCGAAAGGTGTCGCGGGAGAGGACGAAGAGGCCGCCCGTTCCCATCAGTATCGGGACCACGTCGTCGTGGGACCGCCCGATCTGCTCGACGATCGTCCACAGCGGCGACACGGCGGTGGCGCTGCTCGTATTCGTGTAGGTGGGACCGCCGACGCGGGTGGTCACCGGCGTCTGGACCCGGACCATCGCGACCAGCTCGTCACCGTGCGTTTCACGAAGCCAGGTAGCGACCGCGTCGCGCCCCATTGCCTTGAAAGCCATCGGGCGAGTCTACGCGGCCGGAAAGGAGGGTGGCGTCCCGCCGAGAGGTGATTCTCAGCGGCTCTCCGTCACCTTAGGCGACGGGGAGTTGGGATGTGTGGGTGGCGGTGACCTCCTTGGTGAGTGGCTGGTCGATCTGGCGCATGGAACCTTCGGAGAAGTGCTCATTCTTCTCTACACCCTGTGGCTAGCCGGCTCCTCCAACTCCACATAGCGTTCGCCATGATGTTCGTGGTGCTGGCGTCGGTGCTCACCGATGGGCGACGCCGGGGGCTGGTCCTCTTCCAGGTCTTCCTCGTGACCGGCACGGCATTGATCGTCGACACCCCGTACCACCTGACCATGGGGACCTCGTGGGTGTACGACCTGCTGGTCCTGCAACCGATCTTCATCGTGGTGCTCGTGTTGTCGCTGGTGAATGAGGAGCGGCAACGTGCCGAGCTGCAGCGGGGGTACGTCCTAGGAACCGTGGCGCACGAGCTCCGCAACGACCTCACCCCGGTCTTGGGCATGTCGAGCGTGCTGTACGACAGCTTGGCGGAGATGGACCTCCCCGAACTCGCCGAGTTGGCCGAGATCACGGTGGCCCAGGCGACTATGGCGTCGGAGACCGTCGACGATCTGCTCACCCTGGCGCGGATCGATCGCGATGCGTTGGAGCTGGAGCTCCACCCCGTCGACCTCGGTGCGGCGGTCGCCGAGATCTTGCAGCGGTACGGGCTGGATGAGCCG
>CAZQUB010000047.1:1632-12260 GCA_964596225.1 uncultured Acidimicrobiaceae bacterium
GCCCCGAGCCCGGACACCCGGCGGAGTGCTCGTTGCTGCGCGTGCCGACCGGTGCGGTCGGCTCGGCATGACGTTGTGGGCTCGACATGTCACGATGCGACGGCGACGCGCCGCCTGGCAACCCTCCCTGGGGCAAGACCGGCGAGGACCACGGGTCGGACGGCACCGAAGCAGTGGGGGCCGCCAACGTGCTGGTCCACACGCACCGGGCGGAGAGCTCATCACGATGACTGCCCGCCGTACTCTCGAGGAGGCGGGTGCCGGTCCTGCGATGTTCGGCGCTCCGTCTCTTTCGAGACGCGGCCTCATCCGCGTCTCGACGCACCCGAGGGGACCTCGGCACCCGGTCGCGCTACGAGCGACCACCACGCCACGTCCAAGTCCACGAGCGGCGCCGGTCACCACTGCGATCTGTCCGTCCAGATTGGCGCGATCAAAGATCACGGCTGCCTCAATGACCGAGCTCACGGAGCATCGGGACGGTGCGAGAAACCCAGCCCACATCCCGATCGTCGATGCTCCCCTGGGTCCGATGGGTACCGGCGAGGAACCACAGATAGTACGTGGTGTAACCCGGTGCCGACACGACGGTGTGAAATCCCGCCGGCATCATCTGCATCGACTGGTCGCGCACTGTGAAGTTCTCCTCGTCGCCGTCGAGGTCGACAACTCGGGCGATCCCGAATCCGTCGGCCGGATTGACCCGGAAGTAGTACATCTCCTCGTGCTTTGCCTCACGGGGCAGATCCTCATTGGCGTGGCGGTGCGGCGGATAGGTCGACCAGTTGCCCGACGGCGTGTAGGTCTCGCCGACGATCAGCCGCGCCGCGGGAAGGTCGGGTTGAGCCACCTCGGTGAGGATCTGGTGGTAGTTGCGCGAGAAGTTGGCAGCACCCCACCGCCCCTGAGCGACCGCGTCCGGTGCGATGAGATAGGGTTCCACCTCGAGCGTGCTCGGCGCCGAGGGAAGCGCGATCTCGACGCTGCCGATTGCGGTGAACGAGAAAGCCAGCCCAGCCGGAATGTAGACCGAGTGCGGCTTTCCGCCGAACACGTTCGGTCGGCCGCCGACGGCCGGGAACGAGACACCTCCGACCTCGATATCGGCCTTACCTCCGAGCACGACCGCAAGCCTCTCGCGATCGCCCGATTCGGCTTCGTAGCGCTGGCCGGCCGACAAGCGAACCAACGCGAAGTCGAGGATCTCGCACGGATTGTGCGAGAGCGTGGTGAGCCCGTCACGTACCTCGAGGTTGCAGTGATACTTCATGCTTCTCACCTTTCTGTTAGCGAAGAGGAACGGCCTCGTAGGGCGGGATCGCGATCGCGCCACCGTCGACGCTCACCAGAACGACTCCCGGTTCGGGTTGGCGATGCGCAGCAACGATTCCAGGTAGAAGTAGTCGCCCCACAAGGTCCCCTCGTCGACACCTATGCCTTTGGGCGCGTCGTAGACCCCGTGCAGCAGGAGCGCGTTCGAACCATCTTCGGGCGTGGGAACGTAGGTTCGGGCCAGGGAGGCGAGGATCCGGTGGGCGAGGTCGTGGTACTGCGGGTCGGGGTCGAGCGCGTCGATCTCGAGCAGACCTGCGGCGGCGATGGCGGCAGACGACGAGTCCTTGGGCGCGCCCGAACCGTCGTGGAAGGCGAGGTCCCAGTAGGGCACCAGTTCTGGGTCGAGATGGGCGACGAAATACTCGGCGCAACGCCTCGCCGCGGCGAGAAAGGACGGCCGACCGGTGAGGCGATGGTTGATGGCGAAGCCATAGATCCCCCAGGCTTGACCCCGGGCCCAACATGACTCGTCGGCGTTGCCCTGCTCGGTTCCACCACGCTCCGGAGCGCCGGTCTCGGCGTTCCAAGAGAAGGTGTGGAATGTGGATCCATCGGGTCGCACGATGTGGTCTTGAAGGCTCTCGACGTGACGTTCTGCCGCTTCCGCATACGTCGATCGCCCGGTCTCCTGGCTCGCCCAGTGCAGCAGGGGCGTGTTCATGAGACTGTCGATGATGGTGCGACCACGTTGTGCCGGATCCTCGAGCGAGCCCCATGCCTGGATGATCCCGGGCGGCGCCAGGTAGCGGTCCATCAGCCGGTCGGCGGCCTCCAGCCCGGCCCGTCTGGCCCGGCCGTCGTCACCACGACGAGCGGCTACCACACACGACAGCGTGTAGAGGAATCCGAGGTCGTGGGTGGCGATGTCGATGCGCTCGGCCAGACGCCGCGAGAACGACTCGACGTGCCGGCCTGCCGCCGCGGCAAGCCGGCCGTCCCCGCTGTACTCGTGGCCGAGCCAGAGCATCCCGGGCCAGAAGCCGGTGGTCCAGCCCACGTTGGCGCCGGCGGGGAATCCCGGCCGGGACCGGAGAGGGTAGACGCCGTCCCTTGTCGTGTCGTCCGGATACAGATCACCGAAGATGTCGATGTTGCCGGCGACGGTAACAAGCGCCCGATCGATGGCTGCAGCAACTTCGAGGTCACTCAGGACGGTGGTCTGCGGGGATGTCATCGAGATTCTCCAATCATTGCGTGAGAGGACGCATGGCCGGCCTGGTCGACCACCGGGTCGGGGAGCACGGCTCGCAACGAGAAGCGCGCATTCGCCCAGACGATGTACAGCGCCGGTGTGCACGCAAACCCGAGGCCCAGCACCGGCTGGGCAATCACAAATGAGGCGAAGATCGCCACTGTCGTCAGTGACAGCGCCGACAGATACCAGCTACGGATCGACAGCACCAGCGCCACCCTGAATGTCACGAGGAGCCGGGCTTCGGGTTCCACCGAGAGTGCCACGAGCACGGTCATCGTGGTCGCTGCCAGCACCACGATGAGCATTGCGAAGACCGGGATGGCGAGTGCCCCGAATCGGGTGCCCCACACAACACCGATATCCACGACGAGTATCACCCCTGCTGCGGTGGAAACGAGACCGACCAGGATCGCCCGGCGGAAGTCGGTGCGGACCGACCGGAAGAACGTCCGCACGACAGGAGCTGACGTATCGGTGGTGAACTCCGCGATCACCCGAAACGCGGCAAGTGTGACCGGCGCCGCAAACGGTGCGATGAGCAGCATCGCATGCCAGGTGTCGGCTGTGTCGGTGGTGATGAAGAGCAGCACGGCGGGCATGGCGATCAAAGCGACGATCACGTTCGTCATGAGCACCATGTAGGCCGTCGATGAGACCCACCGGAAGGCGGAAGCGGTTGCGTCGTTCATCACCCCTTACCCCTTGAGACCCGTGCCGGCGATGCCCTCGACGAAGTAGCGCTGACCGAAGCCGAAGATCAGGGCGATCGGGACGACCGAGAGCACCGAGCCGGTCATGATGAGGGCGTACTCGGCGTTGTACTGGTTGATGAACGAGCTGAGACCGATCTGGATGGTCCAGATACTCCGGTCGCGCAGGTAGATCAGAGGGCCCAGGTAGTCGTTCCAAACGGTGACGAACGTGAGCAGCGCCAATGACGCGATGGCCGGAATCGCCAAAGGGAGCATGATCCGTCGGTAGATGCCGTACTCACTGAGACCGTCGACACGCGCCGCCTCGATCAATTCGTCGGGGATCGACTCGAAGTACTGCTTCATCAGGAAGACACCGAACGCTCCGAACGCCTGGAGGGCGATCATTGCCCACAGCGTGTTCGATAGGTGGACCTTCGAGAAGATGATGAACTGCGGGACCATGTAGGCCTGCCAGGGCACGGCGATGGTCGACACGTAGGTCAGAAAGAGCGCGTCGCGACCCCGGAAACGCATCTTCGAGAATCCGTAGGCGGCGAAGGATCCGGTGAGAACCTGGAGGAAGGTGATCACGACGGCGAGGAAGAGCGTGTTGCGCGTCCACAACAACATGTCGGACTTCTTCCAGATCTCGATGTAGTTGCCCCACTTCACCGGGTCGGGGATCCACTCGATCGGAACCGTGAAGACCTGATTGTTGCCTTTGAGCGAGGCGACGATCATCCACACGAACGGCAGGAGAACGAACGCCGACGCCGCCACGAGAGCGAGGTAGCCGACAGAGCGGTAGACCGACCGGAGCGGGCTTCGATCATGTGACGGCACCGGCCGGTTGGTGCGTCGGCTGGCTGGTGCGGTTGACGAGGTCACGGCGCGGTTCTCCGATTCACGAAGAACTGGATGATGGTGATGCCGAGCGAAAGGAAGAAGAGCACCATGGCCGCGGCCGAGGCGTAGCCGTACTGGAACTCGACGATTCCCTTCTGGTAGATGAACTGGGAGAGCACGACGGTTGATTGGCCCGGCCCACCATGGGTGAGCAGCAGCACGAGGTCGAACACCTTCAGGCTTTGGATCGTCAGGTACACGGTGACGAAGAACGTGGTCGGCCGCAGGCACGGCCAGGTTACGTAGCGGAATCGTTGTACGGTTGTCGCACCATCGGTGTAGGCGGCGTCGTGCAAGACTCGAGGAACGGTCTGCAGCCCGGCCAGGTACAGCAACATGAAGTAGCCGGTATCACGCCAGATACTGACGAGGATCACGGCCGGCATCGCCAGCGTCGAATTGGCCGTCCATCCCTTGTCCAGGTTGATGCCGATCAGACCGACGAGCTGGTTCATCACGCCGTCTGCACTGAAGAGCTGGTTCCACACCGCAGCGATGGCAACGATCGAGGTGATGTAGGGAAAGAAGGCGGCGGTCCGGAAGAACGTGACCCCACGTAGCTTCGTGTTCAGGAGGAGCGCCAACCCGAGGGAGGTGAAGAGCGTCACCGGTATGTGGACGCTGCTGTAGTAGAGGGTGTTGAGCAGCGCGGTTCGAAAGGCGCCGTCCCCGATCAGACGCTTGAAGTTGTCGAGTCCGATGAGCTCGGGTGATCCGAAGGCGCTCCACTCTGTGAACGCCATGTAGAACAGCACCAGCACCGGCAGGAGGGTGATCAGCCCGAACCCGATGAAGTTCGGAAGGATGAATGACCATCCCGTTCGGGTAGCGTGCCGGCGCAGCGCTGACCGCTTCGGGGCTGGTCGTCTCGAAGTCGTCACCATGTGTCGCTCGCTTCGCGGTGGGCTGGTCTGGAAGGGGGAGTTAACCAGACCAGCCCACCGCCATGTGCTCCGGGCAACGCTTGCCGTCGCCCTCCCAGGAGGGTGGTGCAGAATTCCTGTTCAGGCTCGAAGCCGTGCTCCATCACAGCGCCGAATCGTGCCGTTGCGGGCGCGAACGGCGATCAAGCACCACCCCTTCTAGTTGAGGACCTCGGACAAGGCTCGGCTCTCGGCCTCGGCGATCCCGTCTGTGACGCTGACGCTGTTGGTGAGGATGGCCGAGTGCATGTCATTCAGTATGCTCTGGATGGCCGCCGTGTCCACGGAGACCGGGTTCTCCGGCCGCGTGTCGTGGGTGCCGAAGGCGAACTTCGACAGGTCGTCCTGAGGAACGCCCGCACCCGCGAAGTAGGCCGCGGTCACCGCATCGGAGACGTAGGCGGGCTTGATACCGATGCCGGCGAGCAGGGTGGCGGCATCCTCCGAGCCGACGAAGGCCAAGAATGCCTTGGCGGCGTCGAGCTTGCCGGGATCAATCGCCGGATTGATGCCGAGACCGGTCGGGTCACCGAACGACACCGGGACATCGAACGTCGACGAGTCGAGCTGCGGGGCCGGAGCGATGCCCCACTCGAACGTGTCGGCGTCGCCCGACTCTTGCTGGGAGATGAGCGTGGCCACGTACCACGACCCCATGTTCATCATGGCGGCCTTCTGGGTGCCGAACTGACCCTGGTAGGTAAGGCTGTTGGTCGTCACCGTGGCGTAGTCGGTTTGTGAGCCGTTGTCTTGCATGGCGAGCACTCGCTCGTAGTACGGCGCCATGTAGTCGTAGATGCCGCTCAGGATGTCGGCCCCTGGACTCTGTGCATTGGCAAAGCCTTGCAGGGTCGATTGCCAACCGTGCTCATACGACCCGACGATGTCACCGCCGAGGCCGGTGGTGATCTGTTCGGCCAGATCTGCGTACTCGTCCCAGGTGATCGCACCGGTCGGGTAGTCGACCCCGGCCTGGTCGAAGAGATCCTTGTTGTAGTAGAGGAACCACGTGTCCTGCCGGTACGGGACTGCCCAGACGGCACCATCGACCGTGTAGAAGTCGATCGCCGAATTGCCGGCGCCGACGTCGGCGACGATGTCGCTGACGTCCGCGAGCTGGCCACCCTCCTGGTAGATGGCGAAGTTCCTCAGGTTCTTCAGCACATACACGTCGGGTGCCGTGCCTGCCGCCAGGTCGGCGGTGAGCTGGGTGTCGTACTCCGATCCAGCCTGGTATTCCTTGAGCTCCACCGTCACGCTGGGGTTGATCTCGTGGAACCGGTCGGCGAGCAGCTGGAATTCCGGTGTGCGGTCCAGGTCCCATGCCGACATGGTGATGGTGACCGGCTCCATCTGAGCCGCGGTCGTGGTGGTTTCCCCGGCCATCGTCGTCGTGGCGGCTGTGGTCTCCGTCGGCGCAGTCGTCGTCGTGGCGGAGGGCTCGTCCGAGGAGCCACACCCGGCGAGCGCCAATACGAGTACGGCCAGGGCGGCCGAAAGCGCGCCCATTCGAGTTCGGGTCGTCATTGTGCCTCCTTAGTGGCATCCTTGCTGGCTTCTGGACTCCGGTGGAGCCCGGATCTCCCGGTGCGGTCCGTTGTCGCGCCGGTCACAGAGTCGGAGAGGTTCATCGTCGTCCGGCCATCGCCCCACTCGATGACCAGAACATCGTCAGAGACATGCGAGATCGGCGCCGACAGCGACACCTGGTCGCCCGCCAGCCCGATCACCGCTGCGATCCATCGGCCGGTTTGGACGGGGAGGTGGATGATGGGAACCTGCGTGGTCGTCGACACGGGACTGGCTCCGACCAACGTCCCGACGCTCATTGCGGCCTCGGGAAGGTCGCAGGCGACGAAGCTGATGAGGCCCCCGCCGTGGATCCGGGCCTGTCCGGAGTCGATCACGATCTCACCTGCCGGTACGGCCCATCCACCTATGTGAATTTGCGTCGCGGCGATACGTCCCTCATCGGTGAGGTTGGCAATGCGCACGCACCGAACCTCCCACTGTCCTCGCACCACCGAGACGGTCTGTATCTCCCCGGCCACGCTCGAGGAACCCTCGTAGCCGGAGCCGTGGAGCATCTGGGAATCGGCCGGTGTCAGCCAGTGCGCCTGTGCGACGGAGGCCGCGATCGCGAGCCGGCCCGTCAGAGCGGATTCGACCCCAAGCGCGGTCGTGACCATGCCGGAGCGGTGGGTGGAGCGCCCTTGGGCGTCCACCAGGCCGACGCACTGGTCGATCGGCGAGATCCACGAGTGGTCGTCCAGGAGTGGGAAGGTTGCGGTGGAGTAGCCCAGTCGGGCGTAGAGAGGCGAGTCGCCGACCAGATCACCCTCCCGCGCATGATCGGTACCGTGATTGACCACCCGAACGATGCCGTCGTCGTGGGTGCCGGACACGATCCACCCCGGGGCCTCCACTGCGAAGACAAAGTCGTCGCGCTCGATCGGAAGCACGCCTTCGGCATCGGTCCAGACGGGGTGATCTTCGGGCAGCGCCACCCCGAGCAAACCCTTGGCAGCCCAGTATGGCGAACCTGGTCCGGAGTACGCCTGGGCGAGCGACCGCCATGGGCCATGCCATCCCAGGCTCAGCGTTCCGTCGCCTGCCGGAACCCCGTTGCGGGTGAACGAGGAGACGATGGCCAGCGCGGCGCGGCGGAGTGTTCCGGGCTGGTGTGAGGGGACAGCCGACAAGGCGCCGGCCCAGAAGGGAGCGGCCGCAGCGAACCGGTACACGAGACTCCGCCCCTGCACCAGCGGTGTTCCGTCGGCGCCGATGAGGGCAAGCGCATCAGACAAATAGCGGTCGAGTCGGTCGCGGTCGACGTTGCCGCGCTCGGCAGCCAGTGACTCGGCGCCGGCCATGCGTGACCACAACACGGGAAAGAGGTGGAACGCCCATCCGTTGTAGTGGTCGAAGGCCCGGGTGTCACCGTCGGCAAACCATCCCTCGCTCCGGGCGAGCCGGTCGTGGGTCGCCAGGTCGGCCCGCATTTCGTCTTCGGACCACAGCCCGTCGATCGATCGGAGGAATGTCTGCACGAGCAGCCGGAACCACACCCAGTTGATCTGAGGATACGTGGGGTCGCCGACCGCGGGTGCGAGGTACTCTCGCACCCGCTCTTGAACGCCCGAGTCGAGCTGGTCCCAGATCCAGGGCCGGGTCATGTCGAGGATGATTGCGATCGACGCGGCCTCGACCTTGGCCTGCGGGTGCTCGTCGAGCCTCGGCCAGCGATCGGCGGAACCGGGATCGGTGCCGCTGGCGATACCTCTCGCATACCGCTCTGCAAAACCGGCGGGATCGCTTCCTTGCCGACCGGCGAGGAGGAAGCCGGCCGCAAGGAACGACCTCGCGAAGCCTTCGAGCCCGTCGACATCCACGCCGAACCGTCCGGGTGCCCCGGGAACATGGACTTGAGCCCCGCCCGCACTGGCGTGAGCCAACGCACCGGCGACCAGGCGCTCGGCGAGGGCAACGAGTTCGGAGCGATCGTGCAACGTGCCCGGGAGATCGGCCTCATCAACAACCAAGCTGTTCATGCCCTCTCCCGCCGTTGGGCGCTCAACGAGACGCCACCCGCGATGTTCAATTAATTATCACATTGGATCACTTTTGTCAATACATGTCCGATTCGGGGCTAGGCAATACCATAACGATCACTTATGATCACAATGGTCGAATACTCGCCCGCCCGATGGGAGGAGTTGAATGAGCTGCCACGAACCGATGGGGCCGCTCGGTCGCGCCTGGACCACTCGCCCTCGACCCCGATCCGGCCACCTGCCGGTCCCGCCCGCCGGCGAACGCACCGTATGGGGCGCCAACGGAACCAGCCACGCCGCTACCGTGGCCTCGTCGACACGACGGGCAGAGACCCTCGCCGGCGAGCCCTGGCCGCTCACCTTGGTGATGTCGTATCTTCGCCATCGGCGTGACGGCAATCGTGTCGACCACGAGGATCGGATATGCGGGCGTCAGGAACGACTCTCGGTGGCCGCGGTGGCGGCCGCGACAGCGCTCGACGAACGATGGAATGGGAGCCCGCCTTGCCGTTCCTCGTGAAGGAGCGCACCTTGAACGACCCGATGCTCCAGGCATCGTGGGGGTCGACGATCTCGCGCCTCACGATCAGCATCCCTCACACCCGCGACATGAAGAACATCACCCTCACAGTCAGGGAGGCGACATGACACCCGACGCGGCACATGAGCCGCTGGCGGTCAAGCGACACTTGAGCATCGTCGAGTTCCTCAAACAGGAGGGCGTCGTCCGTAGCGTCGATCTCGCCAACCGCTTGGGCGTCGCACCGGTCACGATCCGGCGCGATATCACGAAGCTGGAGCGCGACGGCTTGGTCAAACGTGTTCACGGTGGAGCTGTGCTCCCAGAAGGCTCGGACACAAACCCGGTGAGCGACCGGCAGTCAACAGCACCGGTGACCGCACGCACCACGACGGATCAATCAATCGGCATGCTCGTGCCGTCACTCGACTACTACTGGCCCGACGTCATCCGCGGAGCCGAGCGCGCCGCGGTTGCTCATGGGATCGGCCTGGTGTTGCGCGGCTCATCGTACAGGGCCGATGATGTTCGCCCCCAGGTCGAGCGGTTGCTCGAGCACGGACCGACAGCCGGTCTCCTCCTTGCTCCAAACATGGCCGCAGACCACACGGCAGAAGACCTCAAATGGGTTGCCGCGACACGTATCCCGGTGGTGTTGGTCGAACGGACGGCCGCCATCGGCCCGATGCACACCGCGCTCGAATCCGTCACATCCGATCATGCGGAGGGCGCCGCGATCGCGCTCCGCCACCTCGTGGGCCTCGGGCATCGGCGCGTTGGCCTTCTCACCTCGGCGGCGAGCCCGACCAGCGAGCACGTCCGGAGCGGCTGGCACCACGCGCGTTCCGACCTCGGCATAGAAACGCGACACAGCGTCGATACCGATGTACCGGATCCTGGCGAACCGAGCTGGGACGGAATCGTGGACGCCGTTCTCGACGAATGTCTCGCGACCGGCACCACGGCAGTCCTGGTGCACGCCGACGCCGCGGCGGCCGCACTCGCTCAACGGTGCGAGCTTCGCGGCATTTCCGTACCGCGCGATCTCTCGATCATCGCGTACGACGACGAGGTTGCCGAGCTGTTCACCCCACGTCTCACCGCCGTGCGACCGCCCCGCCAATCGATTGGGAGGGCTGCAGTGGATCTGATCGTCGCCCGCATCGCCGACAGACTCCGACCGCGTCACCGTGTCATCATCAGCCCCTCCCTGCGCGTCCGCGAGACCACGGTGCCTCCGCGAGCGCGCTAGCAGGCCGCATCGGAAGCCCGCCGACGGTCGCCAGCTCGGTTGGGCAGCCACACCTCTCGGGCCTCGCGACGCCAACAGACCGGATCGGGCTCGCCAAATCGACGGCCCATCCATCATCTCCGCACCCTGCGCTCGGCCGGGCTGAAGAACGGCGATGGTCGAACCTGGAACAACCCCGCCCTGACCGGTGGGTTCTTCGGTGGGCCCGGCAGGACTCGAACCTGCGACCGACGGATTATGAGTCCGCT
>CAZQUB010000048.1:0-12016 GCA_964596225.1 uncultured Acidimicrobiaceae bacterium
CTTCTCTTCGTAGCGGGGGCGGGATTTGAACCCGCGACCTTCGGGTTATGAGCCCTATTCGATACCGCACGCCGACCTGGGGAATCCCGCGAAACACCACGTAGAACGGGGTTTCACAGTTCCCGTTCCTTCGCGTCATCACCCGTCCATCCCATCCTCTCGCGCGATGGACGCGCGATGGCGAGTGTTGGGGTCTGGCATCTCCCTCGGTGTCTCAGGTTGGCTCAGGCTCTCCACAGGTGCTTTGGAGCACGATGTCGCCAAGACAACCCCAACCGGGGGTTGGAAGAGCCAGGAGGTTCTCGAATGAACGAAGACAAGAGGCCGAGGAAGAGGCTGTACAGCCTCGCGGCGGCGATCGGGCTCGCCTTGGGAACGATGGGTGTCGCAGCCGCGGCTACCACCCCGTCCCAGCCGGCTCCGGCTGTCGCCCCCGCCCAGCAGCAGTCGTCGGTGGTCTCGACCGATCAGAGTTCGACGCTGGCGGATCAGGCCACCGAGGCCGAGTCTGAGGCGCCGGGTGATGAGGCCGTCGACGGGATCGACCACCAGTTCGAAGGCGAAGAGGTCGGCAACAACGGCGACGGCATCCCCGACGCCAACGAAGCCAGCGAGGTCGAATCACCCGAGGGTGCTGAGGCAAGCGAGACCGAGGCGCCGGGTGATGAGGCCGTCGACGGGATCGACCACCAGTTCGAAGGCGAAGAGGTCGGCAACAACGGCGACGGCATCCCCGACGCCAACGAAGCCAGCGAGGTCGAAACACCCGAGGCCGGTACCAACGGCTGACCGACTCGACCCATCCCTCTACTTGGCGGCGCCGGACCCACCTCGGGTCCGGCGCTGCTGCGTCGGGTGTGGGTCTGATTCCGCGGGGTCGCGGTCACTAGACCTTGTGGCAGGCAGACTGACCGTGATCGAGGCTCCCCCCAGCTGGGGATCATCTCCGACGGTAACGGTCCCATGGTGCGCGTCGATGATGCTGCGAACTACCGACAGGCCGAGTCCGGTCCCGCCTGATCTGCGGGATCGATCCTCGTCGAGCCTGACGAACCGGTCGAAGATTCGCTCGCGATCGGCGGGGGCGATTCCTGGCCCGTCGTCGCCGATCCGAAGTATCGCCTGGTCGCCGACTATCCGGGTTTCGATCGTGACGGTCGTTGCAGCGTGGTGGGTGGCGTTGTCGAGCAGGTTGCGGACGACCTGGCCTATGCGTCTCCGGTCCCCGTGGATGAGGGTCGGCTCCGCATGATCGACGTTGATGGTGACAAGTGTCGACGTCGCAGCGGCGATTTCGTCCGTGACGACATCGGCGAGATCGAAATACTCCTGGTGGAGGTGGAGTCCGTGTTCGTCGCTTTGGGCGAGCGTCAGCAGATCCTCGACGAGGGCGGTCAGCCGGCGGCTTTGCCCGGCAACGTCGGCGGCGAGCTCTTCCACACTGAACTCTCGGGGGTTGGATTCTGCGACTTCGGCCATGGTGAGGAGGGTGGCGACGGGGCTCTTCAGCTCGTGGCTGGCGTCGGCGGTGAACTGCCGTTGCCGGACGGCTGCGGTGTCGAGTCGGTCGAGCATCCGGTTGAGGACGACGGCGAGGCGGTGGATCTCGTCGTCAGGGCCGGGTTCGGGGATTCTGCGGTGGAGGTCGCTGTAGGAGATGGTGTCGGCCTGGCGTGTCATGGCGTCGATCGGGCGGAAGGCGCGGCGGGTGAGCCGCGACACGACCAACGCGACCAGCAGGGTGATGGCGGGGACGCCGAGGGCGACGAGCGGTATGAGGGTGTGGGTGGCGCTGTCGACGGAGGCGAGGGCGGCGGCGGCGAGCACCGCGTATGGCCGCCCGCTGACGTCGGTGACGGCAACGAGGAAGGGGCCTTCGTCGCCGTCTTCGCTGCTGCTCTCCCCCTGGTTCTCAGCGGCGTCGAGGGCGGGGACGACGACCGTGGGCGTGGCACCGATGGTGGCGGGGTCGATGAAGGGGGCCTGGCCTTCGATGTCGGGAGTGGATGCCACCACTGTGGCGTCGGTGATGATCTGCACGGAGATGCCCCGTACGAGGGGCACCTGGGTGAAGGAGGTTCCTGTGGCGAGTTGGGTGGCGATGTCGGCGGCGCGGGCGGTGGCTGTCGTTTCCACTGCTTGGTAGAGGGCCGACCGCGCCGCCACAACGAGCAGGATCCCGGCGATGGCGAGGACGGCGCCGACGACCGCGGTGGCGATCGCCGTGGTGCGACTGCGAACGCCGAGCCGACGCAGTCGTGGCTTTCGCGGGGTCACCGGTCGGCTCGCATTCGGTATCCGACGCCGCGGATGGTTTCGATCGACGCCCGATCGAATGGCTGGTCGATCTTGCGGCGCAGGTACCCGATGTAGACCTCGACGACGTTGGGGTCGCCTTCGAAGTCCCAGTCCCAGACTGCGTTGAGGATGTCGGTCTTGGAGACGGCCTCGCCGGGGTGTCGCATCAGGTACTCGAGCAGTGAGAACTCCTTGGCGGTCAGTGTGAGCTCGGTGCCGGCACGTTCGGCGGTGTGTGCAGCCGGGTCGAGACGAAGGTCGCCGACCCGGAGGACGGTTGGTCGGGCGGGTGCACCCCGCCGGACCAGGGCACGGATGCGAGCCGACAGGACTACGAACGAGAACGGCTTGATCAGGTAGTCATCGGCGCCGGCGTCGAGTGCTTCGGCGATGTCGAACTCTCCGTCCTTTGCGGTGAGCATCAGAATGGGGGTCCAGTTCGATTCTTCCCGCAGCGTCGCGCAGACACTGAAGCCGTTGACTTTGGGGAGCAGGATGTCCAACACGATGACGTCGTAGGGTTGGTTGCGAGCGAACCAGAGCCCCTCCTCACCATCTGTGGCGATGTCAACGGCGTGGCCGTCGGCCTCGAGGCCGCGTTTGAGGTAGGCAGCGAGTTTGGTTTCGTCTTCGACGACCAGCAGTCGCATTCGTCACTCGTCTCCAATATCTGCAGTGTTCGGACCGTAGATCGTTGTTGCTGAGAGCCGGCTGAGAGCGGGGTGTGGCACCCCGCTCTCAGTTCCGGCTTCGGGGCAGGGCATGGGCATCGTGGTCAGTCGGAGGTCTCCTCACCACCGGCGTCCTTCTGCACGGTCGCGGTCTGGGGGGCGGCGCCTTGGGCGCTGACTTCGACGGTGACGTCGAGGGCGTTGAGGGAGGTGGCGTAGATGCTGAACTCGTTGACCGGGAAGTGGTCAGGTTGACCGGTGTTGTCGAAGTGGATGATGCGGCTGCCACCGGCCGGGATGGTGAACGTGTCGGGGAGTTTGGTGTAGTAGCTGTCGCTGGTCCCCGCCGTCGGGTCGGTGAAGGTGTAGTACACCTCGAATCCGCCCAGCTCGGTTGAACCGGTGTTAGTGACGGCGATCTCGAGATGGTCGGCTACGCCTGCGCCGGAGGCGTCGACGTTGTTCTCGACCAGCACCGAGTCGATTCTCAGGTCCTGTGCCGTTGCCGTGTTGGTGATGGGGTTGCTGGTGACCGGAAGAATCGGTCCTCCGGCCGCTGCCGTGGTCGCCGTCCCTGCTGCGGTGGTTGCTGTGCCGGCTGCCGTGGTAGTCGAGCCGGCTCCGCTGCAGGCGGACAGTACGGCCCCGGCAGCGAGTGCAGCCGCGATCGCATGGCGGATTCGGTGGGTGTTGGTGGTCATGACGTTTCTCCTTGCGGGATGGTTGGTTGTTCGCGAAAGGCGTGTCTCACGGCGAACGGGAGCGCGGCCGCGTAGATCAGGATCCAGGCGATCGAGAAACGCACCTGCAAGAACAGGTCGGGCAGGCTGAGAGTCCGGAACCGCTCTTTGACGTCGGTCATGGCGAAGGCGAACCGTTCGAAGTGCTTGGCGAATGAAGCGGCCTCGATGCTTCCCCGGATGGTCTCGTAGGTGGCGAAGTGGGTCAGGATCTGTACCTCACCGTCGTGTCCGAGGCCGAGGGCGGAGAACAGCCCACCGGGGAGTTGATTGTCGGCGTCGAGGGTGTCGCCGATCTGGGGCAGGATGAGGACGACGACGAGCCAGAGACCGAGGGCGACCATCAGCCCGTTGGTCGTGTTCCTCGAGGACGCCGCGGTGTAGGCCCCGACACCATAGAAGACGGCCATGTAGATGATCGCGGCGATGAAGGCGAGCAGCAGCTTCCCTACCTGACCGAGGTTGATCCAGTCGTGACCGACCAGGCCGACGGACACAACGGCGACGGCGGTGGTGGCCGCGACGAGGGTGGTGATCACGGCCAATGCCCCGAGGAGGCTGCCTGACGCCAGTTCACCGGAGGTGACCGGGCGGGACATGATCAGGGGAAGCGTACGGTTGGCCCGTTCCCTCGACACGGTGAGATAGCCGAGGGTGATGGCGATCACCCCTCCAATGATCTCGATGTACTCGAACGCTCCCCGCAGCAACGACAGCGGCGCCAGCGGCGACGGAGCGATCTGAGCAATGCCGTTCGCTTCGGCAGCGGCCTTGTATGCCTGGTAGTCGGCGAGTCGGCTGGCGTACTCGGCTGAGGCGATGATCACCGACGCCGCGGTTGCGACGATGAGGATGACAAGCAGGACCTCGAGGATTCGGCTGCGTACCGCCGCCCGGTACTCGTGGCGGGCGATGGCCAGGATTCGGTGTCTTTTGTCATTCGCCATTGCTGCTCCTCGAGAAGTCATGTCGCCGGACCAGAACGATCACGGCTGCTGCGAATGCAGCTGCGACTGCGGCGATCGGAACGACCCGCAGCAGCGTTTGCGTCAGGGGCTCTGGCGGAGCGGTGGCCAGGATCTGCCCACTCACCGCCTTGTACTGCTCGGCGATCGAGATCGGCCGGGCCACGGCGGTGATCTGGAAGAACCGCTGCGAGGTTCCCACCGGGTCAACGATCGGGTTGAGCGATGCGGTGGGCCGGAGTCCCGAGGTGAACTGTGGGATCGCGAACGTGATCACGAGCCACACTCCCATCGCCCCCAGCAACCCGAGCGAGCGGCGCCGGTTCACCAGCGCCATGCCCATGCCGACGAGGGCGAACACCATCAGATACAGCCACGACAGCCCGTAGAAGAGTCCGAGGCGTGTCACCACCGGCAGGGTCGGGACCGTCTGGTTGACGACCACGAGCGACACGAGGCTGACCGCGAGCGCAGCCAGAAGGATCAATGCAAGCGAGGTGGCGGCTGCAGCGATCTTCCCCACTGCGTAGCCCGTTCGGGAGATTCGGCGGGAGAAGATCAGCCGGCCCAGCCCGGTGGACTCATCGTCGGCGACGCTCAGATGTCCGAGTAGGAGGGCGAGCAGCGCTCCCAGCAGCGGGATGTAGACGATCATGTTGGAGAGCAGCGACAGTTCCGGTTTGAGGAGGAACGGGTTCGCCGGGGCGGGCTTCCCTTGGGAAGCGAGCAGTTTCACCGCCTGGTCGTAGACCCGCACGATCGTGTTGTGACTCGACCAGCCCAACACACCGGCGGCGGCCGTCATCGCCACGAACAGGCCCAGCGCCGCCAGGAACACCCGTTGCCGGCGCAACGAAAGCAGCTGTTGGGACGCGACGGTTGAGATCACGCCGGCGCGCCTTCCATCCGCACGTAGATGTCCTCGAGGGACGTCTCGTTGGGGAATCGACTGGCAGTTTCTGCCATCGAGTTCTTGTAGATCAGCTCACCATGGTTGAGCACCCCGATGGTGGTGCACACCTTGGACACCTCGCTCAACTGATGGGTGTTCATGAACACGGTCATGCCGAGGTCTCGGTTGAGATCGAGAATCGTCTGTCGGAGTTGGCGGATACCGGCCGGGTCGAGCCCGGCGGTGGGTTCGTCCAGGAACAGCACCGATGGGCGGTGGACGATCGCTTGGGCGATGCCGATCCGCTGCCTCATACCCGTCGAAAACGACCCGACCCGCCGATCGGCCAGGTCGGAGCAGTCCAGATAGGCGAGGGTTTCGGCGACTGCTCGTTTGGGGTCGGTCACGCCGGACAGTTCGGCGAAGAAGGCGAGGTTCTCGGCGGCGGTCATGTGCGGATACATGCGTACCTCCGACGGCAGATATCCGATGTCTGCGGTCACTAGCTCGCGTTCGGTGACCACGTCGTGGCCGTCGACCAGGGCCGTGCCCTGGGTCGGCTTGATCAATGTGGTCAGGATGTTGACCGTCGTGGTCTTTCCGGCTCCGTTGTGGCCGAGAAACCCGAAGATCTCACCCCGGTCGATGGTCAGGTCGACGTCGCGCAGGACGAGGTCTCCGTTGTAGCTGTGGCCCAGGCCCTTGAGTTCGATGGCGGGACCGTTCATCGGTCCTCCTTGGTGGCTCGACACCGGCCGCTGCCGGTGGTCGCGGCCCTCATTGACCGGACGCCGACAAGCTACGAAACCGTTGTCGAGACATTTGCGAGCGCAAGGTGAGCGGATTGCCAGAAATCAGAACGACGGGCCCGGCCGCTACTCGCCGGATGGGCGCCTTGCGATGTCTGCCCGCTGCAGCACCACGTCGATCTGTGGATGTGGACCGAGCCTGGCGACGGTGATACGGCCCGGCATCGACTCGACCAGGCGCCTGGCCAGCGGGAGTCCAAGGCGTCTCGACCCGGCAGGACCGTCGGCTTCCGGCTCGAATGGCGATGTTTCGAAACCGGGCCCTTCATCGGTCACCTGCAGCGTCAGCGTTTCGTCGTTGACCTGCGTGTCGATCGTCACCGCGCCCTCGCCGTGTTCGAGAGCATTGGCGACCAGCACGTCGAGGACATGACGTAGCACTGCCGCGCTCCCCCGCACCGGAGGGACGAACCGGGCGGCCGCGACCCGTAGCGGTCGCCCTGCCCGTGCGAACGGCTGTCTCCAACCTTCCTGCACGGCCCCGAGCACGTCGGACGGATGGAACTCGGACCCTCCAATATGGGCCGTCCTCGCGAAGGCGAGAAGGTCGGTGACCGTTTGGTCCAACCGGTCGACATCGCCGAGGGCCTCTTCGAGCGCCTGCGACGGATCAGAACGGGGGAAGGCCAGCTCGGTCTCGAGTCCCGCCCGCAGCCCTGCCAGCGGTGTCCGCAGCTGGTGTGACACGTCGGCGGTGAACCTCCGCTCCCGGCCAATCAGATCATCCAGCCGCTCGGCCGTGACTGTCATCGCGGTGCCTGCCTGGTCAAGCTCGGCCACGCCGCTCTCCGGGACGTCGATGGCGAAGTCGCCGTCACCCAGGCGCACCGCCGCATCACGGAGGCGCAGCACCGGCCGAACGAGCCTGCTGGCGACCACCCAGCCGACCGCCACCGCAACGGCCAGCACTCCGACCGCAAGGCCGGCCAGACCCCACAACACACGACGTGTGCGAGCATCCCCGGTTGCCGTCGACTGCTCGGCGCGGACCGCACCCACCAACTTCTCGTCGACCGCTACCGGCACCGCCACAACGCGAGTCTCCCCGACCTCGGCGTCGGAGACCTCATTGCCAAGCGCACGTAGTGCGACTGCATCCGCCGTGGCGGGGCCAGACCCCGCTACCAGAGCCCCGGTTGTGTCGTACAGGCCGAAGACCACCCCCTCAGGAGACACAGGCAGCTCCACCGGATCCCCGCTCGTCGCGAAATCCGCAGGCACGGTGCGCGACGCCAACACCGCTTCTCGCTCGATACGCAAGGTGGCGCCCTCATCCAACAGTCGACCCACCACGACCGCCAGCGGCGCGCCGAACAACACGATCGCCAACGCCGCCACCGCCAGAATCGCCGCCAGGACGCGGCGTCTCATGGAGTCTCGAGACGGTACCCGACACCCCGCAGCGTCGTGATGCGGCTCGGCCTGTCGGGAACATCGAGCTTGCGCCGCAATGCTGCGATGTGGAAATCGAGTGTCTTGGTCGACCCGAACCAATGCTCGTCCCACACGTCGCTCATCAGTGTCTCCCGGGTCACCGCGACACCGGCGTCCTCCGCCAGACGCGCGAGCAAGTCGAACTCCTTTGCCCGAAGTTCCACTTCCACCCCCGCCAGCGACACCCGACGGGCGGCAACATCGACCATCAGGTCACCGGCCGACAGCCGCTCTCGCTGCGTGGTGTCTCGTCGTCGCAGCTGAGCCCGAACCCGAGCAAGGAGCTCCGCCAACTTGAACGGCTTCGCCACATAGTCCACCGCGCCGGCGTCCAAACCCACCACCACGTCCAACTCATCGTCGCGAGCCGTCAGCATGATCACGTCGATCGACGGGTCCAACTCGTGGATCCGCCCACACGCCTCGATCCCATCCACATCAGGAAGCCCCAGATCCAGCAACACGAGATCGGGCCGGCACCCCGTCACCGAGTCCACGCCGCCTTGGCCGGTCCGCTCCCACACCGCGTCATAGCCACTCCCCCCGAACGCACGCAGCAAAGACGAGCCGATCCGCTCGTCATCCTCCACGATCAGGATGCGGTGCTGTCCCACACAAACAGGCTAGAGACTCGCTCTGTGAATGCTCGACAAGTCGGATTCGGTCCAGGCTCGAGCAATCCATCGAGGCGCCTTCTACGGGGTTCGGAACACGATGGAGAGATGTCGCCGCGGAACTACCTTCGGCTGGGTCTCATCTTCGCGATCACGGGTGTGCTCGCGCTCGTTCATCGATTCACCGCGACAACCCATGTGTTCTCGTCCGGAGTGGAATTGGTCGTCGCCATCGTGTTGATCCTGATCGGAATCCCCCTGCTGGTCTTCGCCGCTCGCCATTGACCGAACCGAAGGCAGACTCAGACGTCCAGCACGTTTGGACTGGGCGTCTTCGTCGGGGATCGCGCTCCCACCGAACTCGGCTACAACGGACTCCTCGATCTGCAATGCGACGGCAACGGCCTCGACCACGCCGACTTGTCCCATCTTGAGTGGCGGCCACACTGGAGCCCGTCGATGCCCCCAAGGCAGGTACCTGATCTCGTGCGCGAAGCTAGCGACACAGCCCGCAGTCGTTACAAACGTATGTCAAGTTCGCGTATCGCTTTGCCGACATAGTGTGTATGATGTTGGCCATGGACAAGACGAGTGTTGCTTCGGCTGTACGTGCCCGGGTGCGCCGCTCTCGGGATCGTTTCTGGACGCCGGAGGACTTCGACGGTTCGCCGGAGGCTGTCGCCAAGGCACTGTCGCGTCTGTCGGAGTCGGGTGAGTTGAGACGGGTCCGGCGGGGTCTGTATTGGCGCGGGTCCTCGACGATGCTGGGGATGGCTCCCCCGAGGGCGAGCGGACTCGCCGATGCGATCGTCGGCGGGGCCGGTACGGGTCCGGCCGGGTTGAGCGCCGCATTGAGCCTGGGCCTCTCTACGCAGGTGCCCCGGGTTGAGACGATCGCGGTGCCGAGAAGGGCTCCACGACCCACACCCGGTGTCCGGTTTGTCAGTCGCGCAGGTTCCACGCGGCGACGCGACGAGCATCTCAACGCGGTCGAGGTCGCGCTCCTGGAGGTGCTCCGTGGCTGGGATCGAACGGTCGAAGCGTCGCCGGCGGTGGCTGTCGATCGGATCAGGGACCTCAGCGACGCCGGAGCTATCAGGCTCGAACGAGTGGTGCGTGCGTCGTCGACTGAGCCTGCCAGTGTGCGCGAACGCCTACGAGCTCTGTTGCGCGCATTGAACAGACCCGGTGACGCTGAACGTGTCCCTCCCGCACGCAGCAGCCACAACGCCACCCTGTCGCTGGCCTCCTGACATGGCTGACCTGTTTCGAGACACCGACGAGTTCAGTCCAACCCTGGACGCGGCGGCCGAGAAGCTGGGTGTCGGCGCGACCGCCGTCGAGAAGGACTACTGGGTCACCCAGGTTCTGCGCGCCCTCGCGGATGGTTTCGTCGATGACGTCGTCTTCAAGGGAGGCACGAGCCTGTCCAAGGGATTCGGGTTGATCGAACGGTTCTCCGAAGACATCGACATCCTCATCGTCGCGGGCGACCGTGGCAGTGGGGCAACGGACACGTTGATGAGGGCCATGGCCAACGACGCAGCCGCATCGATCGGAGGCGCTCCCACATCGTATGGCGGCGCAGAACGGGGGCGTCACCGCGCCTACGAGATCCCCTACCCCGTCCTCAGACCGGCGACCGAGCTCATCCAACCCCGCGTGCTCTTGGAGATGGGAGTCCGCGGCGGTGACCACCCCAAGCAGAAGGTATCGATGGGCACGCTCGTGGGCGACGCCCTCACCCGAGCCGACATCGACATCTCGCCCTACGCCGATCTGGCCGACGTCGAGCTATGGGTGCTGCATCCCGGTCGGACACTCCTGGAGAAACTGGCGACCGTCCACCTCGAAGCCCAACGACTCTCCCGCGACCAGGAACGGACACCCGACCCGAGAATCGGTCGACACTTCTACGACATCCACCAACTCCTCGACGACACCGACACGATGAACCTCCTCGAGAACCACGCTGCGGCAGACCGCGTCCTGGACGAGATCGCGGCCGTCACCCGCCAGCACTTCGCCCAGCCAGACGAAGACATCGAACCAGTGCCGGCAGGCGGCTTCCGATCAAGCCCCGCATTCGACCCAACATCACCGGTACAAGGCCGCCTCCGTCACTCCTACGAGGCCACCATGCCGGAGCTCTACTTCGGATCCGGGCCGCTGCCCAGCTGGGAACAGATCCTCGAACGCGTCGCCTCGGCACCGATCTGAGACGCATGGTCGCTGAAACCCAAACCTGGCGGTCCACGTGTCGGCTTCTTCTACCGATCCTTCTACCGGGTTCCGACCGTCGGACATCCGGAAAGGACAGGCTCATGAACGGCTATGTGGCACGCAAGGGCGAGCGTTGGTATGCGGTCATCTACGAGGGGCTCGATCCGGTCACCGGCAAGGAACGGCGCCGCTGGCATCCCGCCGGGACCAGCCGCGAGGAAGCCGTGCGGCTCGCTACTGCGCTTGCCGCCAAGGTGAACGGTCGCAACGACCAGGTTCGGTCGCTCACCTTCGGCGCCTACCTGGCGACCCGGTGGCTGCCGGGCAAGAAACTCGAGGTGGCCCACTCCACCTGGGACGGATACCGCCGCAAGATCGACATCCACATCCTCCCCACACTCGGAAAGATCCCGATCCGTCGCCTCCGACCCACCCACCTCGAACACCTCTACGACACCAAACTCCACCCAACCAACGGCACCCGGCCACTGGCACCCAAGACCGTCCTGGAGATTCATCTCATCATCCGCAGTGCCCTCAACGACGCCGTCCGCCGCGGGATCATCACCCGCAACGTCGCCCATGTGGCCCACGCCCCCAAGCTGCGGTCGATCCCGAAGGTCGAACAGAAAGCCTGGACCGCCCCTGAACTACGGCAGTTTCTTCGTGAAGCTGCCGGCCACCGGCTGTTCCCCGCCTTCTGGCTGCTCGCCACCACGGGTCTGCGACGCAGCGAACTCCTCGGACTGCAATGGGACGACCTCGACCTCGACCACGCCACCCTGTCCATCAACCGAGGCCTCGTCTCGGTCGGCTACCAGCTCCACGAATCACGAGGCAAGACCCCCACCTCACGGCGCTCGATCGACCTCGACCCCACCACCATCACGATCCTGTCCGCCTGGAAGACATGGCAGTCGACCGAGCGTGGCTCGGTGGGGATCGAACCGACCGGATGGGTGTTCGCCGACATCGAGGGCAACCCGATCCACCCCCACGCCATCTCCCAAACCTTCGAACGCATCGTCGCACGGGCCGACGTCCCCAGAATCTGCCTCCATGACCTGCGTCACACTCACGGCACCCTGCTCATCAAGGCCGGCATACCAGTCAAAGTGGTGAGCGAGCGCCTCGGTCACGCCAACCCGACGTTCACCATCGACACCTACCAACATGTCCTGCCCGGCATGCAAGCCCACGCCGCCCACACCCTCGAGGGGTTGATCACCGGCCGGTAGAAGATCCGGTAGAAACCCCGGTAGAAGAAGCCCGAAGACGGTAGAAGCCCCGGTCAGCAATGCGCTGACCGGGGCTTTTCGTAGCGGGGGCGGGATTTGAACCCGCGACCTTCGGGTTATGAGCCCGACGAG
>CAZQUB010000049.1:0-11993 GCA_964596225.1 uncultured Acidimicrobiaceae bacterium
TGGGGCGGTTGAACATCCAGGAGATGAGGCCGAGGGCGAAGAAGTTCTTGGAGCGGAGCACCGCCCGCCCGGTGACACCGGTGTCCATCACCGCGATCTTGGTGAGCTGCTCCATCGGGGCGGTGAGGAGGTGGACGCCCCGCAGACTGCCGTCCTCCAGCGGGTTGGTCTCGTAGCCGGCCTTCGTCAGGTTGCGCTCGTCGAACGAGTCCCGGTTGGCGAGCACCAGCCCCCCGGGCCGGAGATCGCCGATGTTGGCTCTGAGGGCCGCCGGGTTCATCGCCACCAGGACGTCGGGACGATCCCCGGCGGTGAGGATGTCCCAGTCGGCGATGTGGACCTGGAACGACGACACTCCGGGCAACGTGCCGGCCGGGGCGCGAATCTCGGCGGGATAGTTGGGGAAGGTCACCAGGTCGTTCCCGAAAGCAGCCGAGGCGGCCGTGAATCGCGACCCGGCGAGCTGCATACCGTCACCGGAGTCGCCGGCGAAGCGGATCACGACCCGGTCGCGTTGTTCCGGCGGAGGCATGGTGCGGGTGTTGTCTGCCACGTGGATGCTCCTGTATGGGGTGCTTCTGGCTGGCTCCGGTTCGGAGCGTCGACCCGCGGGGAGGAAGGGAGCACGACCCCTGTGGGCGCGGGCCAAGTCTATGCACGTCTCCGTTGGTTACTCGACAACCCTCGCCGCTACCTCACCCCGGTGGGTCATTCCCAGCTGAGGGGCCGTGAACTCGGGAACACCGAGACCCAGAGCCGTCCCGCCGGCACCGTCATCGGAGACCCGTCGGGGAGCAGCAACCGGAACGGATCGTCGATGCTGCCGCGCTCCCAGGTGCCTTCGACCACCACGCCGCCGTAGAACAGGATCGCCTGCCCCTCGCCGACCGTGTCGAGGGCGGGGACCGGGGTGCCGGAGCCCGACGCCGGCCGTGCCGTGTACCGCTCGGCGGTGAGGACGACCAGGGTGTCGGCGGAGATCTGAGCCCGATCCGGCTCGGCCGGTTCGCCATCCACCGAGGTCGTGGTCGTGCTGTCGTCGCCGGTCTGGCCGAGGGTCTCGGCCTCCGAGATCCATTCCTGCGGGGTGTCGGCGTTGAAGCGCAGGTACTGGGTGCCATCCCACTCCCACCGCACCACCGGCCGGTCCGACCAGTCGAGCGTGATGTCGACCGCCGGCGTGTCGCTCGGCGTCGGATCGCCGAAGTCGAACATCGGCGGCGGCGGCTCGTCGGGGTAGCCGCGGGCGTCGGCGACCTGCCGCATCAGCAAGGTGCTGCCGTACAGGTTGTGGGGGGCACTGCGGGTGGGGATGCGGAAGGTGGTGTCGCCGTTGTCCCCGATCAGCTTCACGCCGTCGCGGTTGATGAGGGAGATCACCCAGTCCTGGGCACCCGAGATCTGCAGCGGCGCCCCCAGCGGCTTCACCAGGGTGGGGTCGGTGGGGCGCCCCGAGCGGATCGGGCCGAGGAACTCGGCGTCGGAGCTGTGGAACAGGGCGATGAAACGGGTCAGGCCGCCTTCCACCAGCAACTCGTAGATGGCGTCGGCCTTCTGGATGCCGGACTGCGGCTGGGCATCGGGATGGTTGTCGATCTTGACCGCGATGACCCGGCGATCGAGCAAGGCGGCGTCCTCCACCCCGAGACCGTTGAGGGGCGACGGCGGCAGCGTCGTCGTGGTGGTCGTGGTCGTGGTCGTGGTGGCCTGCGTCGTCGACTCGGCGGGGGCGATGGTGGTCAGGGCCGCCGGGGTGGTGGTGGTCTCGCCCTCGCCGCCGGATCGCAGCGCCAGCACCACCACGATGAGGAGGAGGGGGACGGCGATGCCCGCCCCGATGAGGAGTTGCTTTCTGGTCACGGCGGGGGAGTGTATACACGCTCGGGTCCCTGTCCCGTCGCGCACGGGGAGCAGGACGGCGGGTCGGTAGAGTCGGCTGGTGGACGATCGTGCCGCATTCGCCGCATCCGCCCTGGCGCAGTTCGCCGACCCGCAGCGGGCACGGGACATGGCCGCCTACATGAAGACCGACATGCCGTTCTACGGGGCGACGGCGCCGCAGCGCAAGGCGATCTTCAAGGAGATGGGCCGCCGCTTCCCGATCGGGGACGAGCAGGAGTGGGCGTCGACGGTGGTGGCCCTCTGGGAGCGGCCCCACCGGGAGGAGAAGTACCTCGCGATCGACGTCGCCACCCGGTACCCGGCGTACCACACCGCCGCCAACGTGCCGCTGTTCCGCCGCCTCATCGTCGAGGGCGCCTGGTGGGACTTCGTCGACGGGGTCGCCGCCCACTGCATCGGCGGCGCCTTGCTGCGGGAGCGCCCCGAGATGGGACCGCTGATGGACCGCTGGATCGACGATCCGGACCTGTGGATCCGCCGCTCGGCCCTGCTGGCCCACCTCGGCCACAAGGAGGAGACCGACCAGGCGCAGCTCTTCGCCCACTGCCTCCGGCGCGCCCCGGAGAAGGAGTTCTTCATCCGCAAGGCGATCGGCTGGGTGCTGCGCCAGTACGCCCGCACCGCACCCGACGAGGTGGCAGGGTTCCTCGTCGCCCATCGGGAGTGCTGGTCCGGCCTCACCTTCCGCGAGGCCTCCAAGCACCTCGACCTGTGAGACGCCACCGGCTGCGGCCGGTGGCGGGTATCGTCGGACACTCACACCACGAGGGAGAACTGATGAGAAGACTGGTGACCCTGGCTGCGGCCATGATGCTGCTCCTCGGAGCCTGTGGCGGCGGAGACGGCGGGGCGGACCTCAACGGCGACGACCAGGCACAGGCCGACGCCATCGCCACGGCGATGCTGGCCGGCGCCGGGGGGGACGCGGTCATCGGCGCCACCGAGGCGGCCTGCTTCGGGGAGAGCGTCGTGCGCGAAATGGGCACCTCCCGGCTCGAGGAACTCGGTCTCGGGGTCGAAGACCTGGCGGCGGGGGCCACCCCCGACAGCGTCGACATGAGCGACGCCGACATCGAGGCAATGACCACCGCCATGATCGATTGTGTCGACTACCGGTCTGCCATCGTCAACGAACTCGTCGCCGGCGGGATGACGCAGGACAGCGCCCAGTGCATCGCCGACGGGATCGACGACGACCTGCTGGTGCAGCTCGCCAAGTCGTCGGTGAGCGAGGGCGCCAGCAGTGCCCTCGACGAGGAGATGACGACCGCCATGTTCGGCCTCATGGCAGAGTGCATCGGGGTCGGCTTCGAAGGCGGCTGAACCCCGGTTGGGTCGTCGCCACGGGCGCCGATAGCATCGGCGCCATGGACGGTGAAGGTTTCGGCGGGATCAGCGGTGACGAGTACCGGCGCCGCTGGAATGATCGCTACGCGGCGCGAGGGATGACCTTCGGGGCCGACCCCAACGTCTTCGTGGCGGCGTACCTCGCCGGCCTTCCCCCCGGCCGTGCCCTCGATCTGGGGAGCGGGCAGGGGCGCAACGCCGTCTGGCTGGCCCGCCAGGGGCACCAGGTCGTCGCCGTCGATCTCTCCTCGGTGGGGACCGAACAGGCCGCGGCGTGGGCCCGGGACGCCGGTCTCGACATCCGGTTCGTCGCCGCCGACCTGCTCACTTGGGAGCCCGAGGAGGAGGCATTCGATCTCGTGCTGCTCTCCTACCTCCAGCTCCCGCCTGCCGCCCGCACCGTGATCCACGCCAAAGCGGTCGGGGCGCTGGCGCCCGGCGGCACCCTGCTGCTCGTCGCCCACCACCTCGACAACCTGGCGGTCGGCGTCGGAGGGCCGTCGTCGCCCGACGTCCTCTACACCGAGGAGGAGATGGCCGGCGACTTCGGTCGTCTCGCCATCGAGCGCAACGAGCGGGTGCTGCGGCACGTGGAGCGTGAGGACCAGGTGGGCGATGCCATCGACATCCTGGTGCTGGCCCGCAAGCCGCCCTCGGGTTAGAGGAGACCGATCCCGGCCGGAGGCCAATAGCGGGCCACCAGCTTCCAGCGGACGCCCGCCACCGGACCCAGGGACCGGCTGTCGTCGATGGAGGCGGCGCGGTGGTCGCCGAGGACGAACACCTCGTCGGGTCCGACCAGCCACTCGCCGTCGGGGCGGGTGATACCGTCGGCCCACGGCTCGGCGAGCACCGTCCCGTCGATGTGGACCTGGCCGTTGGCAATGGTGACCCGTTCCCCCGCCATCCCTACCACCCGTTTCACCAGCTCGAAGCCGGCACGGGTCGGGTGGGGGAAGACGACGACGCTGCCGCGCCGCGGCGTCCGGGCGGCGCGCTGCGCGATCACGTAGTCGCCGGGGCGTAGCAGCGGCCGCATCGAATCCTCGGCGACCGCATAGCGGCGAATCCGTCCTCGCAACGAGGCGGCGCCCACCACGGCGACGGTGGCGGCGGCGGCGAGGAATCCCTTGCGACGGCGCATGTTGCTCCTTTCCCCGGAGGCGAGTGTAGGGGGTCGCGATCGGCCGTATCGGACCGGCGTCTTGCGCACACGACCAGGTGTAGGGTCGATTGAGAACGTCAATGGCGAACAACAGGAGGTGACCCGTGGGTCTGTTCCAACCGACCCGAGTGGCTCATGCCCATTGCGACCTGTTCTGCGGGGTCTACGACCCGGCACAGGCGATGATCGAAGCCAAGTCGGTGCTGAATGCCTGCAAGAAGTACCAGGCATCCGACGACGAGGTCTTCCGGACCCGCTGCATCATCATCAAGGAAGAGCGCGCCGAGCTGGTCAAGCACCACCTCTGGGTGCTGTGGACCGACTTCTTCAAGCCGCCTCACGTCGAGCAGTTCCCCCAGCTGCACGACCTCATCTGGCGTGCCACCAAGCAGGCCGGCGAGGCCAAGAAGTCGATGGATCCCGAGGTGTCGCAGAAGCTGATCGACCTCATCCAAGAGGTGTCGGACATCTTCTGGCAGACCGAAGCTTCCGCCGGCGCCGGGGTGTACCCGCCGTCCTGAGCCGCAGCCTCGATCGATCGAAGAGGGTCGCCGCCCGGCGGCCCTCTCTCGCGTGACGGCCGCTACCCGTCTGGGAGGGGAGGGAGCGGCCGGACCTGCTCCTCGTCCTCCGCACCATCGGCCCCTCTCCGGGGTCGGGGGCGTCGCACCATGAACGAGTCGTGGAGCAGGGTGCCGAGCCCGAAGGCGACCACGACGAAGGCGGCCGTCCCGAGCAGCACCGCCATGATCGATCCGGTGAACACGCCCGGCACCACCCGCTGCACGCCCCGGCTCACCAGGGCCGCCGCGGCCGCCCCGGCCAGCACCAGCGGCACCGCCCTTCCGGCGACCGCCGCCACCTGCCGGAGGCGGCGGGTGCCGTCGGCGTCCCCGTACCAGACGGTGGCGAGGATGGCGGTGTAGATGGCGAGCACCACCGCCGAGGCGATCGCCACCCCCCGCAGCCCATAGGCGTTCTGCAAGATGGCGTAGATGGGGATGGCGGCGAGCGTGGCGGCGGTGCCGACCAGCACCGGCGTCCACATCTCGCGCCGGGCGTAGAAGGCCCGGTTGAGGATCTGGAGCATCCCCCACAAGGGGATGGCGAAGGCGTAACAGAAGAGGGCGGCGGCGGTGGCGGCCGTGTCGGTCGCGGTGAACTCGTAGCGCTGGAACAGGGCCCGCACGATGGGGGTGCTCATGGCGGCCACCAACCCGGTGGCGGCCATGGCGAGGACCAGCACGTAGCGCAGCGCCTTGTCGACGGTGGCCTTCATGGACTCGATCCGGCCCTCGGCGAAGAGGCGGGCCAGGAACGGGTAGGCGGCGACGGCGGCGGCCTGGGCGATGACCCCGACGGGAACGAGCATCGTCTGGCGGGCGTAGCGCAGCTCGGTCTGGGCGCCGGACCCGACGTACTGGCCGAAGATCCGCATGAAGGTGTCGTCGAGGACCACGATCGACTGCCCGATCATGAGCGGCAGGGCGATGAGCAGGTACTCACGCAACGCCGGGTGCCGCCACGACAGGCCGCGGCTGAATCGCATCCCGACCCGGCGCGCCCCCCACCACTGGAGGGCGAAGTTCCCGAGAAAGGCTCCGGTGAGTGCCCCCCATACGAACCCCTCGGGGTCGGGCTCGCCCCTCACCAGGGCGTAGACGATCCCCCCGGCGATGATGCCGAGGTTGTAGATGATGGGGGCGAGGGTGGGGATGGTGAAGACCCCCTTGGTGTACTGCACCGCGGTGAAGAGCGCCCCGACCACGAAGAAGAGCTGGGCCGGGAGCACGATCCGGGTGAGGCGCACCGTGGCGTCGATCTGTTCGGGGGTGAAGCGGGGGAACAGCAGCCCGATGATGACGGGGGCGAGCACCACCCCGATCGCCACCAGCGCCGTGATCGCCACCGCAATGGGGCGGATGATGGCGGTGAGGGCGGCCCAGCCCCCCTCCTCGTCGTCGTCCGCCAGGTAGTGAGCGAAGATCGGGATGAAGGTGATGGAGAGGAAGCCGCCCGCCAGCAGGTAGTTGAGGAAGTCGGGGATGGTGAAGGCGGCGACGTACTGGTCGGTGACGCCGCTGGCGCCCAGCATGGAGGCGAACACGACGTCGCGCACCTGGCCAAGGATGCGGGAAAGCAGCACCCCTCCGGAGACGATGAGCGCCGCGGTTCCCATACGGCGCCCCAGCGACGGGACCCGATGTGTCGTCACGGGGAGAAGGTAGCCGCGATCGGCCGTTGCGCCCCTGCATTCACCATCCCGGGACCGGGCCGGAGTGCGGGATCAGGCGAGGTCGCGGCGCCGCAGGATCCAGCCGGTCACCGCCACCGAGAGCATCGCCAGCACCAGCACCTTGACGGTGGAGCCGCCGGCGCCCGGCTGGAGGTCGCCGAGGGCGAAGCTGCGCATGTCGGCGATGGCGGGACCGAAGCTCGCCGGGGCGAGATCCACGAGGGCCGAGAATCCGAGCCGCCAGGGGGAGAGTCCGGCGAGGCCGGTGAGGGCCCCGGCGATGCCGTTCTCCCACACGAACACGTAGGCGAGGCCGATGAGGGTGGCGCGCTCGGTGATGTAGCCGAGCGGCATGAAGATGGCGGCGTAGGCGAGGGTGGCAATGGCGGTGCCCACCAGCATGGGAACGACGTAGCCGGCGTCGTCGAGCCGGATCAGCGCCAGGATCCCGAGCGCCAGTGCTCCGATCCCGGTGAGGGCGAAGGCGGTGACGAAGGCGGCGACCAGCTTCGCTCCGGCGATGGAGAGACGGGAGAGGGGCCGGAGCACCAGGAACGACAGCGTCTGGTCGCGCCGCTCGGAGCCCAACACCGAGGACGCCATGATCAGGGTGATGACCGGGACGACGAGGTTGATGAAGGCGCCCACGGTGGCACCGGCGAGACCCTCGGCGATCCGGCTCGGGTCGCTCCGGGAGGTACTGAGGAAGAAGATGCCGGCGGGGGCGATCGCCAGCAGGGTGAGGCCGATGAGGCGGCGCACCCCGAGCACCTGGCGGACGGTCATGCGGGTGATGGCGAGCATGGCGGTCATCGGCGCCTCACCAGGTAGCGGAACACGCTCTCGAGGGACTCGTCCTCGGGACGGAAGCGGGTGAAGCGCAGGTCGAGGTCCCGCGCCTGGCGGGCGATCGTCCGGCCCAGCGTGGTGAGGTCGGTCGTCTCCACCCGGAGGGCAGGCCCTTCGACCGTGACCCCGAACACGGCCTCGGTCCCCACCAGGGCGGCGCCGAGACGGCGGGCGTCGTCGGTCTCGATCAGCACCCGGTACGGGATGTCGGACATGGCGCGGCGGATGGCCCCGATGTGGCCGGCGGCGGCGAGCTTGCCGTCCACCATGGCGATCACCCGGTCCGTCATGCGCTCCACCTCCTGCAGCACGTGGGAGGACACGATGACGGTGTGCCCCTCGTCGCCGAGGCGGCGGAAGAGGGCGATGAGATGGGCCCTCTGCACCGGGTCGGTACCGTTGAGCGGCTCGTCGAGAACCAGGATCTCGGGTTCGTGCACCAGCGCCGCCGCCACCTTGATCCGCTGCCGCATGCCCTTGGAGTAGCCGCCGATGACGCGGTCGGCGGCGTCCTCGAGTTCGATGATCGCGATGGCCCGCTCGGTGGCCGCCTCGGGATCGGGGAGCCCGGTGAGGGTGGCGGCGTACGCCACGAACTGGCGCCCGGTGAGGGTCCCGTACACGGCCGCCTCTTCGGGCACGAAGCCGAGACGCCGGTACACCTCGACGTGGCGGCGGGGGAGTTGCCCGTCGATGGTGAGGGTGCCTTCGGAGGGGACGGTGAGGCCGCACAGCATGCGCAGCAGGGTGGTCTTGCCGGCGCCGTTGGGGCCGAGGAGGCCGGTGAGGCCAGGACCGAACGAACAGGTGACGTCGGAGACCGCGACCTTCTGCCCGAACCATTTCGACACCGCGGTCACCTCGACCGTGGCGTCGGCGACCAGGGCCGGGTTGGCGGCGACGGCGGCGGTGTCGGTCACATCAACCTCCGGTAGCGGCGCCGGACCAGGAACCCGGTGAGCACCGTGACGGCGGCGATGACCGCCAGCGACGCCCACGGTTCGAATCCGGCGTCGGTGGGGATGGATCCGGGATCGGGGGTGCGCCCGAAGATCCAGGCGCGCACAATCTCGGGATGCTGGAGCAGCGCCAGCAGCGAACCCCACCGGCCCCCCGGGATGTCGGCGGCCTGGCTCAACCCGTCCGCCAGCCCGGTCGAGCCGAGGATGACCGCCAGGTAGACCCCGGTGGCGGGGCCGTTGCGCTTGGCGTAGGTGGCGACGAGGAGGGCCGGGGCCCCGTAGCCGAAGAGGTAGACGGCGGTCGCCCCCACGACGCGCACCAGGTCGACCCAGTTCCCGAGCAGGGTCGAGGCGAAGCCGGCCTCGTCGAGGGCGGCGAAGCCGACATACATGAGCAGGTTGGGGAGGATCATGAAACCGGCGACCACGATCGCCAGCGCCCCGGACCGCGCCAGCAGGTAGTCGCCGACGGTGAGGGGCCGTGAGCTGTAGACCGCCAGCACCCCTTCCTCCCGGTCGGGGATGAGCAACTCCGGGCCGGCGAGGGCGATGAACAGCATCACCAGGGTGCCGACGAGGGAGATGTAGTCGGCGTGGCCACCGAACGGGCTGCCGGCCTCCGGGGAGAAGTTGCCGACGAAGAAGGCGAGCCCGACGAACACCGCCGCCGGGACCACCGCCAGGGTGAACAGCAGCCACGGGATGACCTTGCGTCGCGCCTTGCGGCGTAGGCCCAGCACCCGGCGCACCCCGTCCTTGACGACCGCCCGCACCGCGCCGAGACGCCCGAGGCGGGGACCCTCGTGCGGGACGTACCCGAGATCGAAGACGACGCCGCGGTCGCTCACGCCCCACTCTCCTCTTCGAGGAAGATGTCTTCCAGGCTGGTGGTCTTCGGCCCGAGGCGACGCAGCCCCGCCCCGGTGTCGGCGAGCACGTCGCGGGCGAGGATGAAGGCGTCCCCTTCGCGCAACGTGAACAGGATGGTGGCGTGATCCAGCTCCACTTCGGCGCCGCGGGCGGTGAGGGCGGCCACCACCGGGGCGGGGTCGTCGACGACCTCGATCTCGACGGTGCCGGTGTCGGTGAGGCCCTCCAGCGGCCCGGTGCGCAGCACCCGGCCCCCGTCGAGCATGACGACCCAGTCGCAGGTGCGCTCGATGTCGGGGAGCACGTGGGAGGAGACGAGGACGTTGATGCCGAAGTCGCCGAGACGGGAGATGAGGTCGAGCATCTCGTCGCGGCCTTCCGGATCGAGACCGGCGGTCGGCTCGTCGAGGAACACCAGCCGCGGATCGTGCACGATCGCCTGGGCCAGGGTGGCTCGTTGCTTCATCCCGGTGGAGAACTCGCCGAGGTAGCGGAACCGCTCCTCGTGGAGGCCGACGAGGGTGAGCACGTCGGAGGCGCGCTGCCGGGCGGCCCGGGGTGGGATCCCGGCCAGTTCGGCGGCGTACACGATGAAGTCGGCGGCGGTCTGGTGGATCGGGAGGCAGCTCCCCTCCGGCATGTAGCCGAGACGGGCTCGTACCGTGATCGGGTCGGTCCGGGGGTCGGCGCCGAAGACGCTGGTGGCGCCGACGGTGGGATGGAGCACCCCGAGCAGGATCTTGATGAGGGTGGTCTTGCCCGCCCCGTTGGCCCCGACCAGCCCGACCCGGCCCGGCGGGATCGCCAGGTCGACGTGGTGGAGCGCCACGATGTCGCCGTAGGCGTGGCCGAGGCCGGAGGTCGTGATGATCGGATCTGTCATGTCAGGCCACGAGGCTAGCGGCGAGGGGGGGTCGCCACCATCGTTCACCGGAACCGTTCCACCAGGTGACGGAACCGGGTGCGGAGCGCGTCGAGGCCACGGCGTGCCAGGGCGTACTCGGTGGCGAGAATGGCGAGCCCGGCGACGATCAGCAGCATCCCGGGCAGGATCGGCAGGAACAGCCCGGCGATGCCCACCAGGATGGTGACGATCCCGATCACCGCCACCACCACCTTGCGCATCAGGCGCATGGTGAAGGAGGCGACCTCGTTGCGGCGGCGTGGCGACATGGCGCAATAGTACGGGGCCGGTTCGGATACGGCCCTACCTCGCCGGGACGACGGGGCGCGGCGTCCGCTCCGAACGGTCGGTGAGGATCACCCCGCCGAGGATGAGCATCCCGCCGAGCACGATCCCGATCTGGATCCGCTCGTCGAGCAGCAGGGCGCCGGCTGCCAACGCCACCAGCGGCACGATGTAGCCGATGAGGGAGGCCTTGGTGGCGGTGACCTCGCCGAGGAGCCAGTAGAAGAGCGTGTAGGGCATGACCGACCCGAAGATCGCCATGTAGACGACGAGGACCCATCCCCACGCCGAGATGGCGGGAGGGACACCCTCCGCGACGAGCATCGCCACCAACAGGAGGGCGGCGCCGGTCCCGAACTGCATCCCGGTCAGCTCGATCGGGCTGTAGCTGCCGACGTGACGCTTGGCGTAGACGCCGGCGAAGGAGGCGGCGGCGACGGCCCCCAGGGAGAGGGCCGCGGCCACCAGAGGCCGGCCCCCCGAGGCGAGGCCGCTGTCCCCGGAGAAGACGAGCACCCCGACCCCGACCAGCGACGCGGTGAGCCCGACGATCTTGGCGAGGTGGAGCGGCTCGTCGGGCAGCAGGTAGTGGGCCCCGACCGCGGTCCCGATCGGGATGAGCGCCACCAGCAGGCCGACGAAACCGGCCGAGGCGTACTGGTAGGCGAGGGTGAAGAGCACGAACGGCACCGCCAGGTTGGTGACGCCCATCACCACCCCGGTCTTCCACTGGCGGCGGTCCCAGGTGGGGGAGACCCCCCGCACCCGGAGGTACCCGAAGACGAAGACGGCGGTGAGGATGGCCCGGATGGTCACCATGGCGTAAGGAGGAACGCCGTCCTCGAGCGCGGCGCGGGTGGCGACGCCGGTGGTACCCCACCCGACGGCCGACGCCACGATCGCTCCCCAGACCTTCACCGGCCGCAGACTAGAGCCGTGACCGGGGTGTCGTTTCGTAGACTGGACTCATGGGTTCCGCCTGGTACAAGACCGCCGTGTTCTACGAGGTCCCGGTCTACGCCTTCTGCGACGGCAACGGCGACGGGGTCGGTGACTTCCCCGGGCTCATCAGCCGTCTCGACTACCTGCAGTGGCTCGGGGTCGATTGCCTCTGGCTGCTTCCGTTCTACCAGTCGCCGCTGCGGGACGGCGGCTACGACGTCTCCGACTTCCGGGCGGTGCTGCCCCGCTACGGCACCGTCGACGACGTGCGCCGCTTCCTCGCCGCCGCCCACGAGCGCGGGATGCGGGTCATCGCCGACATGATCGTCAACCACACCTCCGACCAGCATCCCTGGTTCCAGGAGGCCCGCAGGCCGGGATCGCCGACCCGGAACCGCTACGTGTGGAGCGATACCCCGGACCGGTGGAGCGAGGCGCGGGTGATCTTCACCGACACCCAGGACTCCAACTGGACGTGGGACGAGCAGGCCCAGGCCTACTACTGGCACCGCTTCTTCGAGCACCAGCCCG
>CAZQUB010000050.1:0-11980 GCA_964596225.1 uncultured Acidimicrobiaceae bacterium
CGCACACCCCCCTCGGCTCGTTCGCCGGCTGCGCCGGCGTCTCGCCGGTCCCCCCCTTTTGGCAAGGGGGGACGACAGAGGGGGCCGGACGCGAGTGATCCCCCCGTTTCCGGGAGGGTCACTCGGGGGAAGCCTCTGGATCAGTGGGTGTGTTCGTGCTCGTGGTCGTGCTCGCCGTCGTCCTGGGCGGCCTCGATCTGACGACGGACGTCGTCCATGTCGAGCGCCTGCGCCTGGTCGATGAGGTCGGTGAGGGCCGCCTCCGGGAGGGCGCCGGGCTGCGAGAAGATCCCGATCTTGTCACGGAAGATCATGAGGGTCGGGATGGAGCGGATCTGGAAGTACGACGCCAGCTCCTGCTGCTCCTCCGTGTCCACCTTGGCGAAGACCACGCCGGGATAGGACTCCGAAACCTTGTCGTACACCGGCGCGAACATCTTGCACGGGCCACACCATTCGGCCCAGAAGTCCACGAGCACCATGTCGTTCTCGACGATGGTCGATTCGAAGTTGTCCTTGTTCAAAGCGATGGTTGCCATTGGTGGTGACTCCGGGTTGTCGGCTGTCGAGGGTCGACCTCTTCTTCGCGTTCCGTCACCACAACAGATGCACAGAGTCGCATATTCCCTGCGGGATACCGGTTGGGAGGGCCGTCCCGCAGACGTACACTTCGCCCCCGTGCCCCCGGCCACCCCCCTCGTCGAACTCCACGGCATCGCGGCCCGCATCGGCGCCACGACCATCCTGCGCGCCGTCGACCTGACCATCGAGGCCGGCCAATCCGTCGGGCTGTTCGGCGCCAACGGCGCCGGCAAGACCACGGTGTTGCGCATCGTGGCGACCCTGCTGCGGCCCAGCGCCGGGACCGGCCAGGTGCTCGGCGCCGACCTGTCCGGGCCCGACCGGTACGACGTGCGGCGGCGCATCGGCCTCATCGGCCACCTGCCCGGCCTCTACCCGGAACTCACCCTCGAAGAGAACCTCGCCTTCTCCGCCCGCGTCGCCGGCATCGACCCGGCACGCGTCACCGAGGTCCTCCACGCCGTCGGGCTCGGCAACGCCGCCGGCCGTCACGCCGGGGAGTCGTCGCACGGCATGCAACGCCGCGTCGAGTTCGCCCGGGAACTGATGCTCGAACCCGACCTGCTGCTCCTCGACGAACCCCACACCGCCCTCGACCCCGCCGCGATCGAGCTCGTCGCTCACGTCGTCGAAGGCGTCAGGAGCCGGGGCGGCGCTGCCGTCGTCGTCTCCCACGACCTCGACCGGGTGGCGCCGCTGGTGTCGATGACGGCCGAGATCACCGGAGGCACCCTGCGATGACCGGCCGTCCCCCGTTCTGGCCGCAGGTCGTCGCCATCGCCCGGCGCGACCTGGCACGGGAACGCCGCGCCGGGGAGGTGGTGTGGATCACGATCCCGTTCGGCGCCGTCGCCCTCCTCCTGATCCCGCTGGCGGTCGGCACCAACGAGAACCTGCTGCGCGACATCGGGCCTGGCATGTTTTGGGTCGTTGTGCTCCTCTTCGGCGTCCTCACCGCGGTGCGCCGCACCAGCACCGAAACCCCGGCACAACGCGACGCCGTCGCCCTGCTCGGCCTCGACCCCGCCGCCGAATTCACCGGGAAGGTGCTGGCGGGCGGGGTGATGCTGCTCGGGTTCGAGGTCCTCGTCGGGGCGGTGGCGGTCGCCCTCTACGACATCGACCTGAGCGGATGGCCGTGGCTGCTCCTCGTCATGCCCCTCGCCGCCGCCGGCCTCGCCGAACTGGGGACCCTCTCGGGATCGATCGCCGCCAGCCTCACCGCAGGCCCGGCGCTCATCCCGTTCCTGGTGGCGCCGCTGGCGATTCCGCTGCTGCTCGGAGCCACCCAGAGCGCCGAAGCCATACGCCAGGGCGACAGTATCCTCTCGTGGATACTGCTCATGGCGATCGTCGCGCTGGCGCTCGCCGTCGCCGGGGTGTTGACCGCCCGCCCCCTACAGGAGACCCGATGACGACCCGTGCCCCGACCCGTCGCTCGATCCACTGGCTCGACGTGACGGCCGTGCTCGGGATCGGCACCGCCCTCGGGTTCGCCCTCCTCACCCCCGCCGAACGCACCCAAGGCACCCCGGCACGGATGCTCTACCTGCACGTCCCCACCATCTGGCTCGCCTACGTCGCCTTCGTCGTGACCCTGGTCGGCAGCGTCGCCTACCTGATCACCCGGCGGATGCGCTGGGACCACGTGGCGGAGGCCTCCGCCGAGCTCGGCGTGCTGTTCACCGGGCTGGCCGTGATCGACGGCATGATCTGGGCCAAACCCATCTGGGGCGTTTACTGGACGTGGGACGCCCGGCTCACCCTCACCGCCATCATGTTCTTCGTCTACGTCGGGTACCTGGCGCTGCGCCGCACCATCGGCGACCCCGAGGCGCGGGCCCGGCGGGCGGCCATCCTCGGGATCGTCGGCGTCCTCCAGATCCCGATCGTGCACTTCTCGGTGATCTGGTGGCGCACCCTCCACCAGCCGCCGACCCTGCTGCGACCCGATGAGATGCAGATCGACCCGCCCCTGCTGGCGGCATTGTGGATCGGAGTCGCCGCCTTCACCCTGCTGTACGTGGCGCTGATGCGGCACCGGATCGAACTCGCCCGCCTCGAACTCGCCCTCCACGAGGACGCCACCGCCCCCGCCGGCCCGGTCGCCGGTGACGCGGTGTCGGCGCCAGAGGTCACCGCGGGGAGGAGCCGCTCGTGAAGTGGGCCGTCCTCGGGTACACCGTCACCTACGGGGCGCTCGCCGTCTACCTGGTCGCGCTCGCCGCCCGGCTGCGGAAGGTACGGCGCCGCCTCGCCGAGAGGCAGTGACATGAGACGCTACTGGCGCTTCGTGGTCCCGGCCGTGATCGTGATCGGCATCCTGGTCGCCCTGCTCGTCAACCTCACCAGCAACCTCGTCTACTTCAACACGCCGACCGAGCTGACGGCACGGACCGACCTGCCCACCCCCCGGCTCCGCCTCGGGGGTCAGGTGGAAGCAGGGACCATCACCGAGAGCGCCGACGGGGTCAGATTCATCCTCACCGACGGGCGGGAAGGGGTGGAAGTCCTCCACCAGGGCGCCCCGCCCCAGCTGTTCGCCGACGGCACCGGAGTCGTCGTCGAAGGCACCTGGGACGGCCACGAGTTCCACTCCGACACCATGCTCATCAAACACGACGAGCAGTACCGGACCGAAGACGGTGAGGTGTACGACCGGACCGAGCACGAGCTGAGCGACCCGTGATCGCCCTCGCCGGCGACCTGGCGGTCCTGACCGCGGCGGGTGGCGCCGCCTGGCTGGCGGTCGCCGGGTTCCGGGCTGCCCGTCCCGGCGCTCCCGAGGCGCAGCTCCGGACACCGGTCGCCCTCCTCGCCGGAGGGGCGGTCGCCGCCTTCCTCATCCTCGAGCTCGGGATCCTCAGCCACGACTTCACCCTCCAGTACGTCGCCGACCACTCGTCACGATCCACCCCGCTGGTCTTCCTCCTCGCCGGGGCCTGGGCCGCCCTCGAAGGCAGCATCGTGCTGTGGGGACTGGTCCTGGCCGGATTCACCTGGGTGGTCGCCCGCAAGGTACGGCGCGGCGACGGGCTCGGGGCCGGGGCGCTCGCGGTCCTCGGCGTCGTCGCCCTCTTCTGGTTCGGGATGATGGCCACCGTCGCCAACCCGTTCCGGGTCTGCACCGAGGTCGCCGGCGGGGTGTGCCAGGCCTCGAGCTGGTTCCCGCTCGTCGCCGCCACCGCCCCCCTCGACGGCCTCGGTCCCAACCCGCTCCTCCAGAACAACATCCTGATGGCGATCCACCCGCCGATGCTGTATCTCGGGTTCGTCGGGTTCACGGTGCCGTTCGCCTTCGCCATCTCCGCCCTCGCCCGCGGGGAGCAAGGTCGGACCTGGCTGGAGCGCACCCACCGCTGGTCGCTGCTGGCCTGGACCTTCCTCACCCTCGGCGTGCTCCTCGGCGCCTGGTGGTCGTACGCGGTGCTCGGGTGGGGCGGGTACTGGGCGTGGGACCCGGTGGAGAACGCCGCCTTCATCCCGTGGCTGGTCGCCACCGCCTTCATCCACTCGGCGGCGGTGCAGCGACGGCGCGGCGTGCTCCAGGCCTGGAACCTCGTGCTCCTCATCTCGACGTTCGCCCTCACCATTCTCGGCACCTTCCTCACCCGCTCCGGCACCATCCTGTCGGTGCACTCCTTCACCCAGTCCGGCATCGGGCCGGCGCTGCTCGGATTCCTGGTGCTGGTGCTGCTCGCCTCCTTCGGGCTGTTCGCCTGGCGCGCCGACCTGATCGGCTCGGCACCCCGGCTCGAATCCCTCGCCAGCCGGGAAGGGGCGTTCCTGCTCAACAACCTGCTGCTCGCCGTCTTCGCCTTCACGATCCTGGTGGGCACCCTGTACCCGATCCTCACCGAGGCGCTCTCCGGCGACGTGGTCTCGGTGGGGCGGCCCTTCTTCGACCGCATCACCCTCCCCATCGCCCTGGTCCTGCTGCTCGCCATCGGCGTCGGCTCGATCGCCCCCTACCGGGTGGCGCGCGCCTCCGTCGTGTGGGCCCGGATCCGCACCCCGCTGCGACTCGCTCTCGTGGCCGGTGCGGCGGCGGTGCTGGTGGGGGTGCGCTCGGTGCCGGTCGTGATCGTCGTCGTGCTCTCCTCGTTCGTCATCGGGGTGGCGGTGCGTCGCTTCTGGGAACAGACCCGGGCGGTGCGTCGCAGCGGCGTGACGGCCGGACGCGCCATGACCCGGGTCCTCGGCGGCGACGCCGGATACTGGGGTGGGCAGATCGCACACATCGGGGTCGCCCTCGTCGCCCTCGCCATCGCCACCTCGACCGGGCTCGCCACCCGGGCCGAAGTCCGCCTCGCCGAGGGGGACACCGCGGTGGTGGGCGGGTACTGCGTCGAGTATCTCGGATCGACCACCCGCACCGAACCGCAACGCACCGTCACCGAAACCCGGGTGCGCCTCATGCGCGACGACTGCCGGCAGGAGATCGCGGTGATGGCGCCGTCGGTGAACGAGTACCGGCGCCCGCCGGCGGTGGCGTCGCCCGCGATCCACACCGGCATCCTGGAGGACACGTTCCTCTCCCTGGTGGGCGGCAGCACCGGCGAGATCGTGCTCGGGGTGTACATCTTCCCGCTGCAATGGCTGCTGTGGGTGGGCGGCCTCATCGCGGTGGGAGGGGGCGCTTTCGCCTACCTGGGCAAGCGCCGTAGCCACACCAGGGATGGGAGCCGGCAACGGGAGCCGAGCCGTGCGTGACGTGGTGCGCCGCTCGCTGGGGTGGATCATCCCGCTGGCAGCCCTGGTGGTCATCGTCGTCGGCCTGCTGCCCGGCACCGGGGTGGCCGATCCCGCCACCCGCGTCCAGCAGGTGGCGTCCGGGATCCGGTGCCCGTTCTGCAGCGGCGAATCCCTGGCGGACTCCACCTCCGACGTCGCCCGCGACCTGCGCGACATCATCGCAGAGCAGGTGGCGGACGGCATGAGCAACGCCGAGATCGAGGACTACTTCGCGGCCCGCTACGGCGACCAGATCCTGCTCGACCCGTCCCGCCGCGGATGGGGGCTCGCCCTCTGGCTGATCCCGGTGGCGGCCGTCGCGGTGGGGGTCGTCGCCATCGCACGACGGCGCCGCAAGAGGGAGCCGTCGTGAGCCTCGGGCGCGATCAGCTCGAAGAGCGGCTCGCCCAGGTCGAGCGGGACCTCGCCGATGTCGACCGGCAGCGCGGCGAAGGCGAACTGGACGACGTCTGGGCCGACCGCCTCCGCGCCATGTACCAGGAGGAACGCGACGGCCTGCGGGAGCAACTCGCCGCCGCCCCCGACGACGAGCCGGCAGCGCCGGCCCGGTCCGGATCCCGGCGCCTCCTCGCCGGTGCCATCGTCGTGATCGTCGCCGCCGTCGGGATCACCATCGGCGCGGTCGCCGCCCTCCAATCCCAAGATGCGACCACCGGGGCCGAAGGCGTGGTGTCCGACGTCGTCTCCGGGGAGGGCGTCGACCTGTCGCAGGTCACCAACGAACAACTCGAGGAAGTCATCGCCGACTTCCCCGACAACACCCCGATGCGGCTGGCGCTGGCGAGGCGCTACTTCTACGCCGGGGAGTTCGACAAGGCGCTCGACCACTACCTGATCATCCTCGACAAGGAACAGAACCCCGAAGCCCTCGCCAACGTCGGATGGATGACCTACCTGTCCGGCGAGTCCGAGGTGGCCGCCCAGTTCGTCGAGCGATCGCTCCAGATCGCCCCGGAGCAGGAGCTGCCCTACTGGTACCTGGCCAACATCCGCCTCGACGGGCTCGACGACCCGGCCGGCGCCATCGCCCCGTTGGAGACGCTGCTCGGCTTCGACGACCTTCCCGCCGACATCCGTACCGAGGCTGAGACCATGCTCGCCACCGCCCGGGAAGGAGCCGGATGACCCCGGAACCGAACCGCCGTTCCAGCCTCGTGTTCTGGCTGGTCATCGCGGCCGGGATGGCGGTGGTGGCGCTCGGCGTCGTGTTCGCCGGGCGGTTCGGCTCCGATCCGACCTTGTCGCCATCGCCGCTCATCGGCGCCCAGGTCCCCGACGTCACCATCCCCTACCTGGAGTTCGACGGCACCGTGGATCTGCGTGACCTGGAGGGTGACATCGTGGTCGTCAACTTCTGGGCGTCCTGGTGCCTGAGCTGTCGCGCCGAGCACGAGGCGCTGCTGGCCGCCGCCGCCGACTACGCCGACTTCGACGTGACCTTCGTCGGGGTGCTCTACCAGGACACCGTCGCCAACGGCCTCGACTTCCTCTCCGAGATGGGGAGGGGCGACCCGTACGTCTACGTCGAGGACGCCGACTCGCGGGTGGCGCTCGAGTTCGGGGTGCTCGGGTTGCCGGAGACGTTCTTCATCGACCGCTCCGGGACCATCGTGGGCAAGGTGAGCGGCCCGGTCAGCCGCAGCCTGCTCGACGCCACCTTGCAGGCCCTGGTGCTCGGTCAGTCGATCGACGATCAGGTCACCACCGGCGAGGTCGAGAACCGCGACTAGGGCGGCCGTGCCGGTGGCACCACACCACAGCATGCCGTGCGGGGACCGCCGGGCCGACGCCCGTTCCCATCACACTCCGCCTACGCTGAGGGATCATGCCGAACCGACAGGGTACGGCGGATGGTTGACCGGGGCCTCGGCGGCTGAAGGAGCGTGGTGATGGACCTTCGAACTGCCAGCATCGACCGCATTCGCAACGGCACGTTCGACGTGTTCATCGTCGGAGGCGGTATCAACGGAGCGGTATGTGCCGCTGCCCTCGCCGGTCGCGGCGCGTCGGTTGCGCTCGTCGATCGCGGCGACTTCGGTGCGTTCACCAGTCAGCAGTCGTCGAATCTCGTATGGGGCGGTTTCAAGTACCTCGAAACGTACGAGGTCCTGCTGGTCCGCAAGCTGTGCATGTCACGCAACCGCCTCATCAAGGCGTACCCCGACAACATCAAGGAGATCGCCTTCCTCGCCGCGCTGGACGAGAGCTCACCCTTCCCGCCCTGGCTCGCCGCCCTCGGCAGCTTCGCCTACTGGGCGATCGGCAACTTCCGGACCCACCGTCCGCGGGTCCTGCGGGCCGCCAAGATCAAGTCGGTCGAGCCCGTGATCGACATCGAAGACGTGCGAGGCGGCATCGAGTACTACGACGCCTACCTCAAAGACAACGATTCCCGATTCGTGTTCGGGTTCATCCGTTCGGCTCTGGACGTCGGAGCCGCCGCGGCCAACTACGTGGAGCTCGTCGAGGCGCACCGGGACGGCTCCGTTTGGCGGATGAAGCTGCGCGACGTCGAGACCGGTGACGAACTGTCGTGCACCTCCCGGGTCCTGATCAACGCCACCGGTCCCTTCATCGACGGGGTCAACTCGCAACTGGGGCTCCGCACCGAGCACCGCATCGTCTACTCGAAGGGCATCCACCTCATCGTCCCGAAGATCACCCAGAACGAACGTGTCCTCGCCTTCTTCGACGACACGCAGCGTCTGTTCTACGTGATCCCGATGGGCGCCAGATCGGTGATCGGGACCACGGACACCCGCGTCGCGGATCCTTTCACGCACGTGACGGAGGAGGACCGCGGATTCCTCCTCGGTCAGATCAACGCCAGGCTCGATCTGCCGCAACCCCTCACCGCGGCCGACGTGATCGCGGAGCGTTCGGGCGTGCGACCCCTCGTCGTCAGCCGCGACGGCGACGATCAGGAGCATGTCGACTGGACCAAACTGTCCCGCAAGCACGAGATCGAGGTCGACGAGAAGGACAACGCGATCTCGATCTTCGGGGGCAAGCTCACCGACTGCCTCAACGTCGGTGAGGAGGTCGCCGCCGGGGTCACGCGCCTCGGGGTACCGCTCGAGAAGGACAAGGGCACCTGGTACGGCGAGCCGGCCCGCGCCACCCGCGACGAGTTCTATCGCCAGGCCCGCCTCATGAAGCTCGACGCCATGCGCCACAAGCGCGACGTGGAGCCGCTGACGGATCGCCTCTGGCGCCGCTATGGGCGCCGTGCCTTCGAGATGCTCGACGAGATCCAGCGGGATCCCACCATGGGCAAGGACATCATGGACAACGCCGACTACCTGCGGGTCGAACTGCACCTGGCGGCCGGCACCGAGATGATCACCAAGCTGGAGGACTTCATGCGGCGGCGCTCGAAGATCAGCCAGGTGGTCTCTGCCGAGACGATCCGCGCCTCCGCCGGCATTCGTGAGGTCGCCGAGATGCTGTTCGGTGCGGAGGCCGACGCCAAGATCGCCGAGTACTTCAGAGGAGACGGCGATGGATCATGACGACAGCGTGATCCTCAACGTGACGCCCGGCGACGGGAGCGACCTCGAGGAGGACCTGCTCACCAAGGCAGGCCATCCCGTCCTCGCCTGTTCCGGGCCGTCGGACGTCGACCGGTGTCCCGTCCTGTTCGGGGAGGAATGCCCCCTGGTGGAGGCCGCCCACGGCGTCGTGTTCCAGCTCGACCTCGACCTCCCGGCACATCGGGCCGTCCTCGGGCACTACCAGGAGATCCTCCCCGCGGGCACTCCGCTGCGGGTGGTGGTACGCCCCGGTCAGAAGGAACGCTACGCCGAGCTGCTCGGGGACCTCGCGGTGTGGACCCACTCGCCGACGGTGGCCGACCTCGACGGGTTCGCGGCGCTGGTGGACGCATCCGATGAGGGGCGAGAATCCGAGGAGGAGTGACCCCGGGTCAGTGGGTCAGCACCCGGCGGAGCCGCCACGAGGCCACCCCGTACAGCACCACGGCGTAGCCGAGCAGGATGGCCAGGTAGGGGAGGATGCCCACCAGCCCGGCGTTGTCGAGCACCATGTGGTCGAACGCCTCCATCGCCCAGGCGTGCGGGGTGATGTGCGCCACTCGGTAGAGCCCCGGTGAGATCCACTTGAACACCTGGAGCGGGACCATGCAGCCGCCGAGGGCGGCGAGGCCCAGGCCGAGCAGAACGCCGAGGCCGCTCGCCTGCTGGTCGTTGTGGAACAGTGCTCCCATCAGCATGGCGGCGCCGCTTCCCACCAGGGCAAACACGACGAGCACCGCCACCGCACCCACCGGGTCGCCCCAGTCGACGCCGAACAGCAGCCAGGTGCCGGCCATGATGAACGTTCCTTGAACCAGCGCCACGACGTAGCGACCCAGACCCTCCCCGACGAGGACGGTCCGGGCCGTCGTCGGGGTCGAGATCATGCGGTGGGCGACGCCGTAGCGGCGGGTCTGGATGAGGGCCGCCGAGGCGGTCGCCGACGTGAGGAACATGAACAGGAGGAGCTGGGTCTGGGCGCTGGAGTCGAACTGCCCGAGGCGGGCCAGGGCGAAGGTCTCGCCCGAGGTGGAGACGGTCACCGCCACCTCGGGGATGTGCGGCTCGAGGGCGACGGCCGTCGTCAGGCCGTCGGCGAAGCCGGCGACCCCCTCCGACGTCGCGTAGTGGGCGGCCCGGAGCACCGTCGCCTGTTGAGTGACGATCGATTCGACCGTGGTCCGCATCGCGGTGTCGCCGGTACTCTCCACGAACTCGAGATCGGCGATGTCGCCGGCGCGGATCGTGGCATCGAACCCGGCCGGGATCACCAATCCCGCCTCCAGCTCTCCCCGCTCCACCGCCCGCACCATCGCGGGCCGGTCGTCGAAGGTGGTGATGCGGATGTCGCTGCTGGCGTCGAGGCGTTGGGTGAGGTCCACCGCCAGCTCGCCCGAGTCGTGGGAGAGGACCCCGAGGCGGGGAACCACCGTGCCGCCGAACGAGGCGCCCAGCACCAGGATGAGCAGGATCGGGAACACGAACACGAAGAAGATGTTGGAGCGGTCCCGCAGGAAGCGGCGCAGGTTGGTGGCGGCGATCACCAGCACCTTCACGGCTGCAACCCCTTCCTGAACCGCACCATGGCGACGCTCCCCGTCACCAGCCCGAAGAGCAGCAGCGCCACCACCGAGGGGACGATGTCGGCCAGGTTGCCGCCCGCCAGATCGCCGAGGCCCTGCATGAACCAGGCGTGCGGGGTGAGGAAGCGGAGCGTCGCCAGCAACCCCCCGGCCTGGGCGATCGGGAAGAAGGTGCCGCCGAGGAAGCCGAGCACCACCCCGATGATGCCGGCGAAGGTGCCGGCCTGTTCGGCGGTCCGGGCGAAGCCGGCCACGACCGCCATGATCCCCATCGCCGAGACGACGCCGGCGACGATCAGGATCAGGACCCCTATCGGGTTCCCCCACTCCGCCCCGAACATCAAGGTGGTGGCGATGGCGAGGAGGATCATGCTCACCATGCCGAGCAGGAATGCGGTGAGCATCTTCCCGACGAGGATCGTCGGCCGGGTGATCGGCGCCACCAGCAGCCGGCTCAGCGTGCCGTTGTTGCGTTCCTCCAGGAGGCCGTTGACGCCGAACTGCACCGTGAAGAAGAGGAAGAAGATCGCCAGCCCGGCGGCGTAGAAGGTGGTGTCGCCGAGCTGCTTGACCGCGGCCGGGACGTCGACGAGATCCACCGGTTGTGGCATGGCCGCGGCGCGGGCCCCGGCTTCGAGGCGGTCGGTCGTGTCGCCCAGATGCTCGGCGGTGGCGACCGCGAGACGCACCGAGTCGAGCTGGCTCGCGTACGACCGCGCCATGGCCACCGCGACGTTGGCGCCTGCGCCGTTCCCGTCGTTGATGATCACCTCGAAGCCGGCCGGCTGCGCCGACTGGACGAGGTCGCTGAATCCCGCCGGGAACACGAACGCCCCGTCGACACCTTCGCCGCTCCCGAACGGATCGGCTCCTTCCTCGACGAGGCGGCGCGCCTCTTCGACCGAACCGGTGGCGACCACGTCGACGGCGCCGGAAGCCTCCATCGCCCCCAGCACCTGGTCGACGAACACGGTCGACGCCGGGCCGCCATCCTGGTTCACCACCGCGTAGGTGGCGGAGAAGCTGAAGCTCTGGATCGGGTTGAACACGAAGCTGAAGATGGCAGCCAGGCCGAGGGGGGCGATGATCCCCACCACGATCGCCGACCGGTCCCGGATCCGCTCCCGGACGTCCTTGGCGGCGATGGCGAGAGCACGTCGCATCGTCAGTCCCGCAGGGCTCTCCCGGTGACGTGGAGGAACACCGACTCGAGATCCGGCTCGTCGATGTCCACGCCCGACACGGTGACGCCTCCCTCCGCCACCGTGGCGAGAATGCCGGCCAGCAGCGCCGAAGCGTCGTCGACGATGAGGTCGATGCCGCCGTCACGAACCCCCGCCTGCCGCACCCCGGGCAGAGTGGCGAGGGTGGTGGACACCGTCTCGAGGGGCCCGGAGGCGGTGAGGCGGACCCGGTCCCGTTGCCCGACCATCTGGACCAGCTCGTGGCGGGTGCCCTCCGCCTCGAGCCGGCCGTGGTCGATGATGCCGACCCGGTCGCAGAGGCGCTCCGCCTCCTCCATGTAGT